>CAMDEX010000116.1 GCA_945897075.1 Litorilinea aerophila
TTGCAAGCCTTATGGACCCAATTCACCTCCACTATTGAACCTGTCCGTCCTAACCGTTCCGTCCCTCGCCGCCTGAGAGTTAGGCCAAAAAAATATGCTTTCGCTTACAAATCAACTCGCTAAAACCCTAACTTAATGACATTGAGTAATCAGTCGCGTTAGGACGATTCAACCCACTGATAACTGATTACTGTTCGCTGACCACTTGCCGTCGCTTGCCGCGTCTGTTCCGGCGCTTGCGCGCCGGTTTTGTACGGCTGCTTTTTTGTCAAAGGAGGGAATACAACCGAACCGCCGTGGCTTGCAATGGGGAGATTGAACGCGGATTGCGCGGAAACTACGGATTTACGCGGATAGTTTATCCGCGTTGATCAGCCCAATCCGCTGAATCCGCGTTCCATTCTCACATTCGTTGTTGGCTGGTTTCGGGTCAGGCCGTTGGCGTGGCCTGGGGGCATCCGCTGATCTCTCGATTTTCCCGGAGTGTTCCGGTTAGCCCGGCGTCGCCGCCAGGAACCCCTTCCTCGTCACCCGGGGAGAGGAGACCGGAATGGGGGATTGGGGATTGGGTCGGACAAAGCCGTTCACAATTCACCATTCGCTATTTCCCATTCACACTTCTCTTCCTAGCCGGGCCTTGCGCTCTTCCCCTCTGTTTGTTGGTTATGGCATAGGCGTCTCCTTTGTCAGATACAAGCTTGTCAGATACACGTAGGATACTAGAATTTGCCGATTGGCGCGGGCGTGCGGCCGCACAAGGGCAACTGAGAGCAAAAGCAGTCTACCCAAATTGGCGAAGATGTGCAAAGAATGCAATCGGGCGTTGGCTTCCAGACCAGACCTATCGGCTTGGAAACTCCCTGCCAACCTATCGCCACCCAAAACCGTTCCCGGAACGATCCTACCGTCAGCCTGCGCAGGATTCGTCTGTCTATTTTGCGCGACCGCTTAGCGCAGCGTGGAGTCGAATTCATGACGCATAGCGTAATCAAATGCGTAACATTCACTGTGTATTCTATATCTACAGTTTTTGAGCAGAGATGAGCATGAAATTCTGATCCATTGTGTCAATCTCCTGCGTCCGCGGCTAAGGATTCATCAAGTAAATTTCCCGAAGTGTACCCGTTTCGGGAGGGGATCAGAAGTTGGCTGTAGGTGTACCAATCTGCTCGGCCACTGCGTGGAAAGTTGAGAGGCAAGCGCATGAAAAATGGTTATTACAAAACAATAGACGACAGGGAAGACAAAAAAATGGACCAGGTTGCCATCTATATAGACTTTGAAAACATTGCCATTTCTGCGGAAGAGGCCTATGGCCGTTGTGATATTGACAAACTGATCCAAGTGTCCGAGCGTTATGGCCGCTGCGTGATCAAAAAAGCCTACGGCGATTGGACCCGTTTCAGCCGCTATCGCCAGGAACTATTGGAACAGGCTATTGACCTGACCCAGCTCTTCCGCTATGGGAACTACACGAAAAAGAACAGCGCGGATATCGTAATGGCTGTGGATGTGATCGAGACTGCACTGACCAGTCCAGCCATAGCTACCTTTGTCCTGGTGACGGGTGACAGCGACTTTACGGCGGTTGCGCGCAAGCTGCGCAGCTATGGTCATCGGGTGGTTGGTATTGGCCTGCGCGACGCCACCAGCGATCTACTCGTGCGTTCGTGTGATGAGTTTGTCATCTACGACAAATTGATGGAACGCGACGAAAACCCCAGCGATTTCCGTTGTGACGAAGCCTATCAACTGGCACTTTCGGCCCTGCAACAGTTGATGCCCCGTTATGACAACAGGCAGGTACCGCTCAGCAGTCTGGCTGAAGAGATGGCGGCCCAACGCCCGGATATTGAGATCCGCGCTCTCGGCTTCCGGGATTTGCACCATTTCCTGGAGACACAGAAGGAGATGGTTCTCTTTCCCCAACCCACCGGCGAAGCGCTGGTTTCCCTGCGTACTACTCACAGCGCCCACATCGAAATTGACCAGACTCTGCACTATCGCACAGCGCTCAATGGGGCCGGCTACCGACTGGTAGACCGGGAAATCCGCCAGGACGTGCTGCAAGCACTCTATGCCTTGCTCCACACTGAGCCTGCCGCCTACACCCTAGACGAAGCGAGCCTGCGTCTGAAAGAGCAGTACGACGGTGCCAATCTGCTGCGCAGCCGCGACGACATTCAGGAAGTAGTCCGTCTGCTCAAACAGGCGGGCGTCCTGGCAAGCCAACCTGAATCCTGGGAACTGGACACGTTGACCCTTCTACCCGATCTCTCCCTGACGGACTTTGTGCGCCGCTGCGAAAGCGTCTACCTGAGCGTATTGCTTCAGCGCAATCTGAGCATTGACGAGGAAATCCTGGCCCAGATGCTCTTCGGCCATGCCGATGCGCAGGATGAGGTGCGGGCATTGCGGGCATTGGCCGTTACTGCCCAAGCAGATCTCCCCGTGCCCGTGCGCCTGAACAACGGATACCAACTGCCGCGCCACCTGGCCGAAAACCTGGACGCACGTATCGTTTTACAGGACTTGGTGAACTGGCGGTTGGATGAGGAAGCCTCCCTGCAAGAGGCTGTCCGGCTCAACGCCCAGGGGATGGAACTGCGCACAGCGGACTTTGAGCGGGCGCGGGTCTATTTTCTGAAGGCAGCCAAGATGATGTACCTTTTGCTCCTGGAGAAGCAGCCCGGAGCAAGCCTGATGGATATGGAGTGGTATCTGGCCAGCTATTGCGCGGCCACCGCCGGTGCCCACTTTTCACACCACAACTATCCGCGGGCTATTCTCTACTACCGGGCCTTTTTTGCCATTGTCAAGGAGACTGAGCCGGTTTGGGATCGGGTGCGTAAGCTGGTGCCACCAATGCTTTCCTTCTATTTTACGATTGCACCGAATGAATACAACGACCTGCTGAAAGTGGCCCCAGGCCGTACGCACCCAGCCCGACTCTGTGTATTGCTGCACAACCACCGCAACGAGGCCGTGCGCCGCCGCTGGCTGGAATTGGCGCAGGAGATCGTGCGCATCAACCCCACCCTGCTGCGCGGCATCATCCAGCGCCTGGCCTTTTTGGAGGACGAAGACCAATTGCCCGGATCGAGGGCAACACGGGAAATCTTGACCCGGCTGCTCAACGGCGAAGATGTGGCCGACGATCCGCTTTCCGATCAACAGGCCGCTGCATTCGAGGACGACGGGAACAGGGAAGATGTCGCTCCCGTTGAATATGCATAACCTGATTCTACTGCCCGCCCGCGCCGTGGAGCAGTCAAAAGGCGTAGGGCGGGTGGATATGGCGTGCGATCACGCGCTGCGCGGGCGTTGACATTTGCCCGCCTGATGTGCTACCGTAGACAGGCTGATTTTGTCTGGTTTGGCTGATTTTCCAGGAGAGAACGCGTGATGACTGTAAGTATTCCCATCTCTGAACTGAAACAGCGTACGGGGCTTGTTGTAAGCCGGGCCGTAGAACACCGCGAAGACATTGTAATCGAGAAATACGGTCGGGACTACGCCGTTCTGTTGAGCGCCCAGCGCTATCAGGACCTGATCGGCGCAGCCAAAAATCGAGTGCGCCAACGTCTGCGCGAGACACAAGACGTTGTCTACGCGGCCACAGAAAAGATTCCGTTCGATGAGATCGACGAGATCGTACAAGGCGCAATAGAGACGTCGCGCAGGGAACGAACGATCCAGCCGTGAGAATTGTTCTCGACACAAGCGTAATTGTATCCGGCCTGCTCTCGCCCCACGCGTCACCCGCCCAAATTGTGGCGGCGTGGCGTGAGGGGCGTTTTGTTTTGCTCTATAACCAGGAAATCTACGCCGAGTATGCAGACGTATTACAGCGGTCGTGGATACACGAACGGTTGCGCGGCGCGCCGAATCGTGTGGCTGATTTTCTGGAAGCAGTTCGCATTCTCGGAGAGGAAGTCGTCGGATTTGTGTCCGTTCACGGCGAAATACGTGATCCCTTTGATGAAATGTTCTTGCGCTGCGCCCAATTAGGAAAAGCCGACTATCTGGTCAGCGCGGACAAAGACCTGCTTTCACTTGGGGCTTTCAAAAACACACTGATACTTTCACCTGGGGATTTCGTCGGCGTTCTGCCTGCTGCTGACACAAAAGGGTAGAATGCATGCCCGACGATCTCCTTCCTACGCCAAAAACTTCGCCCGTTCCTCCGTAATCTCATACGCCATCACCTCGCCGGCCAGGAAGCGGCGCAACTCCTCCACCATCGTTTGCCCCATGCACTGACACTCCTCATCCAGCGCGCCGGCGATGTGGGGCGTCAACACCACATTTGGCAGCGTGTAGAGCGGCGAATCTGGCGCGGGCGGCTCCGGGTAGGTCACATCCAGGATGGCGTAGAGATCGGGCCGCTCTTGCAAGACGGCGATCATCTCCGCCTCGCGCACAATCGCGCCGCGGGCCGTGTTGATGAAGGTGGCGTTCTCTTTCATCGCGGCAAAATGCGCGCCCGTAATCATCCCCACCGTCTCCGGCAGCCAGGGTGCGTGCAGTGAAACCACATCGGACAGGCGGAAGAGTTCCTCCAACGCGACCAACTCCACACCCAACGCTGCGGCATCTGCCCCATTGGCAAAGGGATCGTAAACGATCACCCGCACGTCCAGAATTTGCAGCAGTTTTGCCACCCGTCGCCCCACCTGTCCCAGCGAGACCAGGCCCACTGTGCTGCCATAAGTGCCTGGCACCCGTGTGGGGCTGACCCAGCTACCGCGCTCGCGGATGGAGCGGGAGAAGTGCCAGCCACGTTTCAAACTGAAGATGATTTCGGCCAGCGTGAACTCGGCAACACTCACCGCGTTGGCCCCGTAGGCACTGGTCACACGCACGCCCCGTGCCCAGGAAGCGTCGGTGACAATTTTCTTGACCGAACCGGCACCGTAGAAAAGCGCCTTCAGATTGGGCGCGTGGGCCAGGAACTCCTCATCCATGGGGGGCATCCCCCAGCCGGAAAAGATGACGTCCACATCGGCCAGGACAGCGGGATTTTCCTGCACGGAATGGATCGTTTGGGGCGGCGCGACGAATTCCGCCAGATCAGCAAGCGCGCTCTGCTGGACAGGACCATAGATATTAGGCAGGGCATCAGGGCGCAACAGATAGATGGCGCTGGGTTTGGTCATTCGTTTTGGCTTTCGGGGGTGGGTCAGAATGATAATTCGCCGGCAGGCTTCGTCTGCCGCCAGTATAGAAGTCAGTCGCAGGCTTGTCAAACCGTGACTACTCAGGCCCAGAGAGAAACTCGGTTTTTGCGTTAACGAAATCGTTTCGCCGACCAGACAAAAAACCGAGTTTCTGCCTGAGCAGTTACTGTCAAACTGCGTATTTTCTTCGTGTCTTTGTGTCTTTGTGGTTGGTTGTTTCCGCACGCTACCTTTTGTCCTGTGCCTGGGCAAAGCGCCGCCGACGAATTTTCGTAGCCCAGAGCAATCCCCATTCAAACAGACCGGGCAACAGTTGCGCGCCCAGAACGACCAGCCGGTCAAAAAGGGTGATATAAACCTCCCGCTCCCGGCGGCGGATGGCTTTGACCACCCGGCGCGCCACCCGTGCCGGGGCAACCCCGCGCAGGGGCGCGTGGCGCTCGCCCTGCATATCCTCCAGCCCCGGCACGCTGATGCGGGAATGCGCGGCAAATTCCGTGTCGGTCAGGCCAGGGCAGACGAGGACGACGGCAATGTTGTCGTCTTTCAGTTCGGCGCGGGCCGCGCCGCTGGCCGCGTGCAGCGCGAATTTGCTGGCGCTGTAGCCACCGCCTAACGGCTGGGGAAATTTTCCCACAAGGCTGCCGATATTGACGATCACGCCATCGCCCTGGGCGCGCATGTGGGGCACGGCCGCGGCCATGGCCGCCACCGGAGCGAAAAAGTTCAGATCGAAGGTGGCGCGCAGATCGGCGGAACGCAGCGCGGTTATATCGCCGTAGATACCCGCGCCCGCGTTGTTGACCAAAATGTCAATACGCCCCAACGCAGCCACCGTCGCCGCCACCATTGCCTCCGCCTGGGCCTCGTCGCTCAGATCGATGGGCAGGACAAGGGTTTGTACGCCGAACTTTTGGCGAAGCTCTGCGGCCAATTTCTCCAGCGCGTCTTCGCTGCGCGCGGCCAGCGCCACATGACAGCCCTCCCCGGCCAGGGCTGTCGCAATCGCCGCGCCGATCCCCCGGCTGGCTCCCGTCACCAACGCCACCCGTCCGCGTAGCTCTTTCATTCACCATTCCCTATTCGCTATTCTCAATTCACAATTCCTTCCCCCAGCATAGCGTCGCCCTCCCAATCCGGCAACTTTCCCTGACCAGAATTGACCTTCCATTTGGCCTCTTTCCGGCAAACGGGCTATACTGTAGAAACTATACTGTAGAAAGTTGTGTGCCTTTCATCTACAATACCCAAACAGATCAAGGACGACAAATGGCAGAACGTTCGAGAACTTCCCGCCCCGTATCCGCCGCGGCGACGCCCGGCAAGAAAGCGCCCCCCACGGGTCTACTGCTGATTGGCGGCGCGGCCATTCTGGTTTTGCTGATCGTGATCTTTTATGTGATTGCCAACCAGCCCGCGCCTGTGACAGCCAGCAATTACAACGACATCCCTGCCGAGTGGATTGACCGCAATGCGATCGGCAATCCCGCCGCGGTTGTCACCCTGCAAGGCTGGGAGGATTTCCTCTGCCCGGCCTGCGCCACTTGGAACCAGACCATCAAACCCAAACTGCTGGACGATTACATCAAAACCGGCAAAGTCCGCCTGGAATACCACTACTTCCCGCTGAGCCAGCACGAGCCGGGGGCCAGCATCTCTGCCCAGGCCGCTGAATGCGCGGCGGATCAGGGCGCGTTCTGGCCGATGCACGACAAACTTTTTGCCGGTCAAAATTCCGGCGCGGCGGCCTTTTCCGCGGAACGGATGATCACATATGCCGAAGATTTGGGGCTGGACAGCCGGGTCTTTACCCAATGCCTGACCGGACAGGAGCATTTTACTGCTGTGCGCGCCTCGCTGAATCAGGCCATGAGCCTGGGCCTGGACAGCACGCCCTCCCTGCTCATCAACGACCAGAAGATGGAGAATCCATCGGATTACGCGGCTGTCAGCGCCGAAATTGATCGGCTTCTGGCTGCTGCGGGTCAATAGAGGAAGCGAACCGATGGAACAATCTGCGTCCCCCACTTCATCCTCCAATCGGACGGGCAGCCTGGCGCTCTATGTGGCGCTGCTGGCCGCGTGGACAGCGATGCTGGGGAGCCTCTATTTCAGCGAAGTGCGCGGCTTTCTGCCCTGCACGCTCTGCTGGTATCAGCGCATTCTGATGTACCCCCTGGCCGGGCTGATCGCCTTTGGCATCCTGCGTCGGGATTGGCATCTGCCTTTTCTGGTGCTGCCCTTTTCGCTTTTTGGGCAAGGGATTTCCACCTATCACTATCTGCTCGAAAAGACAACAATTTTTGGCGCGCCGACGGCGTGCCAAGCAGGCATCTCCTGCATAACCCCCTGGATCAATTGGTTTGGTTTCATTACGATTCCTTTCCTGGCGATGATTGCTTTTCTGATCATTACAATCGCAATGTTGACCGCCTATTACAGCGACCAGCCCGACGCAGAACGCCGTCTGCCCGCGCGTTGGCCGGTTTTTGCGATTGTAGCCATTGCCCTGCTGATCTATGGCGGTGTCTATGGTCAGGCCCAGGCGGCCAAAGAGGCGAAGGCTGCTGCTTTGCCCGTCACTGTTCTGGCAGGCACCGAACATGCCGAACACAATCCGGTGGAACTGGCGCAGAGCGCCGCGACGTTAGAAGAGGGCAGGCTTTTGTATGCCCAGGCGTGCGCGGCCTGTCACGGGCCAGATGGCGCGGGCCTTCCGACGCTGGGCAATACGCTCGTGGCTTCCGAGTTCCTGGCGCAAAAGAACGACGCCGAAGTGCTGGCGATGATCCGGGCCGGGCGCGAACCGGGCGCGGCGGACAACCGCAGCGGTGTGGCAATGCCTGCCAGTGGTGGTCGCCCGGATTTGACGGATCAGCAGTTGGCTGCGATTATTGGTTATATCCGCAATGGACTTCCGCAATAAGTGAGTTGTTTCCCGTGACAAATTTGGCGCGTCGTTTGCTCAATTTCCAACTATATCTTCTCCTACTGGCGCTGGTCTGCGTATTGGGGCTGCCCGCGCCGCGCGCGTTTGCCCAGTCCGGGCCGGGGATCACCTCGCCCGCCACAGGCAGCAGCGTGCAGGGCAGCGTACCCTTGCGCGGCACAGCATCCAATGATTCCTTTGCCCGCTACGAACTCTACTTCAAGCAGGAACCCAGCGGCGACGAGTCGTATATCTGGTTTGCCGGCAATACGGCACAGGTCTTTGACGGGGAATTGGGCACCTGGCACACGGGCGATCTGCCCGCGGGCACCTATACGCTGCGTCTGCGTATTGTACGGCCCGACGGCAACTACGGCGAGTTCTTTGCGCGTGATCTGCGCGTGAATCTGGAAGCGCCCACGCCCACACCGACAGAGACCCCCGCTGGGCCGACGGCCACGCCCATCCCCATCGAGACACCCACGCCCATCACCCAGCCCACACCAGTAGTCGTCTCTGTGGAGCAGCCCGCATTGGCCGAGCCGACACCCACGCCCGCATTGGTGGCGCTGAACAGCGGCGGCGGCAACACAGGTGATAGCCAAGCGGCTGCCGCGGGTAATTCTCAGACCGTTCAGTCCGCAAATGAGTCTGGCGCTGGCAACGCCATCACCAGAGAATTGGGTGCGGCGATTTCGCTGGATCGGTTGGGCGAACGCTTCTTCACAGGTGCGCGGTGGGCGGTGGGTGCTTTTCTGCTTGTATTTGCCATTTTTGCGGCCAAGTGGCTGCTGCAATGGGTGTTGGCACGCGTGCGCTGATTTGTTGTTGGGTGTCAGCGGGCGCAGCAGAGCAGCGCCCGTACAATTGAAGCGTTGACATTCGACCCTCCCACAGACACTTTCGTCGGTGAGAGGGTTTCCGGCGTTGATCCCGTAGGTTGGGTTCTCGCCGCCGGAAATCGTCGAATGCCCTTTCACGTCTGCGGCGAGAACCCAACGATATTTTTTGAACCGCGAAACGTCACCGTAGGTTGGGTTCTCGCCGCCGGAAATCGTCGAATGCCCTCTCACGTCTGCGGCGAGAACCCAACGAAACGGGGCGTGTTGGGTGAATGCCTGTGCTGTTGGGTGGGATATTCAATATCGAAGGACGGCATTCACCCAACCTACGATGGATTGGCACAGATACGGATGAAACTGTGATGGCTGATTTGAAAATGATCGTGGGGTTGGGCAATCCCGGCCCCCAATATGCGCGCAACCGGCACAACCTGGGCTTTCAGGTGGTGGACATCCTGGCCCGCCGCCACAATATCGAATTGGGCCGCAGCCAGAACAAAGCTCGTTTCGGCGACGGCTGGATCAGCCGGCGGCGCAGCCCAGACCCCAGCAACCCCTTCGGCGGGCTGGCAGAGCGGCAAAAAGTGCTGCTGGTCAAACCGCTGACGTATATGAACAACAGCGGCGAAGCCGTCGGTCCGCTGCTGCGCTACTTCGATGTGGCCGTGGCCGACCTGCTGGTGATTCACGACGACCTCGACCTGGCCGCGGCCAAGTTGCGCTTGCGTCCCGGCGGCAGCTCCGGCGGGCAGAACGGCATCAAATCGATCATCCAGCATCTGGGCGGTGCGCAAGAATTCGCCCGCGCCCGCATGGGTATCGGTCGCCCGCCCGGTCGCATGAACCCAGCGGATTATGTGCTGCAAAATTTCAGCGTAGCGGAAGAGGAAGAATTCGGCATACTGCGCGAAACAGCCGCCGACGCGGTGGAATGTTGGCTGTTTGAAGGAATCGAAGCAGCGATGAATAAATTTAATGGATGATGGGATGATGGGGATGACCAGCGCCGGTTGAGTAGGCTGGGGCTGTTTCCAGCCGTATCGAAACCTTTAGATTGAGCCTGTCGAAATCAACCGGGTAGACTCGTGCATAGCGTCAGACCCGTTCGCTTGATTTCGATACGCCTCGAAGACTCGGCTACTCAATCAACGCTCACTGATCCAGCCTTACACAGTTACAATCCCGGATTGATCACCTATGAAACTCACCGGTCTCCTTCCCACCCTACACAAACTCCCCGCCTACCGGCAACTGCTGGTGGAGGGCAGCGCCGCGCCGCTGGGATTGTTGGCCACGGCCCGCCCCTTTCTGGCCGCGAGTCTGACGACGGATCTCCCCGGCCCAGTGGTTATCGTCACCGGCAGCAGCGAGCAGGCGCAGCAGTGGGTGGAGGGGATCAGCCACTTCCTCTCGCCAACGGAGGCGGGCGGCCCGCCCGTGCTGCTCTTCCCGGAGCCGGACAGCCTACCCTTCGAGCGCATCAACTGGAGCGACCGTACCCGTCAGGCCCGTTTGACTGCGCTGGCCGCGCTGCAAAGCAAATCTGGGCGACCGCCAGTGGTGATTGCGCCTGTGCGCGCCCTGCTGCAGATGACATTGCCGGCCAAAGAATTGCGCCTCGCCCTGCGCCCGCTCTCTGTCGGCAGTTCCATCCGGCTGGACGAGATGCTGACGCGCTGGGTGCAGGCGGGCTATGAACCGGCGGATGTGGTCGAGGAGCCGGGCAGCTTTGCCCGGCGCGGCGGGCTGGTGGACATCTGGCCGCCCAACTCGCCCCATCCCGTCCGCATTGACCTTTTCGGCGACGAAGTGGAGAGTCTGCGCGTCTTTGACCCCAATACGCAACGCACCGAGCGCCGTGTCGAACGCATCGAAATCGGCCCCGGCAGCGAGGCGCTGAGTAAGTACGGCGAGAGAGTGGCGGGTGGCAGGTGGCAGGTGGCAGGGGACGAGTCACCAGTCCCCAGTCCCCAGTCCCCAGTCCCCAGTCCTCAGTCGCCGTTCCTGGCTGACCCGAATGTGTTGCTGGCGATTCGCGACGAGATCGCCAACGAACTCGACCTGCTGGCCCAGGGGCGCAGTTTCCGGGGCATCGAGTGGTATCTGCCCTATTTTTACGCGCAGCCAGCGTCGTTGTTGGATCACCTGCCCGCCAACGCCACGCTGCTGATTGACGACGGCACGGACTTCACTGCTCGGCTGGCTGAGGCGGACGAGCGGGTGGCGCAACTTCGCCACGAGTTGAGCCGCAGCGGGGAGTTGCCCGCGGGCTTCCTCTCCAGCTTTTTCACAGGCGCAGAGATGCTGGCGGCGGCGCAGGCGCGGCGGCCCATTCTGCTCGGTTTCGGCGATCTGGCGGGCAGAGCCGAGAGCGCAGCCACGGCGCTGGGCCGCGCCTTTGCGCCCGGCCCCCGCTTCGGCGGCAAGTCGAAAGAGATCGTCCAGGAGATCGGCAAATCCCTGCGCAACGGCGATCAGGTGGTGTTCCTCACCCGCCAGGCCGCGCGTATGCAGAACGACCTGTCCGAAGCATCCATCCCCACCGACCTGCGCAGCGATCTCGCCACGCCCCCCGGCGCGGGTGTGACAATCGTGCAATCCGTCCTGTCCGAAGGGTTTGTCATACGGGCAGGTGGCGAGTTGCAAGTGGCAGGTGGCGAGTTGCAAGTGGCAGGTGGCAAGTCGCAGGTGGCAGGTGGCGAGTTGCAAGTGGCAGGTGGCAAGTTGCAAGTGGCAAGCGAAGACGCCTCGCCAGTCGCCAGTCGCCAATCTCCAATCTCCAATCCCCAATCCCCACTCCCCAATCCCCACTCCCCAATCTCCAATCTCCTCCTCCTCACCGACGCCGAACTATTCGGCTGGCAGAGCAGCGGCCCGCGCAAACAGGCCAAAGCGCGCTCGTCGGTTGCGCCGGAGCTTTTCTTTGCCGATGTGAAGGCGGGGGATTACGTCGTACACATGGAACACGGCATCGGTCTCTACGAAGGGCTGGTCAAGATCGAACTGAGCGGGGTGGAGCGGGAGTATTTGCAGGTTAACTACGCGCAGAATGACAAACTCTACGTGCCCGTGCATCAGGCCGACCGGCTCAGCCGCTATGTGGGTGCGGGGGATAGCGGCATTCCCCCGGCGGTCACACGCCTGGGCACAGCGGACTGGCAGACGGTGAAGGAGCGGGCCAAGAAGGCTGTGGAGGAGATCGCCGAGGAGCTGCTCCTCCTCTACGCCGAGCGGGCGCTGGTGACGGGCCACGCCTTTGGCGCAGACAGCGCCTGGCAGGAGGAGATGGAGGCAGCCTTCCCCTTCCAGGAGACCGAAGACCAGATGCGGGCCATCGTTGACGTCAAGCGCGATATGGAGTCCGAGGAGCCGATGGACCGCATTATCATCGGCGATGTGGGCTACGGTAAGACCGAAGTGGCCGTGCGCGCCGCGTTCAAAGCAGTGATGGACGGCAAGCAGGTGGCCGTGCTGGTGCCTACGACCGTCCTGGCGCAACAGCACCACCGCACTTTCAGCCGCCGCCTAGCCCAGTTCCCCGTCACCGTGGAGGTACTCTCCCGCTTCCGCACGCCGGCGCAGCAGGAAAAAATCTTGCAGGGGCTGCGCGAGGGCAAAGTGGATATTGTGGTGGGGACGCACCGGCTGCTCAGCAAAGACCTGGACTTTCACGATTTGGGGCTGCTGGTGGTGGACGAGGAGCAGCGTTTCGGCGTCTCGCACAAGGAGAAGCTCAAGCAGTTGCGTACACAGGTGGATGTGCTGACTTTGAGCGCCACGCCCATCCCGCGCACGCTGCACATGAGTTTGAGCGGTGTGCGCAATATGAGTACCATCAACACGCCGCCGCAGGAGCGGCTGCCCGTGCGCACAATTTTGTCGGAATACGACGACAATCTGGTCAAACAGGCGATCCAGCGCGAGATTGACCGGGGCGGCCAGGTTTTTCTCGTCCACAACCGGGTGCTGGGCATCGAGCAGATTGCGGAGCGGGTGCGCCGTCTGGTGCCGGATGCGCGGGTGGAGGTGGCGCACGGCCAGATGGCCGAGCGCGGGCTGGAAGATGTGATGATGCGCTTTGCCGACGGGGAGATTGACGTGCTGGTCTCGACGACGATTGTAGAGAACGGGCTGGACATCCGAAGGGCCAATACGATGATCATCAACCGTACCGACCACTTCGGGCTGGCACAGCTCTACCAGTTGCGCGGGCGGGTGGGGCGCGGTGCGGTGCGCGGCTACTGCTATCTGCTCTACGACAAGCACAAAGCCCTGACCTTTGACTCGCGGCGCAGGCTGGAGGCGCTGATGGAGAGCAGCGAGGAGCTGGGCGCGGGCTTTCGTATTGCCATGCGCGATCTGGAAATCCGCGGCGCGGGGGAACTGCTGGGCGCGCGCCAGCACGGACAGATCGCCAACATCGGTTTCGATCTCTACACCCGGCTGCTGACCCAGGCGGTCAACCAACTGCGGCGTAAGAAGGGGATCACGAAGACGCGAAGGGACGAAGAACGCGAAGGGGCATCCGACGCCCCCCAACTCCCAACTTCCAACCTACAATTATTAACTCATGACTCAAAACCTACATCCTCCCTTCCCTTCGATCTGGACGATCCCCTTGCGCCGCCGGTGACGCTGGATCTGCCGCTGCTGGCCGAGATTCCCGCCTCGTATGTGACGGAGGAGGGGCTGCGGCTGCAACTCTACCGGCGCATTGCCGGGCTGAACACCCCAACCGAGATTGACGCGATGCGCCAGGAGTTGCTGGATCGTTTCGGTGCGGACGACGAGCGCGACGGGTTGCCGATGCCGGTGGAGAATCTGCTCTACCAGATTCTCATCAAAATTCTGGCGCTGAAGGCGGGCATCCCCAACATCGGGCGACGGCGCGATCAGATCGCCATCCGCAAGGACGGGCTGAGCGATGCGCAACGGCGCAACCTCCAAGCGCGTCTGCGCCTGGACCTGGGCCACGTCAACGACGAGGGCGATTTCATTCCGCAAAACGCGCTGCACGTAGGCCGGGAAGCAGTCTATCTGCCTATCGACGAGGACGATTTCTGGCGGGTGCTGCTGGTGAAGGCGCTGGAGGCGTTGCGGGTGGAGGAGGTGTAGGGGATATTGGGATATTGGGGTATTGGGGATTTCGTTGGGTGACGAAACGTGAGATCGCTGTCTGAGCTTACGTTTCGCATTTGGGGTGGAGCGGTTGGTGCATAGGGCAGCTAACGGTCCGCTTCACCTGCGGCTACGCCAGCGAATCTCCCGCGGCCAGCGCAGCCGTCAGGTGGAAGCAATGTTGGGTCCGTCATCGTTTCATTACAATAGCATGACAACAACTTACCTGACAACATGCAGGGACTCAAGTACGAGTGACAATGGCATTCATGACCATTTGGAAAAGTTCTTGAGGATTATTCGTCGAACCATGACCACCATGTGTGGTCGCCTCTTGCTTGTGTTCTAACGAGTTAGATTTAGCATAGATAAAAAATGGCGTTTGATCGCCTTGGCGACGAATCTCATCCAGCATCACGTAGCCCTCTCTTGGTCCTTCGCGTCTTCCCATATCAGAAATAATCGCCGCGTACCTGTGGCGCTTGAGCAAGTCCAAAGCCTCGTTGGTAGAAAGTGCAAGAGTAAAATGAAGCCCAACGGCTTCGAAAGCTCTCCGCTCGTAAATATTGTTGTCTGGTCGATCATCCACCCACATCACATGGTTACGCCAACCATCAGTGTCTGAGTATCTTGCTGGTACTGCCTGTCGAACGGCATCTACTATTTTTTGGATGTCGGTTTCAGAAGTTTGCGTGTCGGGTTTCGTGGAAGCGGCGGCAAGCGAAGCTACAGCAGCCATTTGCATCCTGACGTAGTTGTCTTCATTTTTGAAATCGCTTGGAGCAAGAAGCTTACCACTATGCCTACTCACAAGCCATGAAAACGCTGCAAGCAGGAGTACAGGAAAAAGCACAAGAAACCAAATCAGCGGCAGTCTTTCGATTGCCGTCAGAGTGCTGGCAAATGCTGTTACAAGAGCTGCCAACCCGTATACGAGTACAATGAACAAGGCGATTATACCGAGAGGGTTTCTTGCAAGTCCCTTAGCTGTCTGACCAAACGAACTTGTTGGATCGTTGTTCATGATTCCTCCATTCGTATCTATGATGTGGCGATTTAGCGTCAAAGTGTTTTGGCATGCGGTATCAGCCGAACTAACCAGACCAGCGCACCTGTCGCCTTCTCCGATGAATCAAGTCTACCTACGAAGATTGCTGTCTTGTTGCTTCCCTGTGATTCCCTCAAGGATAGTACTCAAGAAATATCTGCTTTCCTGGGAAATTGCTGCTTGTTCAATGAAACGTTGCAACGTGACATCGCGACGTATTTGAAGAGCTGAGTCTGTCAAAGTGAGGATACCGTAGATATCTGGATCGGCAGGGTGAAATGGGAGCGCCAATCGTTCCCAATGATAGTGATTCTGAATCGTCTGACGGATCGCAGTATTGTATGCACCGAAAAATGGTGCCATCGCCTCAGCTACGTCAATCCTTCTCTGCCCCATGTTTGGAACCAGCGAATCAAATAGATCGAGAAGCGTTCCAACGGTCGTACCCAAAGCACCGAGCGAACGGAGGCGATAGGGGTCAAGGCTTCTTCGGACACTGACAATCCTATCAAATGACATTTGACGAGACTCGGTGAAAGTCGATTGTGCAAGAATTACATATGCGAGTTGGGGAACGGCCCTTTCGTCTAACTCATGATCAAAATATGCGTTCAGCCAACCGTATGCCAAGCGTTCTGTTCTACTATGTCCTTCAGACGATAGTGCAGTAACGACCACCGAATACGGCAGACCAAGTCTCTGATAAGCGAAGGCCGCTTCGAGAAATATTCCTTTGGCGTCAGCATAGCGTCCCAGCAAAAGAGCGTTTGCAGCGGCCCGCCGGAAGTATGTGGCGGCCACTGATAGCGCGTTTGTCTCATCTTCAGGTCTATCGTCAGAACGCTGTTGATACGTCCTCGCCAGACCTATGGAAATGTCCAAGTCACGGACTATTCTTTCTGGCCTGAGCCGGAGCTCTCTGAGAGATTCGGTATTCATTGGTAGCCCCCTCTATGCGAGCAGATCTCGAACGTTAGTATAGTCTTCTGGTGGCAGAAATAGGGAATTGTTGACGGTTCTCGCTGGTGATGGCACTTCACCACGTTTGATGTCGTCCAGCAGCTTATCAATAGGCCAGTATTCTACCTTCTCTACCTGGGCCGGAGGTATTATGATTTTCGCAGTTATCTCACCCTCTGGCTGAAATGGTGAAAATCCCGTGTAGATATTCAATTCTCGAAGTTCTTCCGCGAACAACTGGTGGCCGATCGATTTCTTCCCAATGATGAATACGTAGCAGTAGAACAAGTAGCCGTCTCTTGACCACACATCAGTGGCGAAACGCAGTGCCTCTACCCAAGCTGGCTGGATCATGTTGGTTTTGAGAAAGGTATTTCTTTCAACAGTCCCAGCAGTCGTAGAAATGAAAGGTGTGCGCAAGTTGAATGGGCGATTCCCTTCTTGGGGATCAGGATCATCGTAGCGATTCTGGTGCCATGTCAAGTTTCGATCAGTCAATCGTAGGGGGACTTCATGTTGAGGCAAGGGATCGACTTCTTGCCACCATCGACAAGTGATACCCGTCTGCAAAATGCGATCTGCTATGTCCTGGTCAATTCCGCCAATTCCCTTGATCACTTTCTGTATGATCATGATATTCCCTCCATTTGAAGCTGCGATTACACCCTATTTACGGAAACCACGTCACCTGACACATCAACTTTCCAGCCTGTTGTAGATGTATTATACAGACCTTTTGTCTGCGGTCAACAAAGCGAAATCGGATAGCCCAACTCAGCTATGCCCCAACTGGCGCGCCAACTGCCCCAGAAACGCGCCGATGCGCTCCACACTGTAGCCCCGTTTCTCGCGCAGATAGCGAAAGTAGGGCGGAGCGAGGGGGGCCAGCAGCAGATCGACGAGCATCTCCAGATCGAGGGCGGCGTCGATCTCTCCGGCGGCCTGGGCCGCGGCCAGCAGACCGCCAACGGTCATGTGCTGGAAGCTGAAATAGGGCGGATCGATCCCGGCCACAGCAGGTGTAATTCCCGCCTGCTGCACCTCGAAAAGCAGGGCTATATGCTGATCTGTGAAAGCGGCTACGTGGCCCAGGAATTGTTCCAGCCGCGCCAGATGGGGCGCGTTTTGCCCGGCCAGCCGCCGTAAGAGGGCGAGCATCTCCTGTTCGTGGCTGCGTAAATTCTCGTCCAGCAACAACAGACAGAGTTCGCCTTTGTGGGCAAAACGGCGGTAGAGCGTGCCTTTGCCCACCTCGGCCGCCACGGCAATCTCCGCCATCGTCACATTCGCCACCCCCCGCTCGGCAAAGAGCGCACGCGCCGCGGCCAGCAGCCGTTCCCGGTTTGCTGTGGCGTCCCGCCGTTCGTGGGCCGGATGCAGAATGTCTGCCCACTCGATTTCGTTGTCAGATATCAGCGCGATTGTTTCAGACATAGTTTGATATTGAGAGATTCAAATTTGACACGTACAAAATCATCAGGTATACTATATCACAGAAAGCGGACTCAAGTCCATTTCAGGATGTTGATTGGTTCATTAGTTGATTGGTCAGAGACGCAACCAATGAACGAATCAACCAATAAACCAATCAACCCGTTCCACAAAGGAGGCAAAATGACAATTCATCCACAGACGAGACTCGGCCCGGTTCATTTGCGGGTGGCCGACCTGCCCAATCTGGTCAATTACTACACGACGCTCGGACTGCATCTGCGCCGTCGCAGCGGCCAACAGGCTGTGCTGGGTGCAGGTGGGTTGGATCTGCTGGTTCTCAGCGAACGGCCCGACGGTCGCCGGGTGCGGGGGACGAGCGGTCTCTACCACTTCGCCATTCTGCTGCCGACCCGTGCCGATTTGGGGCGTGCCCTGCGCCACTTCGGACAGTCAGCCATCCCAGTGGGCGGCGCATCCGACCACGCGGTGAGCGAGGCGCTCTATTTGACCGACCCGGAGGGCAACGGCATCGAAATCTACCGCGACCGCCCGCGCAGCGAATGGCGCTACCCCAACGGTCAACTGGTCATCAATACCACACCTTTTGACGTGGAGGGTGTGCTGGCCGCAGGCGACGCCAGCGATGCGGAATGGGATGGCTTCCCCGCGGGCACACTCATCGGCCACATCCACTTGCACGTGGGCGACATCGACGCGACCGAAGGATTTTACCGGGACGCGCTGGGCTTTGATCTGATCACCCGCTATGGCCCCAGCGCTACCTTCCTCTCGGCGGGCGGCTACCACCACCACCTCGGCGCGAACACCTGGGCCGGGGTGGGTGCGCCGCCTGCTCCGGACAATGCCTGGGGACTGTCCCACTTTACTATCGAAGTGCCGGGAAGGCAAGCGCTCTCAGAAGTTCGGGCACAGTTGGAGGGAGCGGGGGTTTCTGTAAACGAACGGGACGCGGGCTATTTTGTGCGTGATCCATCGGGCAACGGCGTTCTGTTACGCGCTGTCTAGCCGGGTTCGTATCGCAAAGCGACTGGCGCTGTTGGGTTTTCCCGGCGCTCGTTGAATGGTAGGTGTAGTCCATCAATACATCGTGCACAACGTAGTTGAGAAAACATCAGCACATCGTGCAGCACGTTAACAACCAAAACATCAATAGATCGTGCAAAAGCGTGTAAAATCACCTTATTTCGAGAGGAGAAAGGTGAAAATGGACGCA
>CAMDEX010000117.1 GCA_945897075.1 Litorilinea aerophila
GCAGATTTTATCCCTTCGACAAGCTCAGGACACCGCAGCGTCAATCATTCTTTTCAGCGGCATCTGCGTCCTATTCTTATTTCAGTCCGTCGGCGATCTTCTCTGCCAGCATCAGCACAGTGGCGTTGATGTTGGCGCGCACGGTTTCGGGCAGGATAGAGGCATCCACTACCCATAGCCCCTCTATGCCGTGTACCTTCCCCCGCTGATCGACAACAGCCAGCGGATCGCTTGCGGGCCCCATTCGGCAGGTGCTGGACGAGTGATGGCCCGTATCCGCGTGGGCAAGAATCCAGCGATCCAGAGCGTCGTCGTCCTGCAACGCAGCGCCGGGGTGTTGCAGCGTCTCCCGCACAATCTCTGCAAAGCCGGGATCACCCACCAACTTCACGCACAGACGCACGGCCTCCCGCTGGCGCTGGCGGTCGAAAGGATGGGAATAGTAATCGTAGTTGAGCGCTGGCTGGACGCTCACATCCGTAGAGGTGAGGCGCAGCCGTCCTGTGCTCAGCGCGTAATTGACTGTTGGGCGCACAAAGAGCGTCTGCTCTGCCGGGCGCACGCCAAAATAGACAATCATATCGTTGAAAAAGTCGGAGCCCGCCGCGCTGTAACGCAGCCCCACCTGGTGGAAATGGGCGGAGTCGTTGGCCGGAAAATCGGGCCGCACCCGCCAAAGCAGCCCAGTGGCCGGATGATCGCGCAGACCCTCGCCCACGCCGGGACTGTCCAGCCGCACGGGAATGTCCAGACTGCCCAGATGCTCTGCCGGGCCAATGCCAGAGAGCATCAACAGTTGGGGCGAGGCAATCGCGCCGGCGCAGACGATCACCCGTCCTGCCGCAATCTCCTGCGGCGCGCCCTCAATCAGCGCGGCCACGCCCGTCGCCCGCACCCCATCAAAGCAGATACGCTGCACCACTGCCTCGCCCTGGATGGTCAGATTGGGTCGAGCGCGGGCAGGCAGCAGATAGGCAAGAGCCGTGCTGTAGCGCACCCGGCTGCGCGAGTTGAGGGGGTATGGCCCGACACCGGTTGTGTGCGGCCGGTTCATATCCGGCGATTCAGGATAGCCAGCGTTCAGGCAGGCCGCGTGCCAGGCCCGCTGATCCTCTGCCCACTCCGAGGGGCCATAGCGCCCTACAGGAATCGGCCCGTCGCTGCCGTGAAAGTCATCCTGACAGTCCTGATCGCTCTCGATTGTGCGGTAGTAGGGCAGCACAGCCTCCCACGACCAACCGTCGTTGCCCAACGCAACCCACTGCGCGAAGTCATCGGGGATGCCACGCAGAAAGATCGTGGCGTTGACCGAACTGCTGCCGCCAATCACCCGCCCGCGGGGAATGGCGATGGGCGGCGCGGTTGGGGTGGCCGTGGCGCTGTAGCCCCAGTCGTGGGTGAGGCTGAAGATGCCAGAGGGTGTGCCAAAGCCGTATTTGAGGTCGTCGGGGAGAGTCTCGGCGCTGGTATAGTCGGGGCCTGCTTCCAGCAGCAGCACCCGGTGGGTGGAGTCTTCCGAGAGACGGGCGGCCAGGATTCCACCAGCGGAGCCAGAGCCGATAATCAGTGTGTCGTAGTGGGGCATTGGGCGTTCCATTTCTGTGGAGAGGAGGGGTCATTCTCTGTCTGTATGCCTATTATGGCCCAGAGCAAACGGGGATGCAAGTGGCAATCAAAATCGGACGCAGATTTCCCAGAAAGG
Source organism: Litorilinea aerophila (assembly GCA_945897075.1). GTDB lineage: Bacteria > Chloroflexota > Anaerolineae > Caldilineales > Caldilineaceae > JACQGT01. The sequence continues at coordinate 1,703 of CAMDEX010000117.1, forward strand.
AATGATTGACGTAACTACTCAGCCGGGAACGCCGCCATCCCTGGCGGCGGCTGCACGCTTGCCGCCAGGGATGGCGGCGTTCCCAGAGGTACAAATCGATGCCGGAGTAGTTACTCCAAATCACGAAAATCTGCGTCCTCTCTTCATTCTGGCTGCGCATCTACCAGAATTTTCCCGAACTGCTCATTCGCCATCATCCGCGCCAGTGCGGCGGGGTATTCTGCCAGGGGGTAGACTGAATCTACCACCGGTGACAGCTTTCCTGCAAAGACCAGCCCCATCACCGCCAGAAAATCGTCGTGGCTGCCCATTGTGCTGCCGATAATCTGCAAGTGGCGGCCAAAGATCAGGTTGACCGGCACAGACGCCTCGTAGCCGCTGCTGCCGCCCACTGTGAGCAGACGCCCGCCGGGGGCCAGACAGCGCAGACTGCTCGGCCAGGTGGCCTGCCCCACATTGTCCACCACCACATCCACCCCCTGGCGGTCGGTCGCCCGGTAAACGGCACGGCTCCACTCCGGGTCTGCGCTGCGGTCGTGTACCCAATCTGCGCCCAATGCGCGGGCCAGGCGGGCTTTCTCGGCTGTGCTGGCAATCGCGTAGACCTCCGCCCCGGCCAGCTTGGCAATCTGAATTGAGACGCTGTTGACGCCGCCGCCCGCGCCCACCACCAGCACGCGCTCTCCGGCCTGCACGCCGCCCGCCCGGATCAGACTGTGCCAGGCAGTCAGATAGACCAGTGGGGCGGCAGCGGCCTGCTGCATGTCGTAACCGTTGGGCACGGCCAGCAGATTGCGGGCGGGAATCGTGACAAATTCGGCGCACGCGCCGCGCCTGTGTTCACCCAGAATGCCGCCCCGTTCGCAGCGGTTCTGCAAGCCGCGCACGCATTGGCGGCACGTCCCGCACCAGAGTTGGGGGTTGGCGACGACCCGCTGGCCGATCTCCCAGCCAGTCACACCCACGCCCAGCGCCGCCACCGTTCCGCTGCAATCCGCACCGGGGATATGCGGCCAGTCCAGATTCAGCCCCTTCCAACCGCGGCGCACAAAATCGTCCAGCCGGTTGAGCGCGGCATAGCGCACCCGTACCAGCACTTCACCCGCTCGCGGTTCTGGTTTGGGCGCATCCGTGCTATATTCATAGACAGTGGGGGAGGGGCTGTGTTGGCGAAAGAGTATAGCGCGCACGGTTGTGTCCTTATCAGCGTTCCACTTCTTACCCAAACGTCAGTGCGATTGTCCCGGCGAAGAGACCCATCAACAGGCAGAAACCAGCAAACAGCACAACCAGCAGCGTCAACCCGCAGCCAAAGCCCACATTCATCCCGACTGTACGTTCATCGTACAGCCGCGACAGAAAGGCCGCCGAGCCGCTGACAGAACCTACCACCACCAGACTGCTCAGGCCCACGCTCCACGCTGCGCCCAGGCCAAAGGTCTCGAAGCAGAGATAGAAAGCCAGCACCCCGCTGCCGAGGCCCGCAAAGACACTGAACAGAATGATAGGCAGTGTCGGTGTCGGGGCGGAGGACATAGCAGGGTTGCCAATGGCTTTGTGCCGGTTGCATTGCAAAAACCCAGGCCCACTCCCGGCGCAGCCTGGACCAAACAGGACAATTTTACACGATTGCACCCCATATCACAAGCAAATGGACATACACACACTGCGTGCCGCGCTAAACGGCCAGCCCTTCGGCCACACAATTGACTACCATTCGTCTGTGCCCAGCACAATGCCCATCGCCCGCGCCCTGGCCGAGGACGCCGCCGACCCCGCGCAGGTTTCCGGCGCTGTCGTCGTCGCCGATGAGCAGACAGCGGGCCGGGGGCGGTTGGATCGGCGCTGGGAGACGCCGCCGGGCAGGGCGCTGCTGGTCAGTCTTGTCGTGGCCGGTGCGCATCTGCCCGAACGCCCGGCCCAGTTGCCGATGATGGCTGGGCTGGCCGTTCTGGACGCGGTAACGCAAGCTGTCACCTTGCATGAGGCACAAGCTGACCGCTTGCGTTACTTTCGTCTCAAATGGCCCAACGATCTGGTGGCCCTGCCGCACCCCGTAACGCAAGCTGTCAGCTTGCGGCAGACCGTCAGTTTGCCCGACAGCCCGGTGAAAATAGCCGGTCTGCTGGCGGAGAGCAGCCTGGACAGACGGGGCATCCGCTACGCGGTGCTGGGCATCGGCATAAACGTCAACCAGCGCAGCGACGAACTGCCCACGCCCCGCCCCGGTGGGCTGCCACCCGCCAGTCTCTTTACACTTTTCGGGAAAGAATTTGGCCGGGAGGAGTTGCTGATCGCCCTCTGCCGCTCGTTCTCTGCGTTGCTGGCCGGGCCGGACCGTCCGACAGCCGAAGAGATTCACGCCCGCTGGCAGGCCGCGCTGATCAATCTGGGGCGGGTGGTGGTGGTCCACAGCGGGGACGGGGCGTGGCGGGGGCGGGCGGTGGGGACAGATGTGGACGGCGCTCTGCTGGTGGAGGATGAGACGGGTCAACGGGTGGCCGTGGCCGCGGGGGATGTGTCGGTGGAAGAGAGTGCCGGGGCCAATAACACCCCGGATCAGACCAGTAATTCAAGGCGATAGTACAGAGCAGCGGAGCAACGTCGACTGCAACCCGTTGTTGGGCGCATCATTTGTCAAATTTGTTGGCTCCACCGGAAACATTTCAGCAAGCAGGGTTTCCGGAGCAATGTCCTGTTCGTTTGGCCAAGTTACTGCACCGAACAGAATGCCAACTTGATTAAAGTAATGCGCGTCCCGAAGTTCGCACAAAACACCTCGGTCCAGATAGGGCTTAAGGTCGAAGATACCTTTGCGCCCATCCTCAAGCTCCACATAAATGCGATAATCGGACAGCGGCTTGACAAACGTAGTATCCCAATCCATGACAACCTCACAAAGGAGTAATTTTATAGGGCTGCTCACCACTGGTTGCATTCCCAGTCTACCCACAAAGCAGGCGATCGTCAAGCGAAATTTTTACGCGGTGTGGGTGTCGCTCCTCCTCCCGTTTCTGGGATACGTGCCGCGCCAACCGCTTACTTGGGCGATCCCCGCCTGGCTGTGTATAATTTCACTGGTCTCCTGCAAGCAGAGACCGCCTGTAACTCTTCTCCGAAAGCGTCTGCCAATGTCTTTTGTCGAATTCATCCCACCGCGTCAGCGCATCCTTCTGCTGCTGCTCTCCGGCACCCTGGCGCTGTTGACCGCTCTACTGCTCACCCTGGCTGCTGATCCCAACGCGGCTGCGGCCCAGATTTCCCCGCTGGCACCGCTGACGGTGGCGACACCCCTGTCGCAGAGCCAGCCACAGGTGATCGCGACCGATACGCCTTCGCCCCTTCCGCCTCCCCAGGGCGATCGTAATTTCAGTCAAGCCCAGAGCGACCAGCCGTTGCTGCCTTTGGGCGACCCGGCCCAGGCATCGCCCAGTCTGGTTCTGGTGGGCGCACTGCTGCTGGGGTTGGGGCTGCTTGTCATCGTCGTTCTCGTTGCCCGGCGGCGGGGGTAGTGGCTGTGCTGCGTCTCTCGTTGCGCCCAATTGGTCTATTCTTTGCGCTCGCATTGACACTCTATCTGAGTATCTGGCTGGCTACTGGTCAGAGCCAGGCCATCGGCTTGCGCCAGGACTCACCCATCTCTCCCGTCGATCAGCCAACCGCGACGGAAACACCGGTCGTGATTGCGACCGACACGCCAACAGCCGAATTTCCGACCGAGACGCCTACGCAGATTCCCACGGAATTTCCGAGCGAGACACCGACCGAGACACCGACCGAGACGCCCGTACCGGATACACCGACGCCAGAAGATACACCTACGCCCGAGCCGACGCCGACGGTGACACCCACAGCCACCCCAACAGTGCGCCCGGTTGTGATTCCCACACCCACGCCCGAGCCGACGCTTTTCAGTCTGGCCGGGCAGGTAGTGGACGCGGCCCTCACCTCCGCCGTCTGGATTTGGCTGACCTGCGGCTCACTGGTCTTCTTTGCCGTGGCCGGGGTCATCGCCGGTTTCAGCTTCTACCGCCGCAGCCGACAGCGCTTCGATCTCTATGAAATTGTGCCGGAAGAGGAGGAGACGCCCAGGCCAAAGGGACGCCGACGCGGGAACTCTGCCCCGCCCGACGAGGATGCCTGGCCGTCGTCGCTGCCGTAAGAAGAATTGGATGATTGGGTGATTGGTTCACTGGTTGACCGGTCTGAACGAATCCCCAATCAACTAATCAACCAACTACCCACCCAATCAACTAACCAACCAATGTTCAACTTCACGATTATTGACCTGAAACCCCAGATGACTGCCGAAGCTGCGCAGGCCGCGGCCCTGCTGCAGCGGGTCTTTGCGCCGCAAGGGTCGTGGGTGACGTTGGCCGAGGCCGAGCAGGAAGTGGCCGAAATGCTCGTTCCGGATCGCATTGTGCGTGTGGCGCTGGCCGAGGGGCAGGTCATCGGCTGGATCGGCGGCATCCCCGGCTATGACGGCAATGTCTGGGAACTGCATCCCCTGCTGGTTGCGCCGGAATGGCAGGGACAGGGCGTGGGCGCGGCGCTGGTGGCGGATTTCGAGGCGCTGGTGCTGGCAAAAGGCGGTCTGACGATTCAACTGGGATCGGACGATGTGACCGACGCCACCTCGCTCTCCGGGGTCGATCTCTATGTGGATACGTGGGAAAAGGTGCGTAACATCCGCAATTTGAACCGCCATCCCTTCGAGTTCTACCAGAAGCAGGGCTACACAATCATCGGCGTGATGCCCGACGCCAACGGGCGGGGCAGACCGGACATTTACTTGGGCAAGCGGGTTGGCTGATGGCAATGGCTGAACAAAAGGGTACACAAGGCGGGGGGGAACGGATCGGCCTGTTGCTGCTGATTCTGGCGGCTTTTGCCTGGCGGCTGGCCGGCTTGACGGAGCAGAGCCTGTGGCGCGATGAGGTGGATGTGATCTGGCTGGCGATCCGTCCGCTGCGCGAGACGGTTTCGATGTTCATCTCCCCCGCGCAGAACGGCCCGCTCTATTTTCTGCTTATGCGTCCCTGGTTTGCCCTGGCCGGCACGTCGGAATACGCACTGCGCTACACATCGGCCCTTATCAGCCTGCTGGCAATCGGGCTGATCTGGCAGGTGGCCCGGCGTCTGCTCCCCGGCAACGGGCAACTGACTCTCGCCAATACTCCTCTGCTGGCCGCACTGCTCCTGGCTTTGAACCCCTACCAGCTCTGGTACAGCCAGGAGGGGAAAATGTATAGCCTGGTGGTGGTGTTGACTCTGACCTCCACCTGGGCCTGGTTGGAAGCCATGCGCACTGGGCGCAGATGGCGCTGGCTGGTCTATCTGGCCGTCACTTCCATCTCCATCTACACCCATCTGCTCAGCGCGCTGATCCTGCCCGTGCATCTGCTCTGGTTTGCCCTGGCCCATCCCCTGCACCGGCGGCGCTGGAAGGGCTATCTGCTGGCCCTGAGCGGTTTCGTCCTGCCCTATCTGCCGCTGATCTGGTGGCAGTGGCACTATCTGACGACGCTGGACTACCAGACCGGCTACGCCTTCACCCCTTTTGCCGATGTGGTGCGCGTGCTGCTCTTGGACCACGCGGGCGCAGCCCTGGCCCAACACACAATCTATTGGATTGTGCCGGTGGTCTTTCTCGTTCTGGGCGGGCTGCTGGTGGGCGCGTCGGAAGGGGAATCGGCTGCAGAAACCGAGTTTCTTACAAAAACTCGGTTTCTTGTGGCCCCGGCCCTGCGTGTGGGGATGCTGGCGGTCTGGCTGCTGGGGCCGGTGCTGCTTCTCTACGCTGTCAGCACAATCAAGCCGCTCTTTGTGGATCGCTATCTGATCTGGATCGGCCCGGCCTTTGTGCTGCTGCTGGCCCTGGGGTTGCGCGTGGTCCACAACAGCGGGGGACGGCTGGCGCGCATCGGTGCGGGCGCGCTGCTCCTCTTTGTGGTCGGTCTGTGGCTGGTCAACGGCTGGCAGCAGACAGTGACGCCCAACAAGACCCAATTGCGCGAAGCCATCACATTCGTGGCGGAGCAGCGCCAGCCGGATCAGTTGCTGGTTTTGCAGATTCCCCACACCCACTACGCCTGGCGCTATTACACCAGCGACTTCGGCAGCAATCCTTTCAGCGACAGCGAGGCGCGGCTGTCGCCCTGGGCCGAGGGGCTGTGGACACAGAACGGGCTGCCCGACGCGCAGGCGCGGGCAGAGGTGGACAGTTCGATGCGCCGTATGACCGCCGGCTTCGCCGAGGCGTGGGTAATTTTGGTGGAGGCCGGTTCGTGGGATGGTCGGCGGCTGATGGATAGCTGGCTGGACGAATACGCAAGCCTGGCCCAACAGCAGACCTTCCAGGGGGTTGAGGTGCGCCGTTATCGGTTGGACAAAACAGTTGAAGAATAGAACGGGTCTCACCGCCCCATCCACCCTCCGTCCACCGTCAGAATCTCCCCGTTGACATAATCCGAAGCGGCGGAGGCCAGGAAGAGGATTGGCCCTTTGAAATCCTTCGCTTCGCCCCAGCGCCCAGCAGGGATGCGTTGCAGGATGGCGTTGTAGCGCACCGGGTCGTCTTGCAGGGCCTGGTTGTTGTCGGTGCGCACGTAGCCCGGTGCGATGGCGTTGACCTGCACCCCTTTCCCCGCCCATTCGTTGGCCAGCGCCTTCGTCAGTTGGCCGATGCCCCCTTTGCTGGCTGCATAGCCGGGCACAGTAATTCCCCCCTGAAAGGTGAGAATGGACGCGGTAAAGATAATCTTCCCCCGTCCCCGCGCCACCATTCCCTTGCCGATCTCCCGGCTCAGGATAAATTGGGCGTTCAGATTGACTTCCATCACCTGATCCCAATAGTCGTCTGGGTGTTCGAGCGCGGGCTTGCGCAGGATCGTGCCCGCATTGTTGACCAGAATGTCAATGACCGGCGCATCGGTCTGCACCTGGCCGATGAAGCGGTAGAGCGCGGCCCGGTCGCCAAAGTCGCAGCGGTAGCCGCGAAAGGAGCGACCCAGCGCGGTCACTTCTTGCTCGATTGCGCTGGCCGACGTTTCCAGGCTGGCGCTGACGCCGATGATATCCGCGCCCGCTTCGGCCAAAGCCAGGGCCATTGCCTTGCCGATGCCCCGTTTGCAGCCGGTGACCAGCGCGGTCTTGCCGTCCAGACGAAAGAGATCGAGGGTTGACATAGAAGACTCCAAAAGGGTTAATTCGGTCAGATCGATGGGATAGGCTACCCAGAAAAGCTCCCTGGCTTGCCCCGCTCATTTCCGCGTTATTTGCGTCGTCTCACGTCTCACAGGTCGTTCAGTTCACCACACTCAGCCCATTCACCTTCTGCACCCGCACCAGATTCTCGGTGGCCTGTTCAAAGGTGTCGTCGTGGCTGATCACAAACAACTGGCGGAAGCCTTCGATGCTCAAAATCTGGCGGGCCAGGGACTCGCGGCGGGCTTCGTCCAGATTGCTGGTCGGCTCGTCGAAGAAGGCCACCTGAATATCGCTCATCTCGCGCAGCAGGGCCAGCCGCACGGAGAGGGCCGCGCTCATCTGTTCGCCGCCGGAAAGCTGGGCAAACTGGCGATCCCGCCCGTTTACCTCCAGCAGAATGCCGTATTCCTCGTCCCAGCGCAGATGACGGCTGTGATCCTGCATAATCTCGCCGAACAACTGACCCGCACCGTAGCTGATCTGCTGCACCAGCGCTTTGGTGACGTAGGGGCCTGCCTCGCGCAGAATGCGACGCAGACTCTCCAGCAACTCCGCCTGCTCCTGCAAACGCGTGCGATCCGCCAAAGCTGCGTCCAACTCGGCCTGGCGCTGTGCGAGTTCGGCCATCTCCCGGCGCAGGTCGCTGCGTTGACGCTCGCGCTCGGCCAGTTGACCCTCCAACGCGCCCTGGCGGTTGCGTAAGGTCTGCTCCTCCCCGGCCACTTCCCGGTAGAGCGCTTCGTCAAAGCCGGCTTCCTGGCTGGTCAATGTCTGCGTCGCTGCGGCCAGACGTTCCTGGGCCGCGGTCAGCAGCGTCTCCCCGTCGGCGGCCTCCTTTTGACGCCCCGCCAGCCCGGCCGCGCTCTGTTCGTTGCGCCGGTAGAGATCGTCGGCCTCCCGGTTCTGGGCGATAGCCGCGGCGACCCGTGTCTGTTCCTCGTCCAGCCCGGCAAAGTCGGCCAGTTGGGTTTGCAGCGCAGCGATGCTGGCTTCGCTTTCGGCCAGAATCTTCTGCTGTCGGGTCAGCGTTTCTTCCACCTGGCCGCGGCGGGCCGCGCGCTGGCTGGCAAAATCCCGTTTCTGGCGCGGGTTGTCCAGAGCCGTCAAGGCGGCCCGCGCGCCAGCCACCTGCGCGGGCGCGGCGGCCAATTCGTTTTGCAACTTCTCGGCCGCGGCCAGAGATGCCCGGACAGCCACCAGCCGCTCCTCTGCCCCAGCCACTTCATCAGCCCGGGGCAGACGACGCAACGCGGTCTGCTGCTTCTTCACCTCGGCCTGGGCCTGGCGCAGGGATTGCTCGGTCTCGGCGATGGCTTTTTGCGTGGCTTTGCGCGCTTTCTCCAATTCGTTCAAACGCTGGCTGTTGCGCGCCAACAGTTCTGTGCGGTGTTCGTCGCTCAGCGGTTCTTCGCAGACCGGGCAGAGCGCGCCGTCGGCCTGTTGCAGGCTGGCGATCTGTTGGCGCAGGCCATCGCCTTCGGCCTGTTGACGGGCTAGTTGGGTCTGTTGTCTTGCCAGTTCAGCCTGCTGGCTGGTCACGTCCGTTTCGGCGGCAGTCAGCGCTTTTTCCAGCGTGGCGGATTGAGCGACCTTCTCCGCCAACTGCGCAGCCTGCGTCTCGGCCTGAGCGCAGTCGCTTTGGGCCTGGGCGTGCTGGCGTTGGGCGTCGGTGAGACGGGCGGCCTGCTGCTCGGCCTGGCGCAGGGCAGTTTCCAACCGTTCCTGCTCGGCTACCGCGTCGGTCAACCCGGCCACTGTCGCTTCGGCCTGGACAATTTCCGCCAGCGCGCTCTGCTGACGGGACAACTCGGCCTGGGCCAGAGAAAGCTGTTTGTCCAACGCGGCCAACTGATCGCGCACTTTTTGGCGGCTGCGCACGCGGCCATCCAACTGCTCCTTTTCGGTCTGGGCTGCCTGGAAAGCCAGATGGCCGGGACGGCTGCGTTCAACGGTGGCCTGGGCCTGGGCGGCTTCGGTCAGACGGCGGCGGGCGCTCTCGGCCTGGCGCTGGTTGATCTCCACCTGTTGCCGGGCCTGTTGCGCGGCGGCACGCAGGGCGGCAATGGCCGCGCGCTGCGCTTCCATCCCGGCCCGGCGCTCTTGGACTGTTGCCAACTGTGCAGTCGTGCGGGACAATTCAGACTGTCCCGCCGCGATCTCCTGGGTCAGGCGGTCGGCCTGGGCCAGCAACTGGGGCAGCCGTTCCAGACGGCCCTCCAACCCGCTGATCGTCACGTCCAGGCTGCTCTGGCGTTGGGTGAGCAGCCGCCCCGGTTCGCGCAGATTTTCGTAGGCTTTGCGATACTCCTCCACGCGCAGAAGGGGATCGAAGATGCCTTTGCGACGGGCGGGCGAATCGAGAAAAGCCGCGGTCAATGTGCCCTGGGGCACGCCCACCGCGTTGGTAAAGAGATCGCCCAGATTGGCCGTCGGCTCTGCGCCCAGATGTGTACGCAGAAAGATGAGGACGTCGGCTTTGCCTTCGCAGATTTTCTGCTCCAGGGCCGGGTCAAAGATGACGTGGCTGCTGCTGCTGCCGCAACGACGGATGGCCTGATACTCGCGCTCGTCCAGGCTGCTGACAAAGCTGACGGTGACGATGGCCGTCTTGGCCCCTTCGCGCACAAAATCGGACTGGCTGTAGGGCAGGTGGTCAAAGAGCGCAAAGCCGATGGCCTCCAAAATCGTACTCTTGCCTGCGCCGTTATGACCGACAATCGCGTTGGTGCCCTGGGCAAAGGTGATTGTCCCGTCGGCATAGCTTTTGACATTTTCCAAAATCAGCGAACGAATGTGCATAGTTTTTCTTAAGAATGGAACGCGGATGACGCGGATTGGGCGGATGAGCGCGGATAGAAGAAAGAATTAATTAGACCGTCTCTTATCCGCATTGATCCGCCCTTTCCGCGCCATCCGCGTTCTATCTATTCTTCCTGTGGCGCGGCGTTGGCGAGTTCGTCCAGGATGGCTTCGGGGGCTGCGCCGCTGAGGGCCATCTGTTTGAGGGAGAGGGCCAGGCGCGTCCAGCCTTCGCGTTGACCGGCAAAGCGGGCATCGCGGCCCAGCATGTCGGCGATGATCTGCTGCTCCAGTTCGCGGCGGTTGAGCTGGGCGTCGGCGGCAACGGCGAATTCTGTGGGTTGGGTGGCGTTCTTGACAAAAGCGAGCAGGGGCGCAAAACTCTCGACGAGCAACGCCTCGTAGCGATCCAACTCCAGCCCGGCCCGGTCAAAGGCCAGCACACCGGAGAGACGCAGTTCCACCACCGGCGCGGCTGGGTTGCGCGGTTTGATGGCCCGATCCCTGGCTTCCCGCTCCACATAGTCCCGGCAGGCTGCGAAGAGCGCGTCCGGTGTGGTGCAGTGGTCCACTTTGAAGAAGAGACGCACGAAGTCCCGCCGGGGGTTGGCGCAGAGTCGGGCTGTGTGGCGACCCCCACCCCGGCCCTCCCCCACAGTAGGGGAGGGAGCAGATGTGTCCACGTCCACGAGATAGTAGCCCCGCTCCGGCCAGGCCGCTTCGGTCATCGAGCAGGTCTCCGGGCTGCCGGGGTTGTAAATCCAGCCGTCAAACTCGAAGGGTTTGTGGACGTGGCCCAGGGCCAGATAGTCTATGTGGGGGCGCAGGGGGGCCAGTTCGCGGTGGGTCAGCCCGCCCGCTTCCCCGGCCAGCACGCCTTCGATGCCCGTATGGGCAATGAAAATCGTATATTCGACGCCTGTGCGATCCGCCTCGCCCAGCGCCGCGCCGATATTCGCCAGCGCGCTGGCCGTGCTGCTGCCGTAGTAGCGCAGGCCATAGACACGCAGCCCCGGTTTGATGTCGATGTAAGCGCCGTTGCGCCGGGTGTAGGGGTCCAGAAGAGGCTTGCCATCTGCAAAAGTCGTGTCGAGCAGGACAATCAGATCGCGTTCGGCCAGAAAGCGCATCCAGCCGATGGACTCGTTGAAGTAGGCCAGCTCGTGATTTCCCTCCACAGCCAGACAGGGAATCCCGGCCCGTTGCAGCCGTTCCAGCCCGCGCATGGCGTGGCTGAGGGTCAGCGCGTCGATGGATCGCTTCTGGAAGAGATCGCCGGCCAGCACGACAAAATCCACCTTCTCAGCGACGGCGACATCCATCAGCGCATAGAAGGCTTTGCTGAAATCGTTGAAGCGTTCTTTGTGTCCATACTGCCGGTAGCCCAGATGACAGTCGGCCAGGTGTAAGAAGCGTGCGCGCACGGGTACTCCGATCCAGAAAAGAAAGTGAACAGTAATCAGTGATCAGTCGGGACGACACTGTACTGAGCACTGTGTGAAAGCCTCGAAAATAACCGAAGATGGATATTTTGAACCAGTTTTGGGTCAATTTATCCGATAGAATGGCCTGGGTTGCGAGTAGAATGGCCTGGGTTGCGAGAACCAAATCCTTAACTTAATGACATTGACTGATTACTGTTCACTGTTCACTTTCTTCAATCCTCGTCCGCCACAAAAACACTCAGCAGTGTGCTGACGATGCTGATGACGATGCCACCGAGCAGCGCGTCCAGAAAGCGGTCGATGGTGAGCGTACCGTTGGAGAGCCAGGCGGTGAGTTGCAGCATCAGCGCGTTGACGATGAAAGTAAAGAGGCCGAGGGTGAGAATGTAGGCCGGGCAGGTGACGAGCTTGACGACAGGTTTGATCAGCGCGTTGATCAAGCCAAAGATCAGCGCCACCAGCAGCAGACTGGTGACTGCCACCTCTGGCCCCTCGCCCAGATGGATACCCGGCACCACTTGGGCGGCCACCCACAGCGCGGCCGCGTTGATAACCAGACGAATGATTAGCTTGGACATAGAAGCCTCCTGGGATTGGGGAACGGGGACTGGAGATCAGTCGCCGCTCCTCGCTCCCCAATCCCCAATCCCCGCTAAATTTTCCGGCGCATCGTCAAGAGCGTCGTGCGCGCCTGAAAGCCGAACTCTTCCAGGGTGGAGCGGGCGGCCGTGTGGGTGGTGTTCAGGGTGGTGGTGACCGGCCAGACCGGATATTCCTGCAATGTCGAGAGCGCCCACAGGATCAACTTGCGCTCGTAACGTTCCTGGGTGTCGGGGCGCACAAAAATTTGCAAGGAGTGCTCCCCCTGCCAGCGCCGGGCGGTCAAAATCAGCGCGCTCTCAAAACGACCGGTGAAGTCGCGCAGCGCCACCCGGTAGACGCGATCCCGCCCCAGCAGGCGGCTGAACCACTCGCCGAAGCCCTGCTCGAAGGGGACGTCAAAATCAGCCCGGCGCACCGCCCGCCACCACTGGGATTCTGCGCTCTGCTCGCTGTTGACCAGATCGTAGAGCAGTGTGCTGTCCGCCGCAGAAAAGGGGGCCAGCCCCGGCAACGCAGGATGGCCGCTGACCTTTGGTGTGCGTGGGCAGCGCATCTCTACTGTGCCGCCCATCGTCTCGAAGCGCAGGCGTTCGTAGAGACCGCGCGCGATCTGGTTCTGTTCCCGCACCTGCAGCACAGCCCACGTCCCACCCATCTCCCGGATATAATCCAGCGCCGTCTCCATCAGACCGCGGCTGATGCCCCGCCCCCGGTAGTCGGGATCAACGGCCACATTGGCAATCTGCCAGCGTCCGCTGCCGCTGGCCGCCCGCTGTACAGTCACATTGCCCACCAGCTTGCCATCTTCGATCCAGACAAAGCCGTTGAAAACGTCCTGAAACTCGCCTGTGGTGCGCGAGAGCAGGCGCACCAGCCCGCTCATATGGCCCATAATGCGCAACTCACGCAGAGCCGCCTCGCCCTGCACGTCCAGTTCGTCGGCAAAGGCGTCGGCGATCAGCCGGGCCACCGGGTGCAGGTCGCGCCCGATGTCGAAGGGGCGCACCCCCCGCTCGATTCGCTGGCTGGCCGGATTGGCCAGCGCGTGCATGGCTGCCATTGGCGTCTCGTCAGTGAGTAGTAAATAATGAACAGTTAGCAGTGAACAGTAATCAGTGGCGTGATTCCACTGATTACTGTTCACTGTTCACTGACCCTTACTGGGCCACCCGCACCAGCGCCGGGCGCAAGACCCGATCTTTTAGAATGTAGCCCGAGCGCAGGGTAGCAATGATGTGGCCGCTCTCCACTACGTCGCTTGGTTCGTTGGTGACAGCTTCGTGGCGGTTGGGATCGAAGGGTCCTTCTTTCTCGATAGCCGCTACCCCTTCGTCCGTCAGGATTGTACCCAACTTGTCGTAGATACGCCGAAAGCCATCCATCCAGGCCATCTCCTCTGGGGTCAGACTAGCCGGGAGGTTCTGAAAGGCCAGATCAAAGCCGTCCTGTACAGGCAGCAGGGCGGTCAACAGCCGTTGGGTTGCCCGCTCCAGACTCTCTTGGAGCAGCCGATCCTGACGCTTGCGGGTGTTCTGAAACTCCGCCGCGGTGCGTTGCATGCGGTCAATGGCTTCGTCGGCCTGGGCGCGCGCCGCAGCCAATTCGCTTTCCAGCCGTGCAATCGTCTCCTCCGGTGTCTCAATCACGACTTCGGCGACGGCGCTCTCATCCAGCGCCTCGCCATCCAGCGCCTCGCCATCCATCACTTCACCATCCATCTCAATCGTCATCACGCCATCGCCGTTGAGATAAAATCCTTCGCTTTCGACAGCAGCCAGCGCTTCTGCCGCGGCTGCGCTCTCCTCGTTGATCAGTTCTTCGTTCATCATTTCACGTTTTCGTTGGTCTGAAAGAAAAATCGCAATAGGGCAAAATAGCCTACTGCCCTCTGGAAACAACAGGCGCGCTCAACCAGAATTCGCAGTTTGACCGAACCGCTGACCATCGCCCGGTAAGTCTAAACGCTCGTCCAGCCATTCGCGCATTAAGGCGCTCACCGATTTATGGGCAGCCAACGCCTCGGCATGTAAAATCCCCTTCACGTAGAGCGGTACATGCACAGTAATAGTGGCCTCTGCCATTTCGCCACTCATTTTGAGCGGCTCAAAGCGAGTGGCATCGTACAAATAATCTTCCCCTTCATTATCAATGACACGGACGGAGATCGAATCGCTGGTATCCGGCAGTGTTTTGTACACTCGCCCAAGTGTAAGACTAACTTCATATCCTACATTATCCAAGCAACGAACATATTGCATAGATTACTTTCCCTATACCGCAAAAAGCGTTACTGGCTTCCGTAATACTCGTGCATCAGATCGCTCATCAGTGCGGCCACATAGCGCACAGCGCCGATTGTGCGTCCGTAGGGCATACGCAGCGGCCCGATGACACCGATCATCCCCGTCACCTGGTTTTCGATGCCGTATTGGGTCAAGACAAGACTGATGTCCTGGAGTTCGACAAAGCGCCCTTCTCCGGCGATCAATACCTGAACGTCGTTGATCTCCACCAACTGCTCCAGAATCTCTTCCAGCAGAGACCCCTGCTCCATCACCTTTACCACCCGGCGCGCGCTGTCGCCTTCGGCGAATTCCGGTGCGTCCAAAATCTGCGCCAACCCGTCGCGGTAGATACGCTCCCCTTCCCGGCCATCCAGCCGTTTCATCATATCCACCAGCAGCTGCGCCACGTCCTGCCCCAACGGGGTGAGCAGAGGAAAACGCGTGGCAATGCGCGCCAGATCCGCGCCGGCCAACTGCTCGTTGAGTTCGTTGCTGGTCTGGCTGAGCACGTCCTGGGTCACGGGGCCGTCCAACGAGACGATCTGCTGCTTGACCGCGCCCTCTTCCAAGACCAGCACCAGCAACACTACCTCATCCCGGATGCCGATCAGTTCCAGATGTTTGATGCGGCTGTGTACAGCGCGGGGGGTAGTAGCCAGGGCCGCCGCGTTCGACGCTTGGGAGAGTACCGCCGTACTCAAACGCAGCCACTGGTCAATCTCGCGCCGCGATTGGTGAAACTGGTTGCGGATCATCCGCCGCTCGCCAGGTGGCAACTCCATATTGGGGACGAGATGGCGCACAAAGTAACGGTAGCCAGCGTCTGTGGGCACCCGCCCCGCGCTGGTGTGGGGATGGGTGAGCAGCCCATCGCGTTCGAGCGCGGCCATATCGTTGCGGATGGTAGCCGAACTGACGCCCAGATTGTACCTGTCCGCGATGGACTGGCTGGCGACCGGTTGGGCCGAATCCACATATTCCTGTATGACGATACGCAACAACTCCTTGCGCCGTTCACTCACCGGGTCGGTGGACATAAAAAAACTCACAGAACTGGCACTCCCACACCGAGAGTGCTAAAGAATCATAGCACAAAAACACGGATTACAGAATTCACGGATTGCCGTTCCCACCCGCCACTCCCCACTCGCCAGTCGCCGATCCCCAGTCGCCACTCCCTAATACGCATTCCCCCCGCTGTCCACAAGCGTCTGCACAATCGTGCGCAGGATGATTTTGATGTCGAGGGTCAGCGACCAGTTCTCGATATACCAGAGATCGTATTTGGTGCGTTCGGCGATGGAGGTGTCCCCGCGCAGCCCGTTGACCTGTGCCCAGCCAGTCATGCCCGCCTTCTCCCGGTGGCGGTCCATATAGCGCGGGATGCGCTGGCGGAACTGCTCCACGTAGACCGGGCGCTCCGGTCGCGGGCCAACCAAACTCATATCCCCCACCAGTACGTTGATTAGCTGGGGCAATTCGTCTATATTGAAACGGCGCAAAAATGTACCCAACTTTGTGCGCCGGGGATCGTCTTCGGTGGTCCAGCCCGGCCCCTGCTCTTCAGCGTCCTGACGCATGGAGCGGAATTTGAGAATACGAAAAGGCCGCGCGTCCAACCCCATCCGTTCGTGGGAATAGAAGACCGGGCCTGGGCTGTCCAGTTTGATCAGCAGGGCGGTGAAGAGCATCAACGGGCTGATGAAAACCAGCCCCGCGCCGCTGATCAAGACATCCATGCCCCGTTTGAGGGTCAGCCGCCAGCCCTGCAAGGCCACATCCCGAATCGTCAAGAGGGGCAGTCCGCCCAGATCGCCGATGGTGACTTCGCTCGCCATAATCTGGAAGACGTCGGGAAAGACGCGGATGCCCACCTTCTCCCGTTCGCACAGGCTGATGATGCCCACAATCTCCTGGTGGCTGCTTTCGGGCAGACCGATGATCACCTCATCCACCGCGTATTCGTCAATAACGCGGGGGATGTCGGCGATCGTCCCAATCACCGGCACATTCATCACCGAGCGCCGGTTGCCGTTGTCAATAATGCCCATCACCTGAAAACCCAACTTGGGATTGGAGATGATCTTTTGCAGGATCATCTGGCCCACCTCGCCCGCGCCCACCAGCAAGACCCGATCATCGCCCACGCCCAGGGCCTGCGCCCGCCACTGGATGCGGGCGTGGATCAGCCGCCCGACAGTCAGCAGCCCCGTGGCACACAGCCAGGCCAGGGCCACAAACATCCGATGATAGGTGAATTCGTGCCAGAGCAGCGAGGTGAGCGCGATGGAAAGCAGAAAACTGAGGGTCGTGAGGGTGGCGATGCGGTAGGATTCGTCCAAATGGGCGATGGGTCGCCGCCGTTGGTACATGCGCTGGGTGAAAAAGGAGAGCAGGAGTAGACCGCTGGCAAAGGCGGGCAGAGGCCAAAACTCGTAGAAGGGGCCGATGAGCGTGTTGGGATCGTTGCGGACCATCTGATAAGCGAGCAGAAAGCCCAGCCAGACACTGGCGATGTCCACCACCATCAGCGCCAGCACAAAGAGCAATTGGGGACGCTTCAACAGCCCCGGACGTTGCGCCCGCCGCGCTCGGTATTCTTCGATTGGAGTCGTCGTCAAGCCCTGTTGCATGGCTGGTCTTTTCGATAAATGCGTTCCGTAGGGGCGCTGCTTGCTGCGCCCGCCGCACAACG
>CAMDEX010000118.1 GCA_945897075.1 Litorilinea aerophila
AGCAGCGCCCCTACGAGATTTGAACGAGGGCCATCCGTTCGCTGCGGCTGGTGGGCAGGGCAAGCGCAGCCAGCAGCAACGCTTTCACCCCTTCCACCGGGATTTCATCACCCTCGGCCAGCCGCAGATTGCGCGTCTGCTTGCCTGCGCCCTCCAGCAGACGATCAGGGTCGGGCAGGAGAACGCCGAACTCGAAAACGAGTGTCACCTGCTGCGGGCGCGGAAAGATGCCGCAAAAGTAGCCGCTCTGCGGATGGGTGAAGTTGATGCTGTGCCAGACCGCGTGGGCCGCTTCGCTGGCGTCGGGGACAGTGGCGCGGATGAGGCCGCGCAAACCCTCGACAATCGCCTGCACGTCCGGCGTGTGATCCTGCAGGATTGTCTCCACCGAGACAAGCGTTGATGTTTTGCGCTTTGCCATTGCCAGTTTTTCATCCATTGGGTGGTTTGTCCTCTGTCCAGAGCAGTATACGCAGGCGGGTGGCTCTCTGCAAAGTCCCCGGCACTTGCAGAAAGTGCCGGGGACTTATCGCAGTTGACACGAACCCAAAGCGGACGGTATCATTGATTCGTCTCCCGTCACTACCAAGAAAAGGAAGAATCATCATTTCTACCCCAACCGCCAATCACAAACCCTTTGAAATCGGCGTCTACTCCTTTGTGGAACTGACACCGGAGCCGGCCAGCGGCCTCGCCATCAGCCCAGCACAGCGCATCTCCAACCTGTTGGAAACGATGGAATTGGCCGATCAGGTGGGGCTGGATGTCTACGCGCTGGGCGAGCACCACCGGACAGAATTTCTCTCCTCGGCACCGGCGGTGATTTTGGCCGCGGCCGCGGCGCGCACAAAACAGATTCGGCTCTCCAGCGCGGTGACCGTCCTCAGCTCCGACGACCCCGTGCGTGTCTTCCAGGACTTCGCCACCCTCGACCTCATTTCGCAGGGGCGCGCCGAAGTGATGGCCGGGCGGGGATCGTTTATCGAATCCTTCCCCCTTTTTGGCTACGATTTGAAAGATTACAACGAACTCTTTTCGGAAAAGTTGGGCTTGCTGCTGGCGCTCAACGCAGCCGAGAAGATCACCTGGGCGGGCAAGCACCGCGCCCCGCTGCACAATCTGGGCGTCTACCCTCGCCCGCATCAGGCAAAGCTGCCGGTCTGGGTGGCTGTGGGCGGCACGCCGGAGTCGGTGGTGCGCGCGGCGACGCTGGGACTGCCCATGGCGCTGGCCATCATCGGGGGAATGCCGGAGCGTTTTGCGCCCTTTGTGGAACTCTACCGGGTATCCGCGGCCGATGCCGGCCACGACCCGGCCACCCTGCCCGTCAGCATCAATTCACATGGCTTTATCGCCGACGATTCCCAACAGGCCGCCGACGACTATTGGCCCGGTTTCTCGCTGATGATGAACAAAATCGGGCACGAGCGGGGCTGGAACGGGATCACCCGCCAACAGTACGACGCCTCGCGCACGCTGCGCGGTTCGGACTTCATCGGCAACCCGGACGAGATTATCGAGAAGATTCTCTTCCAGCACAGCATCTTTGGTCACCAGCGGCTGCTCCTGCAACTGGGCGTGGGGTCAATCGCCCACAGCAAAATGCTGCGCGCCATCGAACTGCTAGGGACGCTGGTTGCGCCGGTTGTGCGCGAGGAGATCAGAAGAAGAAACGTGAAACGTGAGGAGTGAGAAATCTCGTTCCCACGCTCCCGCGTGGGAACGGCGGGCGGACGCTCCGCGTCCACAATGACACGGACCCGTCAAGCAGCACACGGACGCAGAGCGTCCACAAGATGTGCCCACGCAGGAGCGATGGGCACAAGTACTTAATCCGCAACTTCCGTGTAGTAGCTTCCGCTGGGCGCGGCCCCCAACAACGGACGGATAGCGGCCAGTAGCGTTGGCGGGATATTCTTCACCGACGCCCGGTGCGCTTCCACACTCTCCCAGACTTCGATCATCACAAATTTCGTCGGATCGTCCTGGTTGTGCAGCAGTTGGCAGGAGACAGAACCATCCGAGCCACTGATGAGCGGAACAATCGAGAGCAGAAAAGTCTGTAACTCGTCGGCCTTGCCCTCGGCGGCCTGCATTTCACCCATACGAATAACACTCATGCAATCTCTCCTGTGTGCAATCTCCATACCCGGAGCGTCAGCGACCGGGGTGGTTGCAGATTACAATAGACGAACCGCTCGCGCAAGAAGAGCAAAGGGGAAAACAATGGCAACAAAACTGGATGTACGCCTGCTCTGGGGTACGCTACTGCTTGTCGGGTTGGCGCTGGCGGGTTGCGCCACGCCCATTTACACCGGCTCGCTCTTCCAGGGCGTGGCAACCGTCACCCCTGCCCAGCCTGTGCCCGCTACGGCAGAGAGTCTGACAGAGAACCGGCTGCTCATTCTCGGCCCAGATGGCAACATCTATAGCGCCGACCCCGACGGCGGAGGTGTGCTGGCCCTGACCAGCGACGCCAGCACCAGGCGACTCTACAGCCAACCCACCTGGTCGCCAACCGGCGAACGCATCGCTTGGACGCGGATTGACAACGAAAGGAACGGTCATCTCGTCGTCAGCCGCGCCGACGGCAGCGCAGAGTTCGACACAGAAGTTCCCTTTCCGCCCTTCTATTACAATTGGAGCAGTAACGGCGAGTGGTTGGCCTACCTGAGCAACTGGGCGCTCCAGAATTCTCCAACCCTGGCCCTGCGCCTGGTGGACATAACCAGCGCAGAAGTACCCATCCAGACCATCGCCACCGGCCAGCCCCTCTACTTCTCCTGGGCGCCCACCAGCGACTTTCTGCTCACCCATATCGGCAACGCAGAGGTGGGTATCTCCTCGGTGCAGGGGAGAAGCAGAGTGCTTTCCGCCCAGAGCGCCAACTTCGGTGCGCCACAGTGGCTGACCGACCCCACGCTGCTCGCCTATGCGCTGCTGGACGAGGGGCAACAAGAGATGGTCATCGGCAATCTGCGCAGCGGCCAGGTGCAAAAACTGATCTACTTCAACGGCGCACTGGGCTTTTCGCTCAGCCCGGACGGGCACAAAGTGGCCTATACCGATTCCGAGGGTGGCCAGGGGATGAACTCCTTCGGCTCACTGCTGGTTCTGGACGTGCGATCCAGTGAGTTCCGCCAATTGAGCAGCCAGCCCGTCATCGCCTTCTTCTGGAGTCCCGACAGCACATCTCTTTTCTACCTGAGCGCCGAGCAACAGAGCGGGGAGAGCGGGTTGCGGCTCTCTGTGTGGGATGGAACGCGCAAAACCGACCTGGGCCGCTACCAGCCCAGCGCCACCTTCCTCAACCAATACCTCCGCTTTGCCGACCAGTACGGCCAGAGCGCCTCCTACTGGTCACCTGACAGCACGCGAGTCCTCTTTGCCGGGCGCAACGAAAACGGCGTCAGCGGCATTTGGGTCATCCCCGTGGATGGCAGCCCCGCGCAACGCGTTGCGCGGGGAGTCTATGCCACATGGACGAAGCAATAGCCCGGCCCGTTCAAAGCGCCAAAAGATTGACGCCATCCGTGTTTGTCGTTATTTGTGACTACACGAAGCGCATGGTACGTAAATCAATGGTACGTAAATCAATCGTCACTACTCCTTTACGCACTACGCACCACGCAAAGCTCATTTCAGCGAACCCGGCACCGCCAGCGCACTCTGGCGGCGGCCAATCCAGAAGGCCCAGGCGATGAGGGCCAGGGAGAAGGCGAGGCCCAGCGCGGCCACCGCGCCCATCCCGCCCACGGCAAAGACGCCGCCCGTGCCCAGGCTTCTCGGTTGGACGCTCCATCTTATTTTTATCGTTTTGTGGTCTTGACATTGGGGGCAACTATATTCTATATTTTACTGGAACGGGTGTAGGTGGTTTGATAGCTGATTTCGGTTAAAAGTTTGTGACTTTCCCTTGCCCCAATGGATTAAGGGCAGGATCGAAGCAGACGACTGTTGTTTTAGATAATCAACCGCCCAATTAAGGAGATTCAACAAATGAAAGTCAAACATAATTATCAGTTTATTGTAACGCTTGTTGTGTTCCTAGTAGTTCTGACTTTATGGGGTTGTGTTCAAAATCCTATTGAGAACTCACAAAATGACCGACAACTAGAAGTGGCAAAACTTGGTGCTACAGTTATGCCATTTGATTTAGATAAAACTACTCACATTTTTCAAAAAACTGAGAATGGAGGAGTACAAAAAGTTGTTTCTGACGAGCCTAATAATGCAGAGCAAATAAAGCTTATTCGTGATCATCTTTCTTTAGAGGCAGAGAGATTTATGAAGGGGAATTTTCATGACCCAACAATGATTCACGGTGAAAAAATGGCTGGTTTACACGAGTTAGTAATGGGAGCAAAACGTATTAAAATACAATATAGCGAGTTACCTGACGGCGCACAAATTGTATATACGACGGATGATCCCACATTAGTAAGAGCTATTCATGCTTGGTTTGATGCACAACTTACCGATCATGGTAAACATGCCAAAGATCATTGATAGATGTGAGAAAAATTGGTTATCGTATCGGACGAGTGACTATCCCTAGTTAGAGTAAAATATCAATCGTATCGTGGGCAAGCACGATTAAAGCCTTGTCATGATATAACATAAAATCCTAGCAGTCTGTCAGAGTAAGGTTTGTCTTCCCTATTTTTTGCCTATTTCCGGTGACGAAGTGGATCGTCAAGTGATGTAATTGGCCGAATAAGCACCTATAGTGGGACAAATTGACGACCAAAACCAGTCTCTCTAACAGGCTGCTAGTAGCAATCACTTTTGTAACCCAAACGATGACCAAGTTCGATTTGAAGCATGGATTATGGAGAATATCGTATGACTATCTTAACATCCCTAGAACTTGAAAAGTATTCCCGACAAATTCGGCTTGATGGTTTTGGTATCGAATCACAACATAAGCTAAAAAATTCCACTGCTTTGATTTCCCGCGTTGGTGGTGTAGGTGGTACTGTTGCGGCATCATTAGCACGAGCAGGAATTGGGCATTTGATTATTGTTCATGGAGGAACAATCGTTGCAGAGTATTTAAATCGTATGATGTTAGCGACACCAGATGACTTGGGTAAACCATGTACTGAGGCATTTGCTAAACATTTGAGAACTATTAATCCAGATGTCCGCATTACCGCTGTAAATGAGTATATAAATGAACAAAATGTGGCTCTTTTAGTTTCTCAATCCGATATAGTGATAGATGGTGCCCCTTTATTTGAAGAAAGATACACAATGAATCAAGAAGCAGTCCGTCAAAAAAAGCCACTTATCATGGGAGCAATGTATGGCAATGAAGGATATGTAACGACAATTATACCGGGCGAATCACCTTGTTTAGCTTGCATCTATCCCGAACGCCCTGATTATTGGACGAATATTCAGGTTTTCCCAGCAATTGGGCCTGTCCCTTGGATCGTCGGTTCAATGTGTTCAATGGAAGCAATCAAAGTATTGACTGGATTTGGTGAAACTTTGAAAGGTCAATTGTTATTATTTGATATTGAAATAAACCGAATGCAATATCTCCGTATTCACCGCCGTACTGATTGTCCAGTTTGCAGTAGTTTAGGGATTTCCGGTTAGGCGACACGACCGGTTGACACCGATAACGATGAAAATGGTGAGGAAGGAACCCCAGTCAATTGCCAGCGCGCTGAGGAGAAGACCGGCGATGGCCGCGGCAAACCCGACAGTCAAACCGGCGCGACGACCGGAACGATCCATCAGCACGCCAATCGGGTAGGCCGCGGCTGCCCGGCCCAACATCTGAATAGTGGCAGGCACACCAGCCAGGCTGTCCGCCCGCTCAAATCCGCGGCCACAATCGCGGTGAGGGTAAAGGCGGCGATGGTGGCCGCGCTGAAGAGGCTCTGGGTGGTAAAAAGAGTGGCAACTGTGCGCCGTTGGGCAGACGTTTGGGCAGAAGCAGTGATGAGAGTGGCGGCCATAGGGGTTCTCGCGGGGTGGGGCGGATGGGTTCGATACCGACACCCATTGTAGCCCTGAGCCAATCTCACGTCAAAGCGCCGGGCAAGTAGAACACGGATTACGGAATTGACGGATCAAAAAATCCGTCAATTCCGTAATCCGTGTTCTATTTGTGATGATCCACCCGCGCCGGCAACTCTACCGCCTTGAGCTCCCGCGCCAGTTCGATCACCCCCTGGATGGCCGCCTCCAGCCACTGTTCGCCCTTTTCGCGGGTGGCGGCCGTGGCGCTACCGCGCACGCCGCTCTCCGTCATTGCGCTCCACCAGGGCATTAGATTTGCCACAGAGCCGTCGGCGCGCTTGCCCGCCAGCAGGTCGGTCTGGAAGCTGGGCGGTAGGGGCGATGTCTCGTCCACGGCCTTCTCCATCTCCACCAACTCCGGGCGCAGGGCCAGATAGAGCGCGGTCTCGTATTCGCAGGCGTGGGAGGTGCCGCCGAAATCGCTGCTGCGCAGCGCCTGGCCCGCCTCGCGCACAGGCCGCAACCCCCAGTGGTTGACCGCCGCCACCAGACAGCGCCCGCCCGTCTCCACCACAGTCAGCCGGGCCGCCATGTCCAAAGGCGATGTGTTGCTGCCGTGGCCGTTGACGATCAGAATGCGCGTGAAGCCGTGATGGGCCAGGCTCAGACAGACATCCTTGACGTAGCGGATGAAAGTGTCCCAGCGAATTGTGATGGTGCCGGGAAAGTCCATGTGGTGGGGGCTGTAGCCGTGGGTGACAGCGGGGATCAGCACCGCCTCGTCGGGGACGCGGGCCACGGCGCGCTCACAGATTTCTGTCGCCAGCAGTACGTCCGTATCAATGGGCAGGTGGTAGCCGTGATCCTCGTAGGTGGCTACGGGCAAGACCGCGACTTTGCCCGCTTTGGCCGCGGCGTTGCATTCGGGCCAGGTCATTTCGGCGTAGCGGTATTTGGTGGGCATAGGGAGAGTTCCTTTCGTTGAATTTACTTTTGATAGACAATCCACCCGATCTGCGTAAATGGATGATCCGGGTTGGCTGCTGGCTGGCCCGCCTGTGACGGCAGCGCCCACGCACCGGCGAAGCTACGCACACCGACCTCCACCCGGTAGCGCCCACTGCCCGCCCATTCCGGCCACTGGACAGCATAGAGATCGCGCACAACAACGCCACCCGGCCAGCGATCGGTGGCAAAACGTCCCTGACCGGGCGAGCGCTGCCACTCCCAAATCAGCGTGCCATCCTCGGCGCTGATGCGCAACAGAGCGCGCCAATCCTGTGTCGGCGGCTGTGCGGCTGTCCAGTAGAGGAGGGGTGACGACTCCAATTCTGCCGCCTGCAACTGAATTTCCCCAAAATCGAGGGGTGTAACACCCGTGGCAGGCGGGTGAAATCCCAGAACACGCGCCGGAGAATAGGCCGGGAAAATGAGACCAGCGAGGATGGCGACGCTCCACAGAGCGGTTGCCCCTACGAGGGCCAGACCTGACAGGTGCGCCGACAGAGAGAATGGGACAGGTAGATCAATTTTCTCGGCACACCTGTCAGGTCTGTCAGGTCTGGCCGTCAAACCCAGCACCCACAGCCCGACGATCGGCCCCAAAGCCGGATAGAGCAGCCGTCCCTGATCCGTGCCCAGCGCGACGAGGGAATAGCGCCACATCACCGCCGCCACGCTGGCAATTGTGAGGAGCAGAATTGCGACGCCAAAGCGCACATCCCCCTGTCGTTGGCGCAGCAGCAGCCGCGCCAGCCCCAGCGCCGAAAGCAGCGTCAGCGCCAGGAGCAGCCAATCCAACCAGAGCGGCTGGGCGATCTGGCCGATGGCCCCGTAGCGCCCCCAGAAGGAGAGAAACCAGCCCTTCAGCAGCCACCAGCTATCCGCCCACGTCCACGGCGAAAGGCGCTGATCAATCGTCTGGCGGGCCAGTTCCAGCCCCAGCGGGTCGCCGTAGAGACGCCAGTTGCGCCAAAACCAGGGCGCGGCGAGCAGCCCGGCGGGGACAAAAAGCGCCAACTGCCTAGTGAGGAAAGGGTGCCACGCCCGCCTGGCGACAAAAGGTGCGGCCACCAGCAGGGCCACGCTGGGCCAGACGGCCACGACGCTCACTTTCGTCAGCAGCCCCAGCCCCAGCGCCAGCGCTGTCCACCAGCCGGCGCGCAGACGCCCCCCGCTGCGGTAGATGGCAAATGCGCCCCACAAGGCGGTCGTGGCAAAGAAGGCGGCCGCGCCGTCGTTGCTCACTGCGCTGCCGATAAAGGCAAAGGTGGGCAGAAAGGCCAGCACACCAGCGACGGTCAGCGCCAATCCCCTTTCGGCGGGAAAGGCAGAGCGCGTCAGCCCGTAGACGGCAACAACTGTCCCCAGACTGAGCAGAATTGACCAGAGCCGGGCCAGATGGAAGGCCAGAGGGCCGTCGCGCCAGGGCCAGCTTTCCTGCGCGGTGTGGACGAAAAAGTTGACAGGGCCGCCCGGCGGGATGGGCACGCGCAGGTCCGGGTTGGCGCGCAGAAAGTCGAAGGAGGGTTCGGCAAAGAGAGCAGCGATCAGCGCGGCGCTGGCGTGGTAGAAGGGCGGGTGTTTGCTCTGCGTGACCGTTGGGCCGACGGGCAGGCTGCGTTCTTGGGCCAAATAGACCGTATAGGCCCAGTGATCGGCCTCGTCGGGCGCTTCGCCCAGGGGATTGGCCAGAGAAAAGGCCGCGGCCAGTAACAGGTGGCAAAGAAGCAGAGCGATGAGAAGCCACTGATTTGAAAATAGAACGCGGATGACGCGGAAAGGGCTGATCAGCGCGGATAAAAATCTGCGCAAATCTGTTGTTTCTGCGCTAATCTGCGTTCCGCTTTTCATCTTTGTGCCCGCAATGTGATGCGCTATAGTGTATAATCATCGCACTATACTTCAGCCTCTCCCAATCGCCAAAACGCCTATGAATCTCGCCAAAGCCCGGCTTTTCTCGCTTCTCTCCTCTCTGGGCTGGCTTGCCCTGCTGCTGCCTGTTCTCACGCCTCTGCTGCGGCCCGGCTTTTTTGTTTCGGACGACGGGCGCTTCCACGTCTACCGCATCGCAGCCCTGGCCGACGCCTGGCGGGATGGGGTGCTGCATCCCCGCCTCTTCCCCGACTTCGGCTTTGGCTACGGGCAGGCCGTCCTCAATTTCTATTCGCCTCTCAGCTACTGGCCGGGCGCGGCGCTGGCACTGTTGGGAATGAGTCCAGCGGTCGCTTTGCAGTGGACGGTCGCGCTCGGTTTTGTGTTGGCCGCGTTGGCCGCCTACGGCTACGTCCGCTCGCTGTGGGGGGAGACTGCGGGCGTGCTGGCCGCGCTGGTCTACACCTATTTGCCCTATCACCTGGCCGACGCCTACAGCCGGGGCGCGCTGCCGGAGCATTTCGCCTTCATCTTCCCACCGCTGATTCTGTGGGCCTACACTGCGGTCTTTCAGGTGGGGACTCAGCGCGGAGACGCGGAGGCGCAGGGGAATACACAGTCAAATCCGCGTGAATCCGCCCAATCCGCGTCATCCGCGTTCTATCCATTGCTGCTTGGCGCGCTGGCCTGGGCTGGGCTGGTGCTCACCCACAACCTGACGACGCTGCTGATGGTTTTGGCGGCCGTCCCCCATCTGCTGCTGTTGGCCGTTTGGAGTCGTCGTTGGGATCGGCTGATTTGGGCCGGGCTGTCGCTTCTGTTGGCGATGGGGTTGAGCGCGGGCTATTGGCTGCCTGTGCTGGCCGAGAGCGGCGCGGTGGGGATCGGCGGCGGCCCCTCGCAGGGCTTTGTCAACCACCTGCTCGCGCCGGGCGATCTGCTGCTTCGTTGGCTAGTCTATCCCTATCGGGACGCGTCCGGGCTGGCGCTGGTCTATCCCCTCAGTTGGCTGACGCCTCTGCTGCTGGCGCTGGGGTTGGCGGGGCTGGCTGTGCGTCCACACCTGATGCGTCTACACCTGACAGGTGCGCAGATGCAGTCCTTTGGAAGTGCGAGTGAACGGACTCTGCGCACCTGTCAGGTGTGGATGAGCGGTTATCATCTGCTCCTGGCCCTGGCCGCGATTGGGATGACGACGACCCTTGCGCTTCCCGTCTGGCTGCCGCTCACGCCGCTTTTGGGCCATCTGCAATATCCCTGGCGCTTTCTGCTGCTGGAAAGTGTGGGGCTGCTGGGCTGTGCCGCGCTGCTGCCCCGGCTGCTGCCCCGGATTCCCGGCTGGGTGTGGGCTGTGGGGTTGACCGCTCTGCTGGCTGTTGTCTCTCTGCCTGGCTTGCCCATGCAGCCGCTGCAATTGCCTGCTGCGGAGGTCTGGTCGCCCCAGCGCATGTGGCAGGAGGACGCGGAGAATGGGCAGGTGGGCGCAACGTGGACGGGCGAGTTTGTGCCGCTGACGGTGACGGAGCAACGCTGGGCGTTGGGGCGGGCGCGGGAGGGGGCGACGGATGGCCCGCCCCTTGCGCCGCCGCCAGAAGTTGTGATCGAAGGAGTGGGCCATAGCCGGATGCGTCTGACGGTGGAGGGTGAAATTCCCTTTGATCTGCGCTTGCATCAGTTCACTCCGCCGGGCTGGAACGCACAGATCGACGGCGCAGCAGTCCCGGTGGCGGCAACTGGCGAGTTGGGATTGGCGACGGTGGCAGTGGCAACGGGCAGCCATCAAGTGGATTTTCGCTATGGCCCGACCCCGGCCCGACGGCTCGGCGCGGGGGTGGCGCTGTTGGCGGTACTCGTATGGCTGCTGGTCGGGGTACGCCCACACCTGACAGGTGCGCAGACCGAGAAATCTGCGAGTGCCATCCGTCTTTCTCTGCGCACCTGTCAGGTGTGCGTCGTCGCATTTGCGCTGCTGCTGGCGCTGAACGGGCTGGGCCTGGGCAGCCAGGAACGGACGCCCCACCCTCTTCAGGCGCGGCTGGGGGATACGGCTCTGCTGGTGGGCTACGAAACGTCTCCGGCGCGCGGAGCGCGGGCGCTGGATGTGACGCTCTACTGGTTTGCGCTGCGCGAGACGGGAGCGAATCTAAACGTCTTTGTTCACCTGCTGGGCGCGGATGGCGGGGTGATCGCCCAACACGACGGCGCGCCGGTGGGCGGTTTCACCCCTACCAGCCGCTGGCGGGCCGGGGAGATTGTCGCCGACACCCACCGCATCCTTCTGGCGGCGGACGTCGGGCCGGGGGAGTACGGGCTGAAGGCGGGGATGTATGAGCCAACGACGGTGACGAATCTGCTGGTCGATCCGCCCACGCCGGACAACCGGGTGGAGTTGGGGGCGGTGCGGGTCACGCGCTGAAATTTTAAGGCTGATGCGTGACTCCAGTGCAAAAAGGCTAAAAACCGAGTTTTTGAGACCGGCTCACTCCTGAATCACGGCGACTTCTGCAAAAAACTCGGTTTTTTCACTGGAGTCATGCGTTTCGCTTAATTGACACCGATGAACACTGTAGGTATTATAACCAGAAAGGAGAAAAAGTGTGGACAATCTGTTTCCTGGTATGAATCCCTGGCTAGAGCATCCCTCCCTTTGGAGCGATGTACATTTCCGTCTCATTTCGGCTTTGGCGCGCTATCTTAGCCCATTGGTGAGTCCGCGCTATTATGTGAGCGTTGGCTCCCAAGCCTATATCGCGACTGTCTTTGCATCACCCCCTTCCTTACGTTATCCAGACATCGCAATTGTCTACTCAGGACAGCGCGCCGGTCCTGTGCAATCTACCCCGACGTTCGCAGCTCCGCCCGTCCTTGCGCCAACTACGGTGGAATTGCCTGTTCCTGATATCATCGAAGAAACGTATCTGGAAATTCGAGAAGTCACAAGTGGGCAAGTGGTAACAATCGTGGAAGTCTTGTCTCCAACCAACAAGCGACCAGGCGCAGGTAGGCAGAAGTACGAGCGCAAGCGCATGGAGATATTGAGTACCCACACCCATCTGGTAGAGATCGATCTGTTGCGGGCCTGGCCTCCGATGCCAATGGTGGGTGAGCAGGTTGCCCGGGATTACCGTATCCTGATTCGAAGAGGTGAGCAGGGCAATCAGGCTACTCTGTATGCCTTCAGTCTGCGTGATCCGATCCCTGTATTTCGTATTCCCTTACAAGCGGGCGATGATGAGCCACTGACTGATTTGAAGACATTGCTGGATGCGATATATCTTGAGGGGTATTATGGGGTACGGGTGAACTATCAGCAGCCGCCAGAACCGCCATTGAGTGTAGCCAATGCCGAATGGGTCACTGAACTGATGAAGCGCTGGAAAGCGGAAAAGACAGCCTGACACTTCGTTTATTGGCTGGGGCTGAATGAGGCTGTCATCACCCCACGCCGGACAACCGGGTGGAGTTGGGGGCGGTGAGGGTGGCGCGGTAGATGGGCGGCTCAATTGTGAATTTATATCTGATTGACACTCAGGCGCGTAGTATGTATGATATGCGTGACAGGTCGAACCGACTCGATAACTACGGGTCAGTACCCAGCAAAAAACAGAAGTCAAGCAGCGCGCCAGAAATTGTTGTGAGTAATGCCGGGCGCACAGAGGAGTCATTCGTCATGCTTTCGCTCAAATCTGCCGTCGCCACCATTGTGGTCCCAGGCACTGCGTGTATCCTCATTCCCTATTACATCCTCAACCGCGCGCAGGTACCGCTGACTCCGCCATTCGGCATCCTACAGGTCATAGCGATCCTGATCGCTGGGCTAGGCATCTACATGATTATTTGGGTCTCAACGGCATTCGTGCGCCACGGCAAGGGCACCCCGATTCCCATTGATCCCCCGACCCGATTGGTCATCACCGGACTCTACCGGTACGTCCGAAACCCCATGTACGTCGGCGCACTCCTATTTGTTCTTGCTGAGGCAATTTACTTTGGCTTCGCGTGGCTGGTGCTATATGCAGTTGGGTTGTGGGCCGCTTTGCATACTGCTCTGGTTGTGTTCGAGGAGCCGCAGCTCAAGAAACGCTTCGGCGATGATTATGAGCAATACCTGAAGGCTGTGCCAAGATGGATTCCCAAAACGATTCTCAGTGAACGCAACCGTCCTGGGCCTTCCTCACAACACGTCCTGTTGATCAGCGGTGATCTCGGCTTGTGCGTGGCGTTGACTGCCCCCGGCAACTGACGCAAACCGAATGCTTGGAGGTGAGAAGCAA
This sequence comes from Litorilinea aerophila, assembly GCA_945897075.1. GTDB lineage: Bacteria > Chloroflexota > Anaerolineae > Caldilineales > Caldilineaceae > JACQGT01. The sequence continues at coordinate 13,125 of CAMDEX010000118.1, forward strand.
TGGGTAAAACAATTCTCAAATCAGATCGAAGTTATGCCTTTGCTGACTACTTTGAGCTAAACTATCCGATCGAAGAGATCATTGGCGAGCTTGGCTATCAATACGCCCTGACACGGCTGACATTGCCGACGGGACGGATCGATACCGATACGGAACGACTCAAAGCGACCTTCTATAAACAACTCCCGCATGTTGCGCTGACATCGGAAACTGCCCGGCGTGAAGTTTTGGTCGCGCCTGTCTTGCTTGGGTTGTTGGAGTACCTGACCTTCAAGATTGACATTGAGTACCCGATCTATGTGAATGAACGGCTCAAGGGCACGATTGACTACTTTGTACGTTCGGCCGCTGCGTTTGTGGTGGTTGAAGCAAAAAAGGCAGATATGGAAAAAGGCTTCACCCAATTGGCTGTTGAGTTAATCGCGCTGGATCAGTATGTGGAGACAGCCACCGACCATCTCTATGGGGCGGTTACAGTGGGTGATTTGTGGCGTTTTGGTGTTTTAAGGCGGCAGACAAGACTGATTGAGAAAGACATTGAGTCATTTCGTGTGCCGGCTGACTTGGATGCCCTCTTTCAAGTGTTGATAGGCATTCTGCAACCCGCTCACAGCAAAGATGCCACATTCACAGTATAATCCGCGTCAGGTCCATTTTCCTCTCACCCCTTCACCCCGCCACCGTCCACATTTTCCCCTCTGGCGCGACTTTTGAATTCGGGGTATACTTTTCCATCGGATTCTGTTCCCCATCTCACAAAACCGGTTCACGAAACGTAGTTCCTTGCCTGAAAAAGGGAGATTCCCAATGAAAATCACCGACGTAAAACTGCTGATTCTTGAACACCCCGAACAGAAGCGGGGCAGCCACCGGCTGGTGCAGGTGCCGGGTCTGCACCGTATCCAGTACACCCACACCGGCGCGCCCGGCAACCAACCCGCCCGGCTGCACATCATCGAAGTCCACACGGACGCCGGCATTGTCGGACGCATGGCCCCCACCTCCATTTCGCCGGAGCAGGCGGAGATTCTGCGCCGCCACGTCATCGGGGAAGACCCCTTCCACCGCGAGCGCCTCTTTCAGATGCTGCACAAAGGCACGCGCTGGATTTACCAGAACCCCGGCTGGTTTGGCGAGTTTGACAACTGTCTGTGGGACATTGCGGGCCAGTTCGCTGGGCTGCCCATCCACGCGCTCATCGGGCGTGTGCGCGAGCGTTTTCCTGTCTACCTGACCGGCGGCGATATGGACATCGCTGGTTATCTGGCCCACATCGAAAGCGGGCGGGGCTACGGCGTGACGGCCTACAAATTCCACAGCTACAAAGGGGGCAAGGCCGATATCCCCATCTACCACACTGTGCGCCGGGAAGTGGGCGACGATTACGCGCTGATCAGCGACCCGGTCTGCTCTTACAACCTGCGCGAGGCCATCGAAGTCGGACGGGTGATGGAAGAGTTGGGCTTTGTCTGGCTGGAGGAACCCTTCCACGAGCAGAAGATGAACCAGTACCAGGAATTGTGCCGGGCGCTGACGATGCCGGTGATGGCGACCGAGCGCCTTTTTCACGATATGGAGATCACCGCGCAGTGGCTGCTGCAAGGCGCAACTGACCGGCTGCGGGCGCGGGCCACCTTTGGCGTGACGCAGGTGCTGAAGCTGGCCCATCTGGCCGAGCTGCACGGCACAAATGTGGAACTCAACGGCCAGGGCGGGCTGTTCGGGCTGGTCCACGCGCACGTGGGCTGCTGCATTGACAACACCGATTACTACGAATACTTCGGGATGGACAACGCCAACAACCGGCAGCAGGGCGAGATGTGGGGGCTGCTCAACGCGCCGCTGATCGAAAACGGCCACATTGTCCCGCCAGAGACGCCGGGCTGGGGTGCGGTCTGGGACGAGGAGCGGGTGCGGAAGTTGACAGTGGAGGTCTGTTGATTGAATCGTGGCTGCACCTATTCTCGCCCTTACGTGCCGCCTCTGGTATGCCATTCGAATTTGAGGTATATTTCCCCATTACGTTCAACGCTGTTTGGGTTTCTTTCCTATTCCTGCAACGTTGTGTTCTATAGGAGGACGATTCAATGCTCTTGGCAGATATCGCTGAAGAAGTCAGTGTGCTTTCCCGGTTTGAGAAGATTCTACTGATTGAGAAAATTTCAAAAATGCTGCTGAAAGAAGAAAGCCCTGTCGGGTATTTCGATCTGCAGAAAAGCTATCCACTCTTTACACCGCTGGATCAGGAAAAGGGGGCAAGTCAGTTACAACATTTCCTCGTTGAACAGAAATCAACTTGAAATGCTCATTTCTTCGCCAACGCACGCCTCCATTTCACTTTCACAGGAGAGACCCTATGGAATACCGACCCTTTGGCCGCACGGGGATGCAGGTTTCAGCGATTGGCTTTGGCTGCTGGGAGACCGGCGGCAGCTACGGCCATTTCGACGAGGGGGAGGTGATCGCCGCGGTCAACCGGGCGATTGACCTGGGCATCAACTGCTTCGACACCGCTGAAGGCTACGGCAAAGGGCGCTCCGAGGAGATTCTGGCCCGCGCCCTGGGCAGGCGGCGCACCGATGTGCTGGTGGTGACGAAATTCGGCATCAGCCACGAGGGCCGCGAGCGGGGGCGGGACAGCCGCCGGGAGCAGGCCCTGGCCGCCATCGAGCGCAGTCTGCGCTTCCTCAACACCGACTACGTGGACGTCTATCTGGTGCATTGGCCGGATTACCAGACGCCTTTCGAGGAGACGATGGCCGCGCTGGAGGAGATTGTACAGGCGGGCAAGGCGCGCTTTGTGGGCGTCTCCAACTTCAGCCGGGCGCAACTGGAAGCCTGTATGCCCGTACGCCGGGTGGATGTGGGGCAATACGGCTATCACCTCTTCGACCGGCGCATGGAGGCGGAGGTCTTCCCCTATTGCCTGGACAACGGCATTGGGCTGATGGCCTACGGTTCCTTGGCGCACGGGCTGCTGGCCGGGGCGTTCACACCCCAGACGACTTTCGCCGAGAGCGACTGGCGCTCGAAGGGTGGTCTCTTTGGGTTGAAACTCTTTGCCCCGGAAGACTTCGCCACCAATCTGGCGGTGGTGGAGGAGTTGAAGGGGCTGGCCGCGCGCCGGGGCAAGACCGTCGCCCATCTGGCCTTGCAGTGGGTACTCTCCAACCCGGTGATCAGCGTGGGGCTGATCGGCTTTCGCACCCCTGCCGAGGTGGAAGCCAGCGTGGGCGGGCTGTCGTGGACGCTCAGTGGGGAGGAGCGGGCGGAGATCGACGCCATTTTCCAGAAGCACGGGGTGGACGCCGCGCCGCCTGTCTGGCTTGAATAGTAAAAATTCTGAACACAGATTTTCACAGATGTACCCAGATTTCGCAGATTGAATCCGTGTTCCTTTCCATTCGTGTATACCCATTTCAGATTAGGAGGCATTATTCTGTGGAAAAATTTGCACCGTTGAATCTCAGCCCCGAAGAGATTAGCGACTACACGCCGGAGTGGACGGGCGAGCGCTTTGCGGACGGGCGGCCCAAAGTCCCTGACAACATTCTGGAGCGCATGCGGCTGGTGACGATCACCGAAGCCTGGGGCGTCTTGCGCGGCGACGGCTTCCATCACCAATACGAGGGGGGCTTCCTCTGCACCCATCCAGGGCAGGTGCTGGTGGGACGGGCGGTGACCGCCATGTATATGCCCCGCCGCCCGGACATGCGCAAGCTGATGGAAGAGAAGGGCGCGCGCCTGGGCTGTGTGGGCGACCAGATTTCCTGGCCGATTGATCTGCTGGTGCCGGGCGATGTCTATGTGGCCGACGTCTTTGGGAAGATCGATCAGGGCGCTGTGATCGGCGACAACCTGGCGACGAGCATCCTGACCAAGTCGGGCAACGGGGTGGTGCATGACGCGGCCATCCGCGACATTGACGGCGTGGAGGAGCTCCCCGGCTTCGTCAGCTTCTTCCGGGGGATGCACCCTACCTACGCTTCGCCGACAATTATGCTGGCGGGCGTTAACTGCCCTACCCGCATCGGCCAGGTGACTGTAATGCCGGGCGATGTGGTGCTGGGGCGCAAGGACGGCATCGTCTTTATCCCGGCGCACCTGGCCGAAAAGGTTGTCAAAACATCCGAACTGATCCGCCTGCGCGACCAGTTCGGCAAAGAACGGCTACGCGAAGGGGTCTACACCTCCGGCGAGATTGACCGGCGCTGGGAAGATCACATCGAAGCCGATTTTTCCCGCTGGCTGGAAAGCCACATAGACGAACTCTCCGTGTCGAAAGAGGCAATTCAGGAGTTGCTGAAAGAACGGACGTGGTAAAGAGACGGCGGACGGCGGACGGTAGACCGCGGACGGCTGACGGCTGACCGCTGACCGCGGACGGCTGACCGCTGACCGCTGATCGCTGACCGCTGACCACAAACCGCGGGCCACCGACAACTGCCGTCTACCGTCTACCGTCTGCCGTCTGCCGTCTGCGGTCTTCCGTCCAATACTAGACTTGACCCAATTCACGAAAGGATATCCCCCATGCTACGCGTTTCCGTCTTTTCCCACAACGCCGAATTGACCGACACCTATCTGCGCCAGCGGGTGGCGCTGGGCGCGGACGCCATTGATTTTGGCGGCGACCGCGAAATGCCCGGTGTAGCCAGCCAGGGCTACCCGGATTTGGAGGGAGTGAAGGCGCTGCGCCGCCGTCTGCGCTCCTTCGGCATTGACATCAACCGGGTGACGCTGCCCAACCTGACCGACGAGTTTGTGGAAGACCGGGTGGGCGCGCAGGACGAACTGGAGAATGTCTGCAAAGCGCTGGCTGTCTTCGGCCAGGCGCGCATCCCCATCGCCCGCCAGCGCGTGGAGGGCGACGTCTTTAATCAGATGATGCGGGCCTCCCAGACTGCGCACCGGGGCGGCTATCTGGCCCGCGCCGAGACGCTTGTGCGCGAGCCGGTGGCGATTCCCTCCCCGGCCCAATTGCAAAAGTGGTGGGATCGCTTCTGCTACGCCTTCGAGCGGATGGTGCCGATTGCCGAGGAGTACGCCATCAAACTGGCCGTGCATCCGTCCGACACACCCAACATTGACACCCCCTTTGGCGGCATCGGCTTCCACCGGGTAATTGACGCCTTCCCCAGCCCGCAAGTGGGCTACGTCTACTGCATCGGCACGCGGGCCGAGGCGGGCGGCAGCAGTCTTGTGATTGACGAGATCAACAACTACGGGCGCAAAGGCAAAATTTTTATGGTCCACATGCGCAACGTGCGTGGCAGCCTGGCCAGCGCCGGCGGTTACGAAGAGACGCTGCTGGATGACGGCGACCTGAATATGATGAAAATCCTGCGCGAACTGGTGAAGGTCGGCTTTGATGGCTACATCAACCCGGACCACATCCCGTCCCTCCCCGGCGACAACGCCACCCACGACATCGGCTGGGGCTATTCGATTGGTTATGTCAAAGCGCTCATCACCGCGCTGGTTGCATAACCGAAGAAACGTGAGACGTGAAACGTGAGACGTGAAACGTGAGATCGCCTTTCGATCTCAC
>CAMDEX010000119.1 GCA_945897075.1 Litorilinea aerophila
GAAGGTGTGGAGATGGTGATGCCGGGTGACGATGTGCAGATGAGTGTGGAGTTGATCGCGCCGGTTGCGTTGGAGAATGGTGGTCGTTTCGCCATCCGCGAGGGTGGCCGCACGGTGGCCGCTGGCGTCATCACCGAGATCACAAAGTAGATGAGATAGCCGCAGGGTCGGTTCGTCGAACCGACCCTGCGGCGTTTTGAACGCAGTCATCGGAACGGGAGGCAGCTTACTTCTCCCCCGTTCCCTTTACTTCACAAGGAAGAGTCGATGGCAAAGCAGAAAATTCGCATCAAACTCAAGGCATTCGACCATCGGGTTTTGGATGCATCGGCCAGGCAAATTGTCTCTGCTGCAGAGCAGACAGGTGCTCAGGTGGTGGGGCCGGTGCCTTTGCCGACCCGTATTGAAAAATTTACGGTTATGCGATCTACTTTTATCGACAAAGATAGCCGTGAGCAGTTTGAGATCCGTACCCACAAACGACTGATCGATGTTGTGGATCCCGGCAATAAAACGATTGAGAATTTGACCCGGTTGAATCTTCCCGCCGGTGTGGATATTGAAATTAAGCTATAAGGTCGTAAGTGGAAAGTTGCAAGTGAAAAGTGAAGAAACATCTACTTTTCAACTTGCCACCTGCAACTTGCCACCTGCAACTATCATTTTGTGGATGATGTGGCCGATTGGGGCTAACGCTCTGATTTACCGTCAGTCCTGGAGGTATGCGTGAAAGGTATTCTGGGCAGAAAAGTTGGTATGACCCAACTCTACAGTGAGAGTGGGGAAGCAGTGCCAGTGACCGTGATTGAAGCGGGTCCTTGCTATGTCACCCAAGTCAAGACCGTTGACATTGATGGCTACAACGCCGTGCAAATTGGCTTTGACGAAGTGGCAGAACGCAAATTGACAAAAGGCGAGGTGGGCCATCTGCGCAAGGCCGATGCCCCTATCCTGCGCCATCTACGCGAGCTGCGTCTGAGTGACCTGCCCACGGTGGCTTTGGGTGATGTGATCAAGGCTGATATCTTTGATGAAGGCGAGATTGTGGATGTGACGGGTATTTCTAAAGGCAAGGGCTTTGCTGGCGCTGTGAAGCGCTATCACTTTGCGGGTGGTCCCGCGACCCACGGCCAGTCGGATCGCGAACGCGCACCCGGCTCCCGCGGCGCAGGCACGTCGCCGGGCCACACCTGGCCTGGTGCCAAAGGCCCAGGGCGCATGGGCAATCAGCGTGTCACGGTTCAGAATTTGAAGATTGCACTGGTGGATGCCGAGCGGAACCTGATCGCCGTCAAGGGCGCTGTGCCCGGTCCGCGCACTGGTCTTGTCTTTATCCGACCGGCCAAGAAGGCGTAGACCTGTACAGGAGGCGATGAGATGCAACTCGTAATGAAGAATATGGCCGGTGAACAGGTTGGCGAGATTGAGTTGAGCGACGCGATCTTTGGCGCTCCAGTCAACCGCGGTCTGATGCACCAGGCGTTGTTGCGCCAGTTGGCGAATGCCCGTTTGGGCACCCACAAGACAAAGACCCGCGGCGAAGTGCGGGGCGGTGGGCGTAAGCCCTGGCGACAGAAGGGTACAGGGCGTGCCCGTCAAGGTTCAACCACGGCCCCGAACTTTGTGGGGGGTGGTATCGCCTTTGGGCCGTCCCCGCGTAAATATACCCAGCGTATGCCCCAGAAGATGCGCCAGGCAGCCCTGCGCAGCGCTCTCTCTGTCAAGGCCACCGGTGATCAGCTTGTTGTGCTTGACCAGTTGTCAATCGAGCAGCCCAAGACGAAGGTGATGGTCAAGACCCTGGAAAATCTTGGTCTGACCGGTCGCACTGTACTTGTACTCTTGCCCGAATCCAATCGATCGGTGGAGCGCAGCATCAGCAATCTGCCCAATGCCAAGGCGATGGAAAGCGGTTACCTGAATGTGCGTGATCTGCTGGGCTACGATGTCGTGTTGATGTCCCAAGCGGCTGTGGAACATATCCACGCCTGGCTGGGCTAGAACCGGGAAAGGGAGAATCTGATGCACATTTACGAAATTATTCGACGCCCGGTGGTCACTGAAAAATCGTATGATGCCGCCGATTTCGACAATAGCTATACATTTGAAGTTGATATGCGGGCGAATAAGCACGAGATCGGCGATGCCGTTGAGACCGCCTTCAAAGTGCGGGTGGAGAACGTGCGTGTTATGGTGATGCCGGCCAAGACCGGGCGACGCGGCCGGCGTGTGGTTGTGCGCAAGCCGAAGTGGAAAAAGGCCATCGTCACGCTGGTGGCTGGCGACAACATCCAACTCTTTGAGGGTGTCTAGGCCAGCCCAAGAACCGTTGCCAAAGGAGAAGCAAAACGATGCCAATTAAGATATATCGCCCGACCTCGGCGGGACGTCGAGGGATGAGCGTCTCGACCTTTGAGGAGATTACCAGCAGCAAGCCAGAGCGTGCGCTGACGGTAGCCCTGAACAAACGCAGTGGCCGCAACGACCAGGGACGCATTACTGTGCGCCACCGGGGGGGTGGTCACAAGCGCCGCTATCGCCTGATTGACTTCCGGCGGGACAAATGGGGCGTGCCGGCTCGGGTGACAACGATTGAGTACGACCCGAACCGTACAGCCCGCATTGCTCTGCTCACCTATGATGACGGTGAGAAGCGCTACATCATCGCTCCCTTGGGTATCAAAGTGGGAGATTCACTGATGTCTGGCCCAGATGCCGAGATTCGGGCGGGCAATTCCCTGCCAATCCGCAACATCCCGCTCGGCACGCAGCTACACAATGTTGAGCTATATCCGGGGCGTGGTGCGCAGATTGCCCGCAGCGCGGGTGTGTCGGCCCAATTGGTGGCGAAGGAAGGCCCCCAGGCTCAGCTTCGCCTGCCCAGCGGTGAAGTTCGTTATATCCAGATGGATTGTCTGGCTACGATTGGACAAGTTTCCAACGCCGAACACGCCAACATGACTCTGGGCAAGGCTGGCCGCAAGCGCTGGTTGGGCATTCGCCCCGGTGTGCGTGGTCTAGCCATGGATCCCTCCTCCCATCCGCATGGAGGCGGTGAAGGCCGCTCTCCGATTGGTATGGCTGGGCCAAAGACCCCGTGGGGAAAGCCCGCTTTGGGCAAGCGCACACGAAGCAACAAGCGCACCGACAAGCATATTGTGCGGCGCAGCAGCAACAAACGGAGATAAACGATGGGACGTTCACTCAAGAAGGGGCCATACGTAGACCCGAAACTTCTCAAGAAAATTGAGACGATGAATCGGGCCGGTGATCGCAAGGTGATTAAGACCTGGGCGCGCGCCTCTACGATTTTTCCGCAATTTGTCGGCCATACCCTGGCTGTACATGATGGACGGCGGCATGTGCCGATTTATGTGACGGAGAATATGGTGGGGCACAAACTGGGTGAGTTTGCGCCAACCCGCTTCTTCCGTGGTCATGTTCGATCTGAAAAGGGCACCCGGGTGCGTCGGTAGGCGTTGACACCGGACAGGGAGAGTGAGGAAAGACGATGGAAGTGCGAGCAGTCAACAAATTCACTGGCATTAGCGCTCAGAAGACCCGTCTCGTTCTGGATGAGATGCGTGGTAAGCCGGCCCAGGACGCCCTGGTGATTCTGCAATTTATGCCGCAGAAGGCAGCCAAAGATGTTGCCAAGACCATCAAGAGCGCGATAGCCAATGCCACGGAGAACTTTGGCCTGGAGGCCGACGATCTCTATATCAGCAAAATCATGGCGGACGAAGCGCCGACACGCAAGTGGCGACGCTTCGGTGCCCGAGGTCGTTTCAAGCCCTGGCTACGTCGTTCGGCCCACATCACTGTTGTGCTTGACGAGCGCGTAAGTAGAAAATAAGGAGGATATGTGGGACGCAAAGTACATCCAAACGGGTTTAGACTGGGAATTGTCCGGGATCATCGCAGCCGTTGGTTTGCCGCCGGCCCTGCTTATGTTCAGCATCTGGCCGAAGACCGGGTTATTCGGGCGACCGTTCATTCGGATTTGCCCAAGGCGGGTATTAGCCAGGTGGAGATCGAACGTCAACCGAATCAGGTTCATGTCATCATCAACACAGCCAAGCCTGGCATTATCATTGGCCGCAAAGGTGCCAATGTGAATGCTTTGCGGGTTAAGTTGCAGGATATGACCCAGAAAAAGGTCAAGATCGACGTCAATGAGATCGCCAAGCCGGAGATCGAGGCGACGTTGGTGGCCGAGAGCGTGGCTGAACAGATGGAACGGCGCATTAGCTGGAAGCGAGCCATGAAACAGGCCGCCACCCGTGCCATTCGCGCCGGTGCCCAGGGGATTATGGTGACAGTCTCTGGGCGGTTGGGCGGCAGCGAGATGGGGCGTGTGGACAGCATCCGCGAAGGACAAGTGCCCCGCCACACACTGCGCGCCAATATCGAGTATGGCACGGCAGAGTCCCTGACCACCTATGGCATCGTCGGCGTCAAGGTTTGGGTCTATCACGGCGAAGTGCTGCCCGGCGAAGAATATCATAGTAAATACGCTGATATGGCGCTCGAGTAAGGGCGGTCACGGAGACGAACTATGTTGATGCCAAAACGAGTAAAATTCCGCAAAATGCATCGCGGACGCAGAAGTGGTATGGCAACGCGCGGTACGAATGTTGATTTCGGCACCTACGGTCTGCAAGCCCTGGAATCCCATTGGCTGACGAGTCGCCAGATCGAAGCTGCTCGCCGCGCTGTGGTACGTTATGTGCGGCGCGGTGGCAAACTCTGGATTCGTATCTTCCCCGACAAGCCCGTCACCATGCGCGCCGCTGAGACACGTATGGGTTCTGGTAAGGGCACGGTGGACCATTGGGTTGCTGTTATCAAGCCGGGACGGGTCTTGTTTGAGATGGCCGGTGTGACTGAGGAGCAGGCCCGCGAGGCTTTCCGTCTGGCCGCCCATAAATTACCCATAGCTACTCAGTTCGTCTCTCGCGACGAAGTATAGGTAGAAGGAGAGCGAAAATGAAGGCACATGAATTGCGGGTCCTGGGTTTGGGCGAATTGGCTACCAAGTTGGATGATTCCTATCAGGAACTCTTCAACCTGCGTTTCCAGAAGGCGAGCGGCCAGATGAAGAGTACGGCCCGAAACAGACAAGTGCGCAGAGAGATTGCGCAGATCAAGACGATTCTGCGCGAGCAAGAGCTGGCCGCAGAGATGGCTGCTGAATAGGAATAGGAGCAAATCGGCATGCGAGAACAGCGACGAGCACTGGTAGGGACAGTGGTCAGCGACAAGATGGAAAAGACGATCGTTGTCCAGGTGGAGCGCGTTTCGCGTCATCCCCTGTATGGCAAAGTGATGAAAAGCCACAAGAAGTACAAAGCCCACGACGAGACGAATGAGGCTCGTATAGGCGATGTGGTGCAGATTCGCGAGTGTCGTCCCATCAGCAAAGACAAGACATTCTACATGGAAACAATCCTGGAACGGGCCGTTGTCGTCTAGCTGGTAGACTGTGCTGGGTGGGCAGATCAGACAGATGAGACGCGCAAGAAGGCAAGGGTGGAGAGATGATTCAGCAAGAGAGTCGGCTGCGCATAGCCGACAACACTGGTGCAAAAGAGATTCTGACGATTCGAGTCAAGGGTGGCAGTCTGCGCCGTTACGGTTCTGTGGGTGACATTATCGTAGCCACTGTCAAGTCCGCCAGCCCCACCGGATCGGTGAAAAAGGGCGATGTGGTGCGGGCTGTGATTGTGCGCACGCGCAAGGCATTGCGGCGCAAGGATGGCAGCTACATTCGTTTTGACGAAAATGCCGCTGTGATTATTGACGAGAACAAGAATCCGCGGGGCACGCGTATCTTTGGGCCGGTGGCGCGTGAACTGCGCGATGGCGGCTATATGAAGATTGTTTCCCTTGCCCCCGAAGTTCTCTAGAGCGTTGATAGTGCAAAAGAGTGGCCGGAGCGGTGGCCGAGGCAGGAGCAGAGGAACAGGGACATGAAAGTAAAAATTTCTCGTGGCGATGAAGTCGAAGTGATCGCTGGCAATGATAAGGGACGACGGGGCGCTGTCCATGAGGTGATCCGCAAGAAGAAGAAAGATGGCACTTACGATGCCAATCGGGTCTATGTGATTGTGGCTGGGGCCAACCTGGTCATCAAACACCAGAAACCCACAGGCCGGGTGCGCACCCAAACAGGACGGATTGAGAAGGAAGCGCCCATTCACATCAGCAATGTAGCGTTGGTGGGCACAGGTGGCGAGCCGACCCGTGTCGGATATCGCATCGAAGGCGAGGATCGGGTGCGTTTTGACCGCAAAAGCGGTGATCCTCTGCCCGGCCCTGACAATAGCTAGGCAACAGTTGACGGTACTGATTCTATTTACTGCCTGACCTGATATCGGACACGTCGATATTTGCGGGCGAGGAGAGCTGCAGTGAGCGAGAAGGCCACCCCGGGGCCACAGCCCCGTCTGAAAGTGCGTTATAACGAGGAGATCGTGCCCATTCTGATGAAGGAATTTGGCTATCAGAATGTGATGCAGGCCCCGCGTGTGCAGAAAATTAGTGTGAATATCGGCATGGGCGAAGCGTTGCAGAACAGCAAGGCCATTGAAAACGCCACCCACGACCTGACAATTATTGCGGGCCAGCGACCGGTTGTCACAAAGGCGCGCAAATCCATTGCGACCTACAAGCTGCGCGAGGGGATGCCGATTGGCATTATGGTCACTCTGCGCGGCCATCGCATGTGGCACTTTCTGGATCGGGTGATCAGCATTGCCCTACCGGGGCAGCGTGATTTCCGCGGGATTTCGCCGGATGCGTTTGATGGGCGCGGCAACTATAGCCTGGGTCTGCGCGAGCAACTGATCTTCCCTGAAATTGAATATGACAAGATTGACAAAGTGCGCGGTATGGAGATCACAATTGTGACCTCAGCGCAGACTGACGAAGAAGGCCGTCGTCTTTTGGCCCTGATGGATATGCCGTTCCAACGGCGCTAGATCGGCAATACTTTGTCCTGTTGGCGGTGGACCGCATAGGCCAAGCGAGGAAAAGAGGAAATCTGTGGCAAAGAAAAGTATGATTGCTCGAGAGAAGAATCGGAAGTATGAGATTCGTGTGCGCAACCGCTGCGGAAAATGCGGTCGTTCACGCGGGTATATGCGCCGGTTTGGTCTCTGCCGCATCTGTTTCCGCCAGGAAGCTCTGTTGGGCAACCTGCCGGGTGTTGTTAAGTCAAGCTGGTAAATTTTCACGGCTGGCTGCTAACTACAGTCTGCGCACCGCAGGCTGCAAGAGTAAGGAGCATTTTTTATGATGACAGACCCCGTTGCGGACCTGCTGACACGCATTCGTAATGCATCAGCGGCCCGCCATCGCCGTGTTGTGGTGCCCAGCTCGAATGTAAAAGTTGCTGTGGCAAAAATTTTGACCCAGGAAGGCTTCGTCGCCGGTTATACGCTCAGCGATGAGAAACCGCAGGCCAATCTGGTCATTGGGTTGAAATATACAGGCAAAGCCAACCCTGTACTCACAGACCTGGAGCGCGTCAGCAAACCAGGCCGCCGGGTCTATGTGGGCTATCGAGAGATCCCATGGGTGCGCAGTGGTTTGGGAATTAGCATTATTTCGACACCGAAGGGTGTCATGACTGGTCGTCAGGCTCGTAAAGAGCAGGTGGGCGGCGAGCATTTGTGCAACGTTTGGTAGCGCAGGGAGGATACGAATGTCACGGATCGGACGTATGCCCATCTCTGTACCGCAGAACGTCACGGTAGAGATTGGGAAAGAAAATTTTGTCCGGGTCAAAGGACCGAAGGGTGAATTGAGTCAAAAATTCAACCGGGATATGTCCATTGCCCAGGAGAATGGCGAAGTCCACATCACGCGCCCCACCGACATGCGTCACCACAAGGCGTTGCACGGGCTGACTCGCTCATTGTTGAACAATATGGTGATCGGTGTCACCACTGGCTTTAGCCGGGTATTGGAGATTCAGGGCGTTGGCTATCGCGCCCAGCTCCAGGGCAAGGATTTACAGCTTCAGGTGGGCAAGAGCCACGACGTTTCGTATGCACCACCCAGCAAGGAAATGTCTTTTGAGGTATCGCGCGATGGCCGCATCGTGACCATCCACGGGATCGACAAAGAGGCCGTGGGTCAACTGGCAGCCGTGATTCGCATGGAGCGCCCGCCCGAACCGTATAAGGGCAAGGGTATCCGCTATCAGGGCGAGTATGTGCGGGCCAAGAGCGGTAAGAGCGGTAAGGGTGGTAAGGGCGGTAAGAAGTAACTGATTATTCCTGATCGAAGAATGACATGTTTGTTCTTCTTCGGCACAGATCGTACAGATGGATAGGAGAGACAGAATTATGGCGAAAGAAACTCGTGCGCAAGGGCGCATACGTCGCCATCAGCGGGTCCGCCGCAAAGTCCACGGCACTGCTGAACGCCCGCGATTGAACGTCTTCCGCAGCCTGCAGCATATTTATGCCCAGGTGATCAACGATGACGAAGGCAACACCATCGCCGCCGCGTCTTCATTGGAACCCAGTCTGGGTGAAAGCCTGACTGGGAAGACCAAAATTGACAAGGCCAAGGAGATTGGCCGGCTGGTCGCCCAGCGCGCCAAAGAAAAGGGCGTCGCTAAGGTGGTCTTTGATCGGGGCGGATACCAATATCACGGGCGCATCAAGGCTTTGGCCGATGCAAGCCGTGAGGGTGGATTGGACTTCTAAGAGCAGGCGAGGAGAGAACAATGGCACGTGGAGAACGACGGCGAGGACGAGAAGAAAAAGAAGAACCGCGCGACGAAATGGACGAGCGGGTTGTCCATATTGCGCGTACAGCCAAAGTTGTCAAGGGTGGCCGGCGCTTTGCCTTTCGTGCCGTAGTCGTCACTGGCGACAACAAGGGCAAGGTTGGCGTGGGTGTGGGCAAGGCGCGGGAAGTTCCTGAAGCGATCCGCAAGGCCAGCGAACGGGCACGCAAAGGAATGATCAATGTGAACCTGCTGGGGACAACGATCCCCCACGCCATTCAGGCCCAATTTGGCGCAGGCGAGGTTTTGTTGAAGCCAGCCAGCCCAGGGACCGGCGTTATTGCTGGTGGTGGTGTGCGTGCCGTGGTAGAGGCCGCGGGGGTCAAGGACATTTTGTCCAAGTCTCTGGGCAGCGATAATATCCTGAATGTCGTGCAGGCGACTTTTGAGGCGTTGAAGCAGCTCCAGAACTATGAAGTGGAGGCTGGTCGCCGGGGCGTTGCCCCCGATTATCTGGCGCCCTTCTGGCATCGAGGAGAACAGGCGAATGGCTAAGAAGATTCGTGTGACACTGGTCAAAAGCCCGATTGGATACGAGAAGAGCCAGAGAGCGACCGCACGTGCGCTGGGTCTGACCAAAATGTCTCAATCGGTGGAAAAGGATGATTCTCCGGCGTTGCGCGGCATGATTGCCAAGATTTCGCATCTGCTTGAGGTCAGCGAAGAATAAGTGAAGAAAAAGTGAAGTGTTCGACAGCTTCGGTTTTTGTAGCCAAAAGAAAGCTGTCGAGTCGTCTTCTTTCATGCTAGGAGTGAACTCTTATGAAGTTGCACGATCTGCGCCCCAATCAGGGTGCAACCCACAAGCGCAAGCGAGTAGGTCGTGGCTCTGGTTCCGGTGTGGGCAAAACGTCCGGCCGCGGCACCAAAGGGCAGAATTCGCGTACGGGCGGCGGTGTAGCCGCCACCTTTGAAGGTGGTCAGCTGCGCCTGGTCAAACGTTTGCCCAAGCTGCGCGGTTTCAACAACCGTTTCAAAGTCTCTTTCGTGCCTGTCAATCTGGACAATGTGAATGAAGGATTCGCGGCTGGATCCGAAGTCTCGCCTGCCAGCCTGTACGCTACGGGTCTGCTGGGCAAGCTCTCCGATCTGGTTGTTCTGTTGGCGCGCGGCGAGGTGGACAAGGCGTTGCATGTAAAGGTACACCGGGCCAGCAAAGGCGCACAGGCGAAGATCGAGGCCGCGGGCGGCTCCGTCGAGATTCTACCCTACGAGATCAATAAGAATCTGCCGCGATCCTAGTCTTCCATCGTTGGTGGTCATGGCGGGGGTACATGTGCGCATGTATCCATCCGGGCAAATTCTGAATTTGTCCTAAACAACGGAGGAATTCAATGCTTGACGCGGTACGTAATGCGTTTCGTCTGCCCGATCTGCGGCGAAAATTGTTGACAACATTGGGGATTTTGCTTGCCTATCGGCTGGCAGCACATATCCCTCTGCCCGGTGTCAACCGGGAGGTGTTGGATCAAATTTTCCGTTCTACTGATCAGAATGTCCTGCTCAACCTGCTGAACTTTTTCAGCGGCGGTGCTCTTTCCCAATTCAGCGTAATGGCGATGGGCGTGTACCCATACATTACTGCCTCTATCATCATGCAGTTGCTCCAGCCGATTGTTCCCCAGTTGGAAGCGTTGACGCGGGAGGGGGATGCGGGCAGGCAGGTTCTCAATCGCTATACCCACTATCTGACCATTCCCCTGGCAATTCTGCAGGCCATCGGTCAATCCACGCTCCTCAGCCGCCCTTTGGGAAGTGGTACAGCCGCGGTATTGAGCAACTGGGGGTTTAGCGGGGAAGCTCTGCTGCCAACCCTGACGATTATTATCAGTATGACCGCTGGCACAATGCTGGCTATGTGGATGGGTGAAATGTTGACCGAGCAGGGCATCGGCAATGGGGTCTCGCTGATCATCTTTGCCGGTATTGTGGCTTCGGTGCCCAACCAGATTCGACTGCTCTACCAGCAGGGGTTCACCCAATTGCTGGTCTTTAGCGTCATTACCGTTTTGACAGTGGCGCTGATTGTGTGGGTGCAAGAAGGCCAACGACGTATCCCTGTGCAATACGGCAAACGGGTGCGCACGATGCGCGGTAACCGGCTGGTGATGATGGGCGGCCAAAGCACATACGTTCCCATGCGTGTCAACACAGCCGGTATGATTCCGCTGATCTTCGCCCAGAGTTTGCTGATTCTGCCCAACACCCTTGCTTCCTACTTTATCGCGCGGACTGACTGGGTTGGATCGGTTGCTAACTTTTTCTACACTACCCTTAGTCCCCAGGCTTTTCTCTACTGGCTGGCCTATTTCCTGTTGACGGTGGCCTTTACCTACTTTTATACGGATGTAATGTTCCGTCAACAGAATCTGCCCGACACATTGCAGAAGCAGGGTGGCTTTATCCCTGGCATTCGCCCCGGCCCGCGCACAGAAGCCTTTCTGAACAATGTGCTTGGTAAAATCACGTTGGTTGGCGCTCTCTTCCTGGGTCTGGTTGCTGTTCTACCTTATCTGGCCGGTCTGATCTTTGGCAGCGGAGCCAGCAGCAACACGCTGATCATCAGCAGTACAGGTCTGTTGATTGTCGTGGGTGTTGTGCTGGATACGATGAAGCAGATTGAAGCGCAATTGATGATGCGTAATTACGAAGGCTTTATCCGTTAGCTAGGTGTGACGCTTCGTAATTGCAGTGTGACGCGTGAAACGTGGAGCATCTGATTGATTCCCGCGCTTCACGCGTCACCTTTCCCGCCAATCGCCTCTCTGTGGGCGCAGCGGGATTAGGCGCAGACACAAATCACGAGAGCAAGATATGAACAGGCGTACATTTTTCGTCTTGTTGGGTGTTCCAGGGGCAGGCAAGGGCACCCAAGCCAAGTTGTTGGAAGAGCGATTGGGGCGGCCGCAAGTTTCCACCGGCGATATTTTTCGATACAATTTGAAGAATAAAACTGCGCTGGGGCTTCTGGCACAGAGTTATATGGATAAAGGCGAATTAGTTCCCGATGAAGTGACGATTCGTATGGTGGAGGATCGCTTGCAGCAGGCGGATGCGGCGCAGGGTGCCATCCTGGATGGCTTCCCCCGCAATCTGATCCAGGCCGAGGCGTTGGGCCGCATGACTGCACCCTATGGGGGCATCTCGCTGGTGCCGCTCATCCACATCAGCGATGAAGAGGCCATGCTGCGCATCACCGGGCGGCGGGTCTGCCGCTCCTGTGGTGCGGTCTATCATACAGCATTCAACCCACCCAAAGCAGAGGGGGTGTGCGATCTGGACGGGGGCGAACTCTACCAGCGCGACGATGACAAACCGGAGACGGTACGCAACCGCCTCTATGTCTACTACAAGCAGACATCGCCCCTGATTGGCTATTACTTCGCCAAAGGGCTGCTCGTCGAACTCGATGGAAAGCGCAGCATTGAAAGTGTGCAGTCGGAATTGATAGGGTTGCTGGCAGAAAAGGAAGTAGCGCAGTAACTGGAAGGCACAGCCTTTTAATGCACAGTGGAATTATGACTAAATTACGACGGCAATTGTTGCGGCGCAATGTACGCCACCAAACCAACGGCACCCAGAGCCGTGCTGAACCAGTTTTCAAAGACCCGCGTGAAATCCAGATCATGCGCGAAGCGGGGCGGATTGTGGCCCGGGTGCATGTGGCAATGAAAGAGGCCATCAAGCCCGGCGTGAGTACGCTGGAGTTGGACCAGATAGCGCTGGAAATTCTGCGCAAACACAACGCCACCTCCAGTTTTTACGGGTACAACGGCTTTCCTGCCAACATCTGTGCCAGCATCAACGACGAACTGGTGCATGGGATTCCCAGTGCCAAACGGATACTGAAGGAAGGGGATATCATCAGCATTGACATTGGCTCCTACTACCGGGGTTTTGTCGGTGACAGCGGATGGACCTATTCGGTGGGAAAAGTCAGCGAGGATGCGCTGCGGGTGATGGCAGTGACTGAGGCCAGCCTGTGGGCTGGCATTGCCCAGGCTGTGCCAGGCAATCAGGTGCGGGACATCAGCCGTGCTATCCAGCAGTATGTGGAGTCCCAGCATATGTATATCGTCAAGGAGTATACGGGCCACGGCATAGGCAAAGCGATGCACGAAGCGCCCCAGGTACTCAACTACGTTTCAGGGGATGGGGACAGCAGTCTAGTCTTGCGTCCGGGGCTTGTGCTGGCTATCGAGCCAATGGTGCAACTGGGCACGGAAAAGACCCGCACGCTGCGCGACAAATGGACAGTCGTCAGCAAAGACCATTGCTTGAGTGCCCATTTCGAGCATACCGTAGCCATTACAAATCAGGGCCCTGAAATCTTGACGCTCTTGTGACCGTGTGATATAATAATAGAGTTGCGCTACGATTTGTTTCTAAGGAGAATTCCTGTGAAAGTCCGACCGTCTGTCAAGAGAATGTGCGAAAAGTGCAAAATTGTGCGACGGCGTGGTATTGTCTACGTGATCTGCCAGAACCCGAAGCACAAGCAACGGCAGGGATAGGTCCAGCAGCAGGACGCTAAGGAGAAGTTGTCATGGCACGTATCGCCGGTGTTGATATTCCCCGCGACAAGCGGGTTGTTATTTCGCTCACTTACATTTACGGCATTGGCCGCACCACCAGTGATCAGATTCTGGAAGCTGTGGGCATAGACCCTAGCCGCCGCGTGAAGGATCTGGACAACAACGAGTTGGCCCTGTTGCGTGATTACATCGACAAGAACCACCGCGTTGAGGGTGATCTGCGTCGTGAAGTAAGTATGAACATCAAGCGGCTGATTGAAATCGGCAGCTACCGTGGCCTGCGTCATCGGCGCAACTTGCCGGTGCGCGGTCAGCGCACGCGCACCAATGCGCGCACTCGTCGCGGTGTTCGCCGCACAGTGGCCGGCAAGAAGCGCGCACGCAAGTAAAGTAGAGATATTGGGTATTGGATATCGGGTATTGTGGACGTGCCCAATATCTAAGACCCAATATCCAATATCCCTTTTTCGTTTCAGAGTTTGGCAAGGGGAGTAACGATGGCTCGAGTTCAGCAGCAGCGCCGACGCACTACGCGACGGGCAGTGCGTCGCGAAAAGAAGAGTGTCCCGCATGGAAAGGTGTTTATTCACGCCACCTTTAACAACACAATTGTGAGCATCACCGATCCGCAGGGCAACGTAGTCAGTTGGGGCAGCGGGGGGACGGCTGGCTTCAAAGGTAGCCGCAAGAGCACACCTTACGCGGCCCAGTTGGCATCCCAATCGGCCGGGCGCAGTGCTTCCAGCGAATACAATATGCGGGAAGTTGATGTCTTTGTGAAGGGGCCTGGTCCTGGGCGTGAGAGCGCTGTGCGTGCGCTCGTGCCGGCAGGCTTGACAGTCACCTCGATCACCGATGTCACACCGATTCCCCACAACGGGGTTCGCCCGCCCAAGAAACGGCGTGTCTAGCGAGATAGATGCCGGCGCTTTCATCCGTGGGAAGTTGTTCTTATGGGTGATGGGCGTCGGATAGTTTTTGAAAAAATTCTTCTGTATAGGCTGGGCAACAACGAACCCCGGCCCCTTTTTGTCAGATCGGCTCGCGGCTTGATGCGAGCGCCTTTTTTTGCCCAAAGGGTTGAACTGAGCAATCCAGAAGCGCTTCAAATTTTGACGAGACAGTACCGGTGTAAGCTGCCGGTTGTGGGTTCCAAAGCCGGTTCGGAGGAAAGATGGCTCGATATACAGATGCGGTTTGTAAGCTTTGCCGTCGCGAAGGGCAGAAGCTTTTTTTGAAGGGTGATCGCTGCCTCAGCCCCAAGTGTGCTGTGGACCGTCGCCCTTTTGCCCCCGGCGACCACGGACGCAAGAATGCCATGCGCCGCAAAGTCTCGGAGTATGGGATGCAGTTGCGCGAAAAGCAGAAAGCACGGCGGATGTATGGCGTGCTGGAACAGCAGTTTCGCGGCTATTTCGAGGAGGCTTCGCGGCGCAAGGGTCTGACTGGTGCGACTCTCTTGGCGTTGCTGGAGAGTCGGCTCGACAATGTCGTGTACCGACTTGGTTTTGCCGACAGCCGATCTCAGGCCCGCCAGTTGGTGCGTCACGGCCATTTTATGGTGAATGGCATCAATACGGACATTCCTTCTTATCTGGTCTCTACAGGAGATCTAATTGTTGTGCGCGAACGCAGCCGTTCCGCCACCTACTTCAAGGAACGCACCCAGATGTTGTCGGGTGGCAGTCTGCCCACGTGGTTGTCTGTTGACGCCGCCAGCATGAGTGGCTCGGTTCTCAATGGACCGACGCGGGAAGAGATTACCGTTCCGCTGAATGAGCAGCTCATCGTCGAGTATTACAGCCGCTAATCTGGTGTTGTTCCACCTGTGTTGCACTCGTTGATGATGACGGCGAGTAGGCCGTGTATGATCCAATGCCGAACAGCGGGAGGGTAGCCGTTGCTTAATAATTTAGTATTACCAAAGATTGAAGTTGAAGCCGTTTCGCAAAATTATGGGCACTTTGTGATTAGCCCGTTAGAAAGTGGATACGGTCTGACCTTGGGCAATTCCTTGCGCCGGGTGCTGCTTGCCAGCTTGCCCGGAGCTGCGGTTTCATCCATCCGGATCAGCACTGTCCATCACGAATTTTCCACCATTCCGCATGTGCGTGAAGATGCCACCCGGCTGATTCTGAACGTGAAGCAGATTCGGATGCGCAGCACCAGCGAAGACCCGGTACGCATCTACGTGGAGGTTTCCCACGAGGGGCCGGTAACTGCTGGTGATTTGGTCTGCCCGCCAGAGATCGAGATCATCAATCCCGATCTCTATCTGATGACGGCTGATTCCAATGATGTTGACTTGGATATTGAGATGGTTGTGGAACGGGGCCGGGGCTATAGCCCGGCTGAGGAACGCACCCGACTGCCGTTGGGCGAGATTCCCGTGGACGCCATTTTCAGCCCGGTCAAGAAGGCTGCCTATCGGGTGGAACGCACCCGCATTGGTCAGCAGACAGACTACGACAAATTGAACTTGGAAGTCTGGACTGACGGTACGATCACGCCGGAAGTGGCTTTGCGTTCGGCTGCCGACATTCTGGTGCAGCATCTGGCTCTGTTGGCGGGTGCCAAGGCTGTGATTGTGGAGCAGACAGAAGATGCGTCCGAGGGCATTCCCAGCCGCATCGCTGAAGCCCCCATCGAAGAGTTGGAACTAACTGTTCGCGCCTACAACTGTCTGAAGCGTGCCGGGATCACCAAAATTGGTGAAATCCTCAAGCGTATGGAAAAGGGCGAGGATGAGATGCTTGCCATCCGCAACTTTGGCAAGAAATCCCTGGATGAACTGGTGGAGCGGCTGGACGAGAAGGGCTATTTGGATGTGCCCGGTGTTGATCTGAGCGCTTTTCGCAATGGAGCCAGTGCAGCCGATGTGGATGATGAAGAGAACGAAGATTTCCTCGTTGAGGAAGCCGGCGACTGACCGGTTGGTCGAATACGAACCGAACGCGAGACGTTTGTGCGTCTCCCGCTCTTTGGGATAGAGGAGTTTCACCATGCGACATCGTATCGCCGGGCGTAGGTTGAGCCGTTCAACCGATCAGCGCAGAGCGCTGTTTCGGAGTCTGATCCGTGAGTTGTACATTCACGAACGCATTACCACCACCGAAGCAAAGGCCCGGGCTGTGCGCGCCGACGCGGAGAAGTTGATTACCAAAGCCAAGCAGGGATTGGCTGATGGTGGCAACCGGATTCATGCCCAGCGCCAGGTGGTTGCTTATCTGAATGATCAGACGGTAGCCAAAAAAGTCTTTGACGAGATTGCCCCGCGCTATGCGGAGCGGCCCGGTGGCTATACCCGTATGTTGAAGATTGGCAAGCGGCTGGGTGATGCAGCCGATATGGCGATTCTGGAGTTGGTGGACGAAGGATAGCGGCCTGTTGCCTGTGACCCCTGACCGCTCTTTGTGCGCCCTGGTCGCTTATGACGGCACTGCGTTCAGCGGCTTTCAGGCGCAGATCAACGCTCCCTCGATCCAGGGGGCGCTGGAAGAAGGCATGGAGCAGTTGACCGGCCATTTCTGCCGGGTACACGGCTCCGGGCGTACAGATACAGGTGTCCATGCCCACGGCCAGGTGATTGGTGTCACTCTCCCGTGGAAGCATTCGCTGGATACCCTTTGTCAAGGCTGGAACCGGTATTTGCCGGAGGCGATTGTGGTGCGGAAGGTAGTGGCTGCGCCGGCGGGTTTTCATCCCCGCTTCAGCGCCACAACCCGCACCTATCGCTACAGCGTCTACTATCCGGTCACGGGTACTTTGGAGAATGTGCGCCGCTTCCCGCTGTTCGAACGCTTCGCTCTTGTGGAAAAGAGACCCCTGGACGTAGCGGCAATGAACCAGGCGGCCGCGCTTCTGGTTGGTACACACGATTTTGCTACATTTGGTCAACCGACCCAGGGCGAAAGCACAGTACGCCGCATTGATGAGTTGTACTGGAGCGCTGATGTGGGGTGTTCGGTTCGCTTGGATTCACCTCAGTTGCAGCGACTTGTCTTGACTGCTACAGCCAACGGGTTTTTGCGGCGAATGGTGCGCAACCTGACGGGCACTCTCTTGGAAGTGGGGCGGGGCGCATGGCAGTTGGCAGATGTGAGCGCCGCTCTGGTCGCGCTGGATCGCAGCCGCTGCGCAGCGCCGGTCTTGCCCAATGGCCTTGTACTGGAGCGGGTCACGTATTCTGAGTACCCGCATCTGTTTTTGTAAGAAAGATCAGGAGTCGTATTGTGAAGACATTCAATCTGAGCGCAGAACAGGCCGCGGCCGAGCGCACATGGTGGGTTGTGGATGCCGAGGGTAAAACCCTCGGACGTCTGGCTTCGGAGATTGCCGAAGTGCTGCGGGGCAAGGTGAAACCGACCTTTACACCCAACGTGGATTGTGGCGATTTTGTGGTGGTTGTCAATTGTGAGAAATTCGTCGTCACCGGCAACCGGATGGACGAGAAGATCTACTACCGCCATTCCCGTTATCCCGGTGGTCTGAAGAGCCGCACGATGCGGGAGCAATTGAGCCGCTTCCCGGATCGGATCATCAGCGAGGCCGTCAAAGGGATGATGCCCAAGACCAAATTGGGCCGCGCGCAGATGAAGAAATTGAAGGTCTATACGGGCAGTGAGCATCCCCATGCCGCGCAACAGCCCAAACCGCTGGAGTTCCAGGAGAACAAACGATGAGCGAATATATCGAAGCAGTTGGCCGCCGCAAAACCGCATCTGCCCGTGTCCGCCTCTACCCCGGCTCCGGCGAGATTGTTGTCAATGATCAGCCGGTTGATGAGTATTTTGGTCGTTCGCTGGACCAGATGGCGTTGCGCGCCCCGCTGATTCTGACCGGGACAGAAGCCAGCTTCAATATCAGTGTGCATGTGGCCGGCGGCGGTGATAGCGGTCAAGCGATGGCTGTGCGTCACGGCCTCACCCGTGCGCTGATCGCCAGCGACGCCAATCTGCGCCGCACCCTGAAGGCTGCTGGCTTTGTCACCCGCGACCCGCGGGCCAAAGAGCGCAAGAAACCCGGTCTCAAGCGTGCCCGCAAGGCACCGCAGTACACCAAACGCTAGGATTTGCGCAACGCAAAGGCGCGGAGACGCAAAGTCGCTGTGCTGGCGTTGGAATTTTGCGCCTGGGATATCCAATTGAACTTTGCAAAAGCGGTGGAATTTTTTCCACCGCTTTTGTTGTTTTGATACGGCAACCAGTCGTAGGGGCGCTGCTTGCTGCGCCCGGT
>CAMDEX010000120.1 GCA_945897075.1 Litorilinea aerophila
GGGCGCAGCAAGCAGCGCCCCTACTAATCACTGCGACATTAGTAGGTACGTTGAAAGGTCACGGTCCAGCTAAAATGGCCGTAGCAGCCATTGGCTTGAATGAACAAATCGCAACTGGCGGTGTCTTTGCAGAAGCGTCCCTGGATCAAAAAGTTGTGGGGAATGAGCCACGGTTTGGCAGTCAACCCTTTCGCCAGATCGCTGCTGACCTCGCGGCCGTTTGTGTCTTTGGCAACCACAATGTCGTCCCCGTCCACGTTGACGTCGTATTGGGCCAGCCCCGGCCCCTTTTCGCCGGTCACACGAAATTCATTGCGATAGACGCCCCGCACAGTCACGCCATCCAGCCGGTTGCCGGCGAGATCCAGCACAATCACATTAAGTTCCTGCTTTTCACCACAGTTGACCGATTCGCCGCTCAAGAAACCGCCATTCTCCTCCACATCCCACAGATGCTGCTTCACCAGACGGAAATCCACCCCGGCCGGCGCAGCAGCCACAGGTGTATTGGTGGGCGCGACCGGCGCAGCAGCCACAGATGTTGGGGTAGCGGCAGGCGGGAGAGGGATTTCGGCGACAGCCACGCTGCCCGTGTCGCCACTGGTGAAAACGAGTGAACCCAAAACCCAGCCAAAGCCGCCGCCGCTCAGCGCGATCTGCCACCAGTCGCCGCCGGGATTCTTACCGGTGATGCGGGCTGCGTCGCCCCCGTTCAACGAAGCAACAACGGGATAGTTTGTGTCTGGCCCACCGCGCACATTCAGCGCCGATGTGGTGCGCACTTCTGGGTTGCTCACAGGCGTCGTGGTCGGCGCTTCCGGCGTCGCTGTGGCCGCGATAGATGTCGGTTCAGGTGTCGCGGTGGCTACTTCCGGCGTGGACGTCGGTTCGGCGGGAAGAGGCGTCGCGGTCGGCTCAACTTGGGCCACGGGTTGGGCTGCTGTCTGGGCGACTGTCTGGGCGGCTGCCTGGGCAGTTGCCTGGGCCTGTTGCGGAATCAATCCCCTGGATTGGGCGTGGCGCGCGATGCTGTTGGAGTTCAGCCCCAGCGCCAGCGCCAGCCGCACGAGAGCGTCGGCGTTGGCCAAATCCCCTGCGCTGATCGCACTCTCGGCCACCAGCACAAGCAATTGATAGGGGTTGGGCGCATCCAGGCTTTCCAAAGCAGAGCGGGCCGCGGCCAGATCGTTGCTGGACTGGTAGTCCACTGCAATGCGCTGGGCTGCCCCAGTGAGATCAGTAGCGTCGCTCCCTGCGGAAGGTCCACAGGCAGCCAGAAGCCAGAGAAGGGTCAGCAGAATGAGAAAGGGGGAGAATCGAGCGCAGTGGGGGTGTCTGCTCGACCGCACGGCAAAGGAACTTTTGCTTGTAGAACGCAGCGCGACTTCTACTACGTGGGTTATACAATCCATTGTTTTGTTTTTCACTTGCCTATACGGGTTTCGCAGGCAGTTGCTTACCCTGTAAAAAGTGCCGGGGCTTTTCGTGGAACGAAGTCAAGTCCCCGGCACTTTCGCAGAGACCAACTCTTTGCTATAATCATTTTGGGACAGACAGCAACGGTCTGCCTTTGATCAGCAGACCGTTGCTCAATCCAGTGCCGAAGGTGGGACTTGAACCCACAAGGGTTACCCCACACGAGTTTGAGTCGTGCGCGTCTGCCAGTTCCGCCACTTCGGCTTTCCTGCACAGTATACGTTCGAACTCTGAAATCGTCAAATCTGATACGACTTTTCAGACTAAGCCCAAATTCCCGGCACTTCAGAAAGTGCCGGGAATTTGGGAAAGTTACAATCCTACCCAGAAATTATATGAGATCAGATGGATCAGGAGCTACTGATTGAACGCTCGCTGAACGGCGAATTGGATGCGTTCAATCAACTCATTTTGGAATATCAGAATCTGGCCTACAGCGTGGCTTATCGGCTGCTTTCTAACACCGAAGCAGCCGCCGACGCGGTGCAGGACAGTTTTATCAAAGCATACCGGGCTTTGGAAAGTTTTCGCGGGGGCAGCTTTAAGAGCTGGCTGATGCGAATCGTTACCAACACCTGTTATGATGAATTGCGCGCCCAGAAACGCCGACGCACAGACAGCTTGGACGATTTCCCCGTCGAAGAAGAGTTTGTGACACAGCTAATTGACAGCCGGGAATCGCCGGATCAGTTTGTGGAGCGGCAGGAACTGAGCGGGCTGATCGAAGCAGCCATCCAATCCTTGCCGGAAGAACAGCGCACCGTACTCATCCTGTGCGATGTCCACGGCTACGCCTATGAAGAGATCGCAGAGATGACCGATGTCGCGATGGGTACCGTCAAATCCCGCATCAGCCGGGCGCGCGGCCGGGTGCGCGACTACCTGACCGCACGCTCGGAACTTTTACCGGCTGCCTTTCGTCCTAAAATCGAATGAACCAAATTACGGGACTTTCATCTTTGCCCATCGGGGGCGACGGTGAAACCAAAACTTGACGAAAAAATGAACCGCTCTTCGCATACACAAATCAGTGACGAACTGCTGTCGGCTTATATCGACGGTCTGGTCACCAATGAAGAAAGAAGTCGCATCGAAGCCGCTGTCGCCGCGGATCCTGCCCTGGCCTGGGAGTTGGATTCCTTGCGCCGTACTGTGGAGTTGGTGCGCGATCTGCCGCCGGTGACGCTGCCCCGCTCGTTTGCCTTACGCGAGGAGCAGGTGGCCGACGTGCTGGCCGCGCGGCGGGCGCGCCAGGCCGGGTCTGCGGCGGGGCCAGGCCCCGCGGCGCGGCCAGCGCTTGCCGCTCGCTCGCGCAACTTCTGGCAAGAATTTCTGGCTTTCTTCAATGGGGGCAATCTCTTCCTGCGCAATGCTACGGCTGTGGCGGCGCTCTTTCTGGTAATCGTTTTGGTGGTAACACCCTCTGGCCCGCAAGCAGACCAGGACACAGCCCAATCGCCCGCGGCAGAATTCTCCGCTGCAGCACCGGAATCCCCGGTTGTCTCCGCAGAGAGCGCCGAGTTTACATCCCCGGTCGAGCCGGCTTCCTCCCAGCCCGACAGCGCGGCCAAAGCTGCACCTGTCGAGAGTGGACCGGCGGTCGCCGCTCCTCTGAACGAAATGGCCGCGCCCGCGCCGGTCCAGACGCAAGCAGACGCTGCGGCAATGGAGAGCGTCCCTCCCTCCGCCATGCGTTCCGCCCCCAGCGGTCTGGACGCGCCGGCCTTTGCGGGGCCGACCGGTGGTGGCATGGGCGGCGGTTTTGAGTCTGGGCCAATGGCGAGGCCGCTTGTGCCGGAGGAGATGGCCCCAGCGGGCGCGTCTCCCTTCCCGGCGGACGGGGCTGGGCTGCCCCCCGATGGCGGCCCCCAATACTCGCTCAAACTGCCTGCGGAAAGCGAGGCAAGCGCGCCCGCCGCGGCTGACTCCTCTCAAGTCGAGCCTGCTCCTGTTGGAGTCGCGGCGGAGGGGCCGGTGGCGGAAAATGCAGTGGCCCAGGATTCCAACGCCAACGCACCAGCCGCAAAAGAAGCAGAGATGCCCGCACAGGCAGAAGTTCTGGTTGAGCCATTGCCCCAGCAGCCACTGCCCCAGCAGTCGGTGCAGAGCGGGTGGACCATCTGGCGGCTGGCGCAGGCCGGTCTGGGCGGGCTGGTGCTGCTCCTGGGTCTTCTCTGGCTGCGCAGCAGACAGCCTTATTTGTAGGACGGACTGGCAGTCCGTCCCCTTTCTGGCGGATTACCAATCCGCCCTACCAGAAAAAAGCCTGTGCCTGAACTGCCCGAAGTAGAAACATATGTGCGGGAACTGCGCCCCCAACTGGCGGGCAAACGGATTGTGCAGGGTCATCTCCAGTGGCCGCGCATTATCGCCCAGCCGGAGAGTACCCTTTTTCTGGAGATGATCCGGGGACGACGCTTCGACAGCTTTGACCGGCGGGGCAAGTATATCCTGCTGGGGTTGGACAGCGGCGAGTCGCTGATCATTCATCTGCGCATGACGGGCGAAATCCGCGTCCATCCCGCCGCAGTCGAAGCGGACAAACATACCCATCTGCTCCTGGATCTGGAGAGCGGCGAACGGCTGCATTACCGCGACCCGCGCAAATTTGGCCGGGTTTGGCTGGTGGCGGACGCGGCCACAGTTGTGGGTAAGTTGGGGCCGGAGCCGCTGAGCACTGATTTCACACCGCTTGGCTTTGGCGAACGGCTGGCCGGGCGCAGTGCATCCATCAAAGCGCTGCTCCTGGATCAGACGATTTTGGCCGGTGTGGGCAATATCTACGCCGACGAGGCGCTCTTTCTGGCGCGCATCGATCCCCGGCGGGCGGGCGGGGCGTTGTCCGGGGCGGAGGCGGATGGGCTGCACGGGGCTGTGGTCGCGGTGTTGCAAGCGGGCATTGACGGGCGGGGCAGCAGCCTGCAAAATTACGCACCGCCAGGCGGGGCAAAGGGTTCCTTCCAGGAGCAGCACCAGGTCTTTCGCCGCACGGATCAGCCCTGCTATCGTTGCGGCGCACCCATCCGCCGCGTCGTCCTGGCCCAGCGCAGCACCCATTTTTGTCCAGAGTGTCAGATGTAGTAGTGCTTGATTCCGAGAATGGGCCAGACGATCTCTCGCTTGCAATCTGATGCTGGCCCATTCCCGGAATCGCATGTCCCGAAAGCCCGCCAGATTTGACGCTCTCCTCTCCTCTCTGCTATACTTTTCTTTGTTGCGCAGCAGGCGAGAAATTTCCAATTGCCGTGGCAGAAAGAGTCCTGGGGCTGTAGCTCAGCTGGGAGAGCGCTACAATCGCACTGTAGAGGTCAAGGGTTCGAATCCCTTCAGCTCCACTCAAAAATTTGGTCGGTTTGGTGTAGCAAAAGCAAAAAAAGCGCCGCCAATTTGACAAAATTCGAGATATACATATATACTACTGTTGTTGCAGTTCAAAAATCGAATAGTTTGGGGCTATAGCTCAGTTGGGAGAGCGCTACAATGGCATTGTAGAGGTCATGGGTTCGAACCCCTTTAGCTCCACTCCAACCGGTCCGCAAGGGCCGGTTTTTTGTTGCCTAACCGCGCCAACTTGTAGGAGTTTGTTGAGAATGTACGACGTTTGCGCCAAAAGCCTCTCCCGGTTATGATTGGCGCAGCCGTCCTAAACAGTTTAGGCTCTTACCCCCCAAACCAAACCACTCGACTTGCCTGAACCGGCCCAGAAAGGAAGCCCCGATTGAGTACACGAACGAGACGCGCGGTGGATGAACTGCGCCCGTGCCGCTTTGAGCTTGACTATCTTATCCACCCCGCCGGTTCCGTTCTGATCAGTATGGGCAATACCAAAGTTCTCTGTACAGCATCCATTGATGAGATGCTCCCCCGCTGGCTGCACAAATCCTCGGCCCACCACGGCTGGGTCACGGCGGAATATGCTATGCTGCCCGGCAGCACCACCGAACGCACCGAACGGGAGGGGATGCGTCCCAAAGGCCGCACCCAGGAGATCACCCGGCTGATCGGGCGCAGCCTGCGCTCGGCTGTGGATTTGGAGCTGCTGGGCCAGCGGCAGATTATTGTGGACTGTGATGTACTCCAGGCGGACGGCGGCACGCGCACCGCGTCGGTGACCGGCGGCTTTGTGGCGCTGGCGTTGGCGATTCAGCAGTTACAGAAGAAAGGAAGCGTTCCCAAAGGGGTACTCAAACGTGCGGTGGCCGCGGTCAGTGTTGGAATTGTGGATGGCAAGGCCATGCTGGATTTGGATTATGCGCTGGACAGCAACGCCGATGTGGACCTGAATGTGGTGATGACCAACAGCGGGGAGTTTATCGAAATGCAGGGCACGGCGGAGGGCACCCCCTTCAACCGGGGCGCGCTGAATGCGATGCTCCTGCTGGCCGAGATGGGGATCAAAGAACTGTTCCTCAAACAGCAGGAAGCGTTGTTTTCCCACGACATCAAATGGCCGGGTATTGAGTAGGGGCGCGGCTTGCTGCGCCCGGCGCACAACGGACGCAGCAAGCAGCGCCCCTACCGAATCGATCGGTAGGATTGGGTAGTTTCATCGGATTTGTTTCACTGGTAGGAGGAGCTTTGTCGTGAGCAAAAAGAAGCGAATTACCCTGCGCGATGTGGCACGGCAGGCCGGCGTCTCCCCGACCGCCGTCTCCTTCGCCTACAACGCCCCCCACCAGTTGAGCCAAAGCACACGCGAACGCATCCTGGAGACCGCCGACGAATTGGGCTACCAACCCCATCCTGTGGCGCGCACACTCGCCACCGGGCGCACCAACACCATCGGTCTGGTCATGCCCACTGGTCTGGGCTGGGTATTGCACGATCCGTTGTTCAGTCTGATTTTGGGGGAGATTGGGGCCGTCTGCGATGAAGAGAAGATGCGGATGCTGATTGTCCCGGCTGTAGGCGACGTGTCACCGGGGATGCTGGCCACGATTGCCGCGGATGGTTTTGTGCTTTTCAGCATCCACCGTAACCACCCGCTGGGCAAAGTGGTGGAGCGTACCAACCGCCCGCTGGTGATGATCAACGGCGACGAGAATTTGCGTGCGCCGATGTTCAATGTGGATGATTTCAAGGGAGCCTATATCGCCTGCCAACATCTGTTGGAGAAGGGACACAGGCGCATCGCGGTGGGCACGATTGCCCCCCGTGATGATGGGGTGATCATTCCCACCTACGAGCGGCGTATGCTGGGCTACGAGGCAGCCGTGCGCGATGCGGGGCTGCCGCCTGCGACGTTGCGCCCTGTCTTTATCCGGGGGTTACTTTCGATGGGAGCAGAATCCTTCGCGAAAATTTGGGCGCTGAACCCACGCCCGACGGCTGCCCTCTGCGTCAGCGATGTGCGCGCATTGGCGGTGTTGAACGGGGCGCGCAAGGCCGGTGTTGCTGTCCCCAGCGATCTGGCTGTGGTCGGTTTCGACAATCTGCCCGACTCGGCGGTCTCCACGCCACCACTGACAACCCTCAAACAGGACCTGCCTGGGCGGATACAGTTGGCGCTGCGCACGCTCTTTGCGCTGATCGCAGAGGAGACAAGCGACGACGATCCGCCCCCACCCCACATCACACCCCTGGAATTGGAGGTGCGGGAGAGTACGTAGGGGGTGGCAGGTGGAAGGGAGGAAGGGAGGAAGGGAGGACGGACAAGATACCCCATTCACAATTCACAATTCACAATTCACCATTATTCTCCTCTTCACCAGCGGCGGAACTCCCAGCCGGCGGTGCGGCTGAGGGCATTCTCGATGGAATCCCCCCGTTTGACCGGATAGGTGGGGACCGCGCTGACTTCCAATTCGTGCATCAGCGGCGTAGTGGGATGGCGGCTGCCAAAGGTTGTGCCATCGAGTACCACTGCGATGCTGTTGACACCGCGCCGCCGCAATTCGCGCAGCGCCCGCGCCCAATCGGGGCGGGGGTCTGCGCTGATGGCAAACACTATGTCGTTGCGATTCAGGCGTATACCGTCGGTCAGAAGTAGCTGATCAAAGGGCATCTCGCCCTGGGCGTTGGAGACGGCCAGCGCCTCCAGAATTTTGCGAATCTGCCGCTGCCCCCGATCCGTCTGCAAGACCTGCCGCTCCCCGTCGTTCCACATCATCCCCACCGCCCGGTTGCGCAGCAGAAAATAACGGGCAGCGCTGGCCGCAATCGTCACCGCGTATTCGGTTGTGCTGGGGGGCAGTTCCAACATATCGTAGCGCTTGCCACCGCTGCGCAGCCGGGAGAGGGAAAAGACCCCCGCATCCGGTCGCGTCGGCTGCCAGGTCAGCGCCTGTTCCGCGCCCCGAAAGAAATCCAGAAAGATCCAAATATCCGCCGAAGGGTCCAACTCGAACTCTTTGGTCATCAGCCGCCCGGTGCGCGCCGTGCTGAGCCAGTGAATGCGGTTGAAGCTGTCGCCCGGCGCATACTCCCGGATGCCGGAGACATTCGTGGTCAGGGTTTGGCTGCGCCGACTGAGCGCGTCGCCCCCGGCCAGGTCGGCGATGGGCGGCTGGAAGGTTTTGAGTTCGACAGTGGCGGGATAGACGATCAGATCGCTGGTCAGGGCGAGATTCTGGCCGACAGAAAAGAGGCCCAGTGGATCGCCGCTGTGCAGACTCATCGCCCCCAGACGAAAATAGCCCCGCTGCTGGCAGAGCGTGCGTACCTGCCAGCGCTGGCTACTGGCCCCCTGTAAATTGTTGACCACCCGGCTGACCTCGTGGAAGGGGACGGTCGAGTAGTCGCGCAGCTCCAACCAGAGCTTGGGCAGACGGCCGCGGTTGTGGATCTCAAAGGTTTCCTCGAAAAACTGCCCCACCTGGCTGCGCCTGGCCCGCGTGTAACGGTTGATCTGCACAAAGCGCGTGCTGTTCCAGGCCCAGCCATAGCTCAGGATCAGAATCCCGGTCAAGAGATAGGCCAAGTTGTAGGCCAATTCCCGGCCACTATTAAAAGCAAATAGCCAGGCAAAGACCAGTGCTGTGAGCAGAAAGAGGAGTCGAGGCGACATTAGCGGGTCCAGTGAAAAACCGAGTTTCTTCTGAGAAACTCGGTTTTTTTAGCGGGTCTTCACCCGGCTGCCGGGCACCGGCGTGTGTTGCAGCGCATCTTCGATCACCTGGCGAGCGTCTACATTTTTGATGCGCGCCGAGGGGCTGACGATCAGCCGGTGGGCCAGGGTGGCTTCGGCCAGCAGTTTGATGTCGTCGGGCAAGACGTAATCACGCCCGGCCAACGCAGCCCAGGCCCGGCTGGCGCGGAAGAGAGCCAGGCTGCCGCGCGGGCTGGCCCCCAGATAGACGTCCGGGTGGTTGCGGGTCACTGTAACCAAATCAACGATATACTCCTTGACTGCCTCATCCACATAGACTTCCCGGATAGCCCGTTGTACAGCCATCAATTCTTCGGCTGTGATCACCTGCGCCAGGCTTTCGATGGGGTGGGTCTGGGCCTGCTTGCCCAAAATTTCGATCTCCTGCTGCTTGGCGGGATAGCCCAGGCGGATACGCATCAGAAAACGGTCAATCTGGGCTTCGGGCAGGGGGAAGGTGCCTTCGTATTCGATGGGGTTCTGGGTAGCCAGGATAAGAAAGGGACGGGACATTTCGTAGGTAGTCCCATCCACCGTCACCTGGCGCTCTTCCATCGCTTCCAGCAGGGCCGATTGGGTTTTGGGTGTGGCCCGGTTGATCTCGTCCGCCAGCACAATCTGGGCCATAATCGGGCCGTAGCGGAATTCGAATTCCTGGGTCTTCTGGTTGTAGACGCTGACTCCGGTCACATCGCTGGGCAGCATATCCGGCGTGAATTGGATGCGCCGGTAGACGCAGCCGATGCTGCGCGAGATGGAGCGGGCCAGCATTGTCTTGCCCACACCGGGCACATCCTCGATCAACAGATGACCTTCGCAGAGCAGAGCCACGAGGGTCATCCGTACTTCGTGATCTTTGCCGATGATCACCCGTTGGACATTTTCAATGATGCGGTTGGCGACAGTCTGCACAGATTGCATGGCATCCCTCGTAAAAGGTGATTGGGTGATTGGGTGATTGGGTGGACGGCTGCGTCTGATGGCTG
This sequence comes from Litorilinea aerophila, assembly GCA_945897075.1. Taxonomy (GTDB): domain Bacteria; phylum Chloroflexota; class Anaerolineae; order Caldilineales; family Caldilineaceae; genus JACQGT01. The sequence goes on from CAMDEX010000120.1 coordinate 9,550, forward strand.
CCCAATCTCCCATATCTAATACCTATCGTTTCTAAGAATCAGAAAGCCTGCCTACAATACCCTATTTCTATGTGACAGGCAAGACAGCTTTCGCCATTGCTGGCGCATCGCTATAATATACCCGATACAAGCATAAAGTGGCATTTTTACATGTCACCCAATCACCCAATCACCCTATGCACATTCACCTCTTTCCCCGGCCCAGCGCAGACACAGGTATTGGCCTGCACTGGTGCGCAGGACGTAGCCAACTCCCCATCCAACAGGTGCGCGCATTTTGGATCCCCGAACTGCGCGCATTGGGCGCGGCCTGGATCAAACTCAACGATCACCGGGAGTCTCTGCCTCTGGTCGAGGAGCTGCTGGCCGCGGGCATCCAGCCGATTGTACGCCTCTACCGCCCCACGCCCAATCCCAGCCCGCTCAATGCAGATGACCTGGCCGCGGTGGATGGGCTGGTGCGCGCCGGCGTCCGTTACATCGAAATCAGCCACCGGCCCGATCTGCCCGCACAATGGCGCAACGGTCTGCTGCCGCCCGACGCGCAGACGCTTGTCGCCCGTCATCTGGCCCAGGACTTGGCCGAGGTGTTGGCGCGGGGCGGTCTGCCCAGCCTGCCTGCGCTCGATCCCGCCTCCGGCTGGGATCTGATCAGCGAACTGATCCGCCAGGGCAAGCGGGATGTTCTGCAAGGCCCCATCTGGCAGGCCATCCACAACCCCGGCCACAACCGCCCCCCAGACTACCCAGCCGATGCAGTTCACAGCGAAGGCGCGCCCCTGACCCAAAGCTATTACCTGGCCCTGGCCGACGAGGAGTGGGAGGGCGACGCCTGGCAGGGGCGTTCTCTGACCGAAGTCAACCGGCTGCGCCGCCGGGCTTTTGCATCGCAGCAGACAACGGAGAGCAACGGGAAGACGCCGCAGGAAGGTAGCGGCTTCTTCAACTTTGCCCCCCTGCACGCCCGCCATCTCGAGCTGTTGGGGCGGGCGATCCCGATTCTTTCCACCAGCGGCGGCTACGTCGTTGGCGCGGCCGACGATCCCCGCTACCCCGCGCTCACCCCTGCGCTGCATCTGGCCTATACGCTGGAAGCGTGCCGGGCGCTGATGGGCAGCAGTACCCGCTTTGCCGCTGCGCCCGACTATTTCTTCTGCGCCTCCTTTTGGCTGCTGGCCAATCAGTTGTTGGACAGCAGCCGCCCGGCGCGGGAAAACGACGCCTGGTATAGCCCGGATCACCCCGGCGGCGTACTGCCGATTGTGCCGCTTCTGCAGGCCGAAAGCAAACGTCTGCGCCACACGCCGCAGGTGGCGAGCGCCGAGCCGCCCGCGCTCGCTGTGCGCAGCGGCGAAAGTCTGATCGCATTCGCCCCAGGCGCGCTGGCCGGCACAGGGCTGATCACAGGCAAAGTGCGCGGGGGGGCCAGCGTAGACCTGCGTCTGGTAAGCCTGGACAGCGGTCTGACGCTGCAAACCATCAGCCGCTCCAACGGCGAGTATCGTTTCGTCGATCTGCCGGCGGGCCGTTACAGCCTCTGGGTGGAAGAGCCGCCGGGCAGTCGGCGGGGGGATATTGTGGTGGAGGACGAGCAGACGGTGGCGGTCGATCTGGCTGTGCAGGGCTGGGGCTACGAGATCACAGAAGCAGCCGACGGGCCGGGCGGGATGCTCCAATGCAGCGTGGCGCTGACCGCGGATATGGCGGCTGCGCCTTCGCTGCGTCTGCGCTGGGTGGGGGGAGAGCGGGTGCTGGCGATGGTGCGCGGCGGCAAAGATCGCATCGCGCGCTGTAGCGCGGGGCCGCTGGAGGCAGGGGTCTACGATGTAGAATTGTTGGGGATTCCCGATGCCGCGCCCGGCGATCTGCGGGCGACCCTTCCGGTGGGCCGTGCGGCAGAGACACACATCCATTTTGTCTATTCACGGCTGCCCGAACAGAGCAGTGTACCGCGATCTTCGGTGATCGAAGGCCGTGTCGTCAATGGCGATACCACCCAAGTGACGCTGCAACAAGCGGATGGGCGACAGCGCAGCGTGACGACCGACCAGCGCGGTCGTTTTCGTTTTGCGGGGCTGGCCGCGGGTAGTTATACGGTCAGCGTTGTCGGGGTCGAGCAGAAGCTCTCGCGCACACGGCTAGGGGTGGATGGCGAACACTATCTGTTGGTCGGCTTTGATCTGCCCATCGCGGCAAAGCCAACCCCGCCGCCCCACGCCAGCCTGGAAGGAAAGGCCGCAGGCCAGGCCGGGCGCACCGCGATTTTGACCAGCGCGGGCGGTCTCCGTCTGGCGCGACGCATTGACGAAGACGCAACATTTTGCTTCGAGCATCTGACCCCCGGACAATACGATCTGGTGGCGGGTGGGGTGCAGGCGGCTGGCCTGCAACTCAACGCAGGCGAATGTTTGCGCATCCACTTTCCCCCCGCCAATCCGCAATGGCAAGTCAACGTGCGCAGCCGGGCCACTTTGCGCCGTCCTGGGCTGGTGCGTGTGCAGGTATTGGGGCGTAAAGGTCTGGCGGTTACGCTGCGCGGCGAAGGCAACACGCAACAGACGCGTCCGACGGGCAGCGCGCCGGACTACGGCCCCTTCGCCGTGGAGTTTGGCCCCCTGGAAGTGGGCAGCTACACAGTTGCCGTAGAGAGGGTGGATGTGACCGCCTCGTTCACCCTCGACAGTACAGACGCCGCGGTGATTACCTTCCAACGGGACGGTTCACTGGGCGGCCCCCCGCGCTTGGAAGGTCAAAGTGTATGAGTAGGACGGTTTGCGCAGCGCCCCTTTTTTGCGCGACCTGCAAGACGCTGAGCGCGGGGAACGCGGAAGAATTACTCGGTCAACTGCAAGGCGACAGTCAGTAATTCGGCTTTGAGCCGCGCCCGCTGCTGCTGCCAATGCGCGTCGCTGAGTTCGCCCACCGCGTGCAGATCGTCCAATTTGGCGATACGCTGGAGCGGTTCTGTGCGCTGGCGGCGCAGCAACGCTTTCTCGCCGCCGGTCTGGGCCATAGGCGCCCGCCAGACCCACGCAAAGACGCCGGCCAACCCCAGCAGCAGCACACCGCCCAACGCCCAGGGCGTCCACCCCTCCAATTGGGGCACACGCGCCGAAGGCACGGGACTCTGCGTGTCATCGCTGCTTTGGGCCGCGCACGGGTTCAGCTCCCCGGCCGCGAGCAGCCCAGAGAACTGGGCCGACACCTTCTGCTCTGCTGTCACATTCTCGCTCTGCCACATCTGGTAGACATCGCCCTGGATCTCCCGGTCACCCACACTGGTCAGACCGCAAAACCCTCCAGAACCACTTCCAGCCCCTCAACCGGCGCGCCAGTGGTCGTCCCCTGCAAGACAGCGCCCTTCACCTTTTCGGGTAGCCACTTTTCGGGTGCTTTTCTTGTTGACGATTATTTGATATAGTAGCAGCAGAATTTTTCTCTGCCCAGTCTGATTTTTAGAAGGAGCATAGCTTTTGTCAAAACTTTACGATTCTGGTTTTGCCCTGGTGGTCGGCGTGGGCAGTGACCTGCCCGTGACCGTTACCGATGCAACGGCCATCTATGCCCACCTTACCGATCCCGCCTTCTGCGCCTATCCCGCAGGCAATGTGACGCTGCTTGTCGAAGGCGATGCCCGGCGCGACAAAGTGTTGGCCGCGCTGGACGACCTGGCGGCAAAGGCCAATGCCCACCCCGACGCCACCGCCATTGTCTATTTCTCCGGCCACGGCGTTGACAAGCCCGCGCCTTATCTCATCACCCACGGCTACGACCTCGGCAACCTTGACGGAACGGCCATCCACGCCGACATCTTCACCGACAGGCTGCGGGCAATCAAAGCCAAAAAGCTGCTCGTGCTGCTGGATTGCTGCCATGCGGGAGCGCAAGGGGAGGCCAAAGCGCCGCTGGCAAAGACGCCCATCCCCCTGCCCCAGTCGGCCATTGACGAGTTCAGCAAGAGCAGTGGCCGGGTGATCATTGCCTCCTCGCGCAAAGACGAGAAGTCCTGGACTGGCAATCCTTACAGCAAGTTCACACTCGCGCTGCTGGAAGGGTTGGCGGGCTACGGGGCTTTCGAGGAAGATGGCTATGCCCGTGTGCTGGATATTGCCATGTGGACAAACCGGGTTGTGCCGGCGCGCACCAGTGACGCCCAGCATCCCATCCTCAAAGTCTCCAACCTGCAAGACAACTTTGCGGTGAGCTACTATGCCGGCGGCGATGACAAGCCGAAGTCGCTACCCTTTTCGCCCAAAAAGCAGGCCGTTAGGGACACTTTCGATGCGCGGCAACGGGTTACCTGGCATACAATGTTGGGCCATCGGCGCACGGCGCTCTTGCTGATTCAGGAACGGATGAGCGAGTTTATCGAGTACCAGACAGTGCCGCTGCAATATGTGCTGAACGAACGTAAAACCCAGGAACAGATTGCGGATTTGGAAGCCAAGTTGGGGTTGTAACGTTTTGAGACCGGCTCACTCCGGGGATCACAGGTTTCCGCAAAAAACTCGGTTTTTTCACTGGACTGACTTGTATGATCGGCGACACTTACACTTCCTTGCGCACGCAAAAAGAAGATGCTCTGCAAAACCTGCTTCTGATCGAAGAACGCAAGGCTGAATATGTTCTGTCCACTGATATTCCCCTCGACCTCATTCGGCAGGAACGCAAACTACGCCAAACCCTGAATGAACTCGAACAACGCCTTAATGCACTCTTGGAGGTCGAGTCTCCCTACCGAGGCTTAAAACCTTTCCGCACGCAAGAACACGCGGCTTACTTTTTTGGCCGGGAAGCGATGACCTTACAACTGATTCAAACGGTGGCAAAGAAGAGTGTCGTCGCCGTGGTGGGCAGGTCTGGCTCTGGGAAATCATCGCTGGTCTTTGGCGGTCTGCTTACGCAGCTACAGCACAATGCCCTGCCCGACAGCGCCAACTGGCGTGTTGCCACCTGTCAGCCGGGAGCGGACCCGATAGGCGCATTGGCGCTGGCTTTGCAGGAGCAGCTAGAGCCGGCGGCTACGGCAAAAATTGAACAGCTTAAACGCGCGCGCGAACTGGCAGACCAACTGTCGCTGCCCGCGGCAACCAAAGGGATTACCCTCGCCAACGATCTGATCCCCGCTTTGAAACGTCAGTATCCTGACTCCAAAGTCTTCTTGTTGGTTGTGGATCAGTTTGAGGAGCTTCTCACGGCCCCCATCAATGATGAATTGCGCACCACATTTGTGCGCCTTCTCCTCGACATGACCGCCACCCATTGGGTGAAGATCGTTATTACCCTACGTACCGATTACTACGATGCCCTGTTCCGCAACCCCCAGTTGACCAAAGAAGCGGAACAGTTCAATGTCTATCCGATGACCGCCGACGAATTGCGGAATGCCATCGTCAAACCGGCGGATGCTACGGGGCGCACTTTTGAGGAGGGTCTTGTCAGCCGCATCCTGGATGACATTGCCAACAGCCCAGGCGATCTGGCTCTGCTTGAGTTTACCCTGACCCGTCTGTGGGAGTACCAGACAGCCGACGGTCTATTTACCCACACGGCCTATGAGGAAATCGGTGAGGTGTCTGGCGCGATTGCCAAGCACGCCGACGAAGTGATTGATCGGCTGGATGATGAACAGAAGCAGAATGCGCGACGACTCTTTCAGCGTCTTGTCCGTTTTCAACCAGAGGAGGTCAATCTCGACGCGGCAGCCCGCGTCACGGTACCCCTCTCCGATTTGAGCAGTGCGGCGCGCACGTTGGCTGTTGACACTCTGGCTTACGAACGCCTGGTGGTGACTGGGCGCAGGGAATATGGCAATGATACAAGCAACCCTTCTCTCCCTGACGATTTGGGGACGGTGGAACTTGTCCACGATGCCCTGATCCGGCACTGGAAACGGCTGCAAGAGTGGCTGCGTGAGGATGCGCAGTGGCTTGCCATCCGGCAAGGATTGACAGCCCAGGTTGAATTGTGGGAACGCTATGGCGAGGACAGCGGCCTTCTCTATGAAGGAAGAAGGCTGGATGCCAGTCTGCGCGTTGTCAACGAGCGACCCGAAGAATTCAGCGAACGGGAACTGCACTTCCTGAAAAAGAGCCAAGAGCGGCAACGGCTGCGCACGCTCTCTTTGCGCGGTGGCTACGGGATTGCCCTCGTCGCATTGGCGATTGTCGGTTGGATTCTCTGGGGGCCAAAGCCTGCCTCTGTGACCGATACCCCGATTCCTATGCCAGCCAGCAACTTCAATATCGCGGTTGCCAAGTTTCTGATAGCGGACGATGCTACGCCGGAGGAACAGACAGACTTGGATCGTCACGCCGAGGCCGTTGCTGAAGATGTAAAATCGTTCTTCGTGGCAAATGCGGATACATTGCAGGCACAATTCAACACCGGTATCAGTATATTGACGCCGGATCGGATCGAACTGCGCGAGGAGATTCCTGGCCAGCTTCTTGTGTCAAGCCCCGAGTTGACAGCGACCCATCCGATCAGCTACGTGAGAGCCAATATTTTTGTCTATGGGTATATACGCAAAGGGCAGGGGCGGCAATGGAAATTAGAGCCGCGCTTCTCTCTATCCAGTGGTCAGTCCACACTCAATCGGGCGCAGGAACTTCTGGGAGAGTATGCGTTGGGGGAACCAATTGTCTTTGTGCCGAGCAGCTTTACTTCCGAACGAGTACAAATTCGGTCATCGCTGGAAGCCCGCTTGCGCACACTATTGGTTATGCTGCAAGGGCTGGACGCGTATGATCAGGGGACAGAGATTGGATACCAACAGGCCGAAGGCATCTTCTGTCCTGTGCTGGCAGACAGCAATCTCCAGGAACAGTATGAAAGCATCGATCTGCTCTACCTTTTCTGCGGCCATGCCCTTTCCAGTCTTTTGGATATACAAGAAAGGGAGATCAAACGACCAGAGGATGCGGAACGCGAGCAGAAAGTGATCAATACCTATGCAGCAGGATTGGAGAAAAATCCTGCAAATTTGCGTCTTCGGGCCTCATTCGCCAGCCAACTGATCCGGCGCAACCAGCCCGACCCAGAATGTCAGCAGGGCAATACCCAAGAATTAGAACGGGCCAAGGCTGTGCTGGGCAGCATCATCGCAGATGCCGATAGTGGCGCGTTCCTGCCCTTACCGACCCGCATGGAGGTCACTTTTATGCAGGGCGTTGTCCATTTTTGGACAGGGCACTGCTCCACCGACATGGAAAAGAAGCTCGCTGACTTCGACTCAACCCAAAATTATCTTAATGACGTTCTTGACATTCGCTCGTCGTCCACTGTGCGCGTTGACATAGCAGATTTCATCGCCGGGAAAGCATACAGTTACTTGGGTTATCTGTTTCTTGTCCTGTACAGTAAATACAACCCAGACCCCAGTTATGTTGCGCTATCCGCAGATGAGTATGACGCATCGCTACAACTCTTCCGTGGCTTGCTGCCAGACAACATCGCCTATGAGTATGCAGACCAAATCCTTCCCAATGCGTTGATGGCCCTGTGTTTGGCCCAGCGCCCGGAACAAGCGCAAGAGTATCTTGACTGGTTCGTTGTAAATTCACCGAATTCACCGGATGTTACACGAGAGACGATCTTGGAACGAGTACCGCTTAATCATCAAGAGAAAGAGGAGTGTGGGCTATGAGGAGCAAGTTAAGACCGCAACATGCGATTGCTTTTGTGATTTGTTGTATCTTGGTATTCTGCTTTGGATATCTATTCAACCAAAATGTGGAGGCCCAAACCAGTAGACCAGCCCCGACGCGCACGCGTACACCTGTCCGTATCGTTATACGTGTCACGCCTATACCGACAAGAATTGTCGCGCCGGGCGGCACAGGCGGTTGCGGCGGTTGCTTGCCGGCAGACATTGCGGCGCTTTTTGAAACGATCGAGCAGAAAGTAGAAAAGGGTACTTTTGCGATCGACGAAAACAACTGGTCTGCGCAAATCACGGAGATGTTTCCGGTCAACAGCCCAGTCGAGGTACATCTGTTTCGCACGCTTGACGCCCTGGATATGATAGATGAAGGGGCGGCTGGAGTTGTCATGAGTGATGATAGCGGTTCGCTTACTGTGTCGGGTCTTATACCAGAATTTAGCCCTGGCGGTGTCTATGTAGGCGTCGCCTGCACCCTGGACGACTGCTCGACCACCAACATTCTGGCAAATTTGGATTCGCCAGAAATCGCGGTCTGGCAGTTTGAACTGCCGTCTCTGATTGAAGTGGAGGCCATTGAGCAGCCGCAGGGTCTACAGCCTGCATTGGGTTTAGACTACAACCCCGTTGCCGGTCTTAGCGATTCCGCTGTGACTTTTCAGTGGTCAAAGGATGGCGTCCCGATCCTTGCCACCAACAGCCTGTATGACAGCTTGGCGAACCCCTTTGTCCTCCAGGAGGACAACCGTATTTCCTTGTACGAGCCGCGTTCCTTCTTAATTGACAAAATAAATGCCTGGTTCGGAACCCAGTACAATGCAGAACCGGTTGCCGCTGGTATGTATCGTGTTGATGTCAGCGTGAACGGCGTCTATGAAAAGTCGGTAGAGATACCCGTGGCGGTTACGCCGTGACCGATGGCGAACTATAGAAGCCCCATTTCAGTCCGTCAGGCTCACAGATGCAGAGATGCCGACGTCTACGGCAACAGACATCCCAACCGCGACACCGACTGCGACAGAGACACCGACCTTCTGGACCAGGCCCAGACCGCGGGTGTGCAGGTGATCGTCACCCTCTTCGACCACCACCCGGATCACCACCCGGATCACCACCCGGATCACCACCCGGCTAACTGGAAAGTGGGCTGGTTTTCGATGTGAATACTGCCCATGTGGGCGGCGTGCATAGGTTGACGCCGTGCTAGGCTGTGGTATACTTGTCTGTAGTTGTGAATCTTGTCCTTTGTTCATCTATAGTTTTACAGGTAATTATGTGTAGGGGCGCTGCTTGCTGCGCCCGGCACACAGGAGACGGGCGCAGCAAGCAGC
>CAMDEX010000121.1 GCA_945897075.1 Litorilinea aerophila
CATCGGGCGCAGCAAGCAGCGCCCCTACAAATGATTATCTGAAAAACTATAGCATACGGTCGTACACACAAGATCGCTATGAGGTACGCAGCGGAGGCGTCGGCAGCGCGCCGATGCTGGGTCTGTTCTCGTCGTTCCCCCGCCAGGGCACGCCCAGCCAGCGCAGCAGGATCAAATCCGCACCGTAATAACCGGCCACCTTCCAAGCCAGCATCAACAGAATGGCGACAACGAGCAAGAGTGCATTCGTACTGGCCACACCGGCCATAATGTAGTTCCAGTTCATCACTGCACCGAAGAAGGCAGCGATGCCAACAAATGCGCCGATAATCAAGGCGATGCCGATCAACAATTCACCGTAGGCCACCAGCTTACCAAACCAGGTGTAGGCTTGCTGGTCGAGCAGGTAGGTGAGAAAGGTGCGATACCAGTCGTAGGCAATCGCTGCGCGGCCGGTCTCGGGCACCTTGATTGCGTTCATCCAGAAGCCCTTCAAAGCGTCACCGCTTCCCACCCAGGCCGGGTCGTTGATTTTGTGCAGCGACGCATCAAACCAGGCGTAGCCGAGCCAGATCCGCAAAATCAACCAGATTGCGGCTGAACGCACATCCGAAAAAAGAAAACGGGCGATGGCAGGGTCTCTGATTGTATAGCCGCTGGCTGTGGTTGGATATTGGGTTCTCATTTTGTTTCTCCGCTTTCTTTGTTGAAACCAAAAGATAGGCTTTGCAAAGAGAACGGGTCGCCCCAAAGGCGACCCGTTCTCTTTTGTCGCACACGCTTTGGTACAGCTCCCGTTGCCACGCCGGGTTAGCTGTCCGACTGGCGCTTGGCCTCCGCTACAGCGTCCTTGACCTTGCGCTTGGCCTCCCGCGCCGCATCGTCAACCGCATTCTTCACATCGTGCGCGGCATCTTCGACAGTATTTTTGATATCGCGCGCGGCGTCCTCGGCCTTGTTCTTGGCATCCTGCTTCTTGTCCCACTCATTCTGGATGTTGTTCTTGGCCTCCTGCGCGGCGTCCTTGACCGCGTTCTTGACGTCGTGGGCGGTATCTTTCACAGCGTTCTTCACATCGTGCGCGGCGTCCTTGAGCTTCTGTTCGGTGTTCGACATCTTTTCTCCTCTGGTTGGATGGTTGAATCGAAACGATTCATTCTTGCTATCACCTGCGACGGGCAAAGCCTGCGCCGGTCGCACTCCCGCTGTATAGCATAACAGGCAGAGACCGCCCTGTCGTCAGCGCAAACGATAGGCTTTGTATAGCAAAAGGGCAGATGCGCAGGGCGGCCCGTGCGACTTTTGTTGTACACTGTTCGGTGTAGATGCCGCTCCTCCAGCCTGGCTAACGCTGGAGGAGCGGCAAATAACCCGTGTAGGCCCAGGGGACAAGCGTCAGATTCAGCCGGGTGGCTGGGTCGCCCAGCAGAGTGAATGTCTCCAGCAGGTCAAGCGCGCTGGAAGCGCTCGCCGCCAATGCCAGCTTGCCGGAGAGCGTCGCCGCGCCGATGCTCCCACCCTGGCTTTGAAAGGTCGAAGCCAGGAAACCTTGCGCCAATTGCTGGTGGCCGGTGGCGACGCCCAGGCCGGTGGATCCCCAGACCGCCAGCGCACCGCCCCCCGCCGCGCGCAGCAGAGTTTCGTCCAGGGTCGTGCCGCTTGGCTCGTGAAAGAAGCCAGTGAAACAGGTCATCTCCAGCACAACTGGCAAGCGACCGTCGTTGCCCAGCCCGGCCACGTCGTCGCGGTGAAAGAGGCGGGCGGCGTCCCACTGGCGCACGGACGCGTGGCCGTTGTAGAGGAGCAGCCCCGCACCCGCGTTCCAATCAGTGAGGATGGCCTGCCGTGTATCTGTAACAGTCGTCGCGGGCGGCGCAAAGTAGATGGGGCGGGCGCTGAAGGGTACACGAATGTAGGCCGAGGCCAGTGCCTGGGCATCGGCGGCAAAATCCCCGGCCTCGTCCCCAGCCCCGGCCACGAAAACTATGTTGCCGTTCCAGCCGCCGGGGTAGGGATCGCTTTCGTAGCCGACGATTTTGTCCACGACTATCTGCGTCTCGGTAATTGTGTTGACCGGCAGACGGCCCACCAGCAGATCGGGCAGAGTGTCGCCGCCCCCATCGAGCAGGACATAGCGGTTGTCGGCCGCGGTTTCGCCCATCCACGGGTCCACGTCGGCCAGATAGGGCGGCAGCAGCGTGGCTTTTGAATCGGCGCGATAGCGTTTGGGGTCGAATGTGCCGTCGCCCACCAACAGCAGGTAGGCCGGGCGCGGATTCCACGAAGCGTAGGCGTTTTGCAGATAGGCGTGAAGCGCATCTGGCGTGGGGCGGCCATCGAAGGCGTCGTAGATCGCCTGCAAATCTTCCACGGCCACCAGCAATCCCTGGCTACGGCGCAGGCTGATCAGACCCGTCAGGGCAGGCACAAAGGCCGCGGGGGAGATAATCAGATAATCGGCCCCGCTGGTGGGTTGCAGCGCTGTGGCGAGGCGTAGCTGCACGGGCGCTTGCATCCCTGCATCCGCCGCAGCCAAGAGGTAGCGGTGGCGGCCACTGCCTTCTGGATCGGTCACTTGGATCGAGTGCGGGTCGATTCCCTGCAGGCTGACAGGGCTTTCCGGGTTCGTCACATCGTAGCCGCGCAGACTGTCACTCTCAGCCAGGCCCAGGTTGTATGTGCGGGGCGTTGCGTCCCCGGTGAAGAAAACCGACGATCCGGCGGGGTCATTGCTACGGGCGTAGGTCAGGGCAAATCCGTCCAGCCACATCCCTTCCACGACGCTGCCCACCCCCGGCAGATGCAGGCTGAGGGTATTATCCGCAGCGGCCAGCACGCCGGGCGCAAGCGCAAAAGTGGCAGTGATCGCCTGGCGGCCATCCCACTCCACGCGGCCCAGACTGAACCCGTTGAGAGAAACGTCCACCCGGTGATCGGGCGCGCTATCCACGAGGTCGGTGTAACTGATCAGCCAGAGGGTGAGGGTGGCAGGCTGCGCCCCATCCAGCGCGGGCAGCGCGCCGAAGGGATAGGAAGGGGACGCCCGATCCGGCTGGCGCACGTCGTCCCAGGCCCAGCGGTCACCGTCCCGCCCTGGCGGTATGCGCCCGCAGTAACAGGTGGGGGTGTAGAGCGCGTTGGCTTCGTAGGTCTGTGTCTGCCAGGCGCTCCCGGCCAACTGCGGCGCAGGATTGGCCGGGCGGCTGGTCATGCGCAAAGCGGGCTGTGCGCCGACGGAAAGATAGTACTCATCGCTCTTCGTCCAGCGGCTGAAGCGGGGGTCGGCATAAAAGAGCAGCCGCTCGCCCGCTTCAAAAAATGCGTTGCCGTTGCCCTCCCATTGCATAGCAATTGCGCGCCCGGCGCGGGTGAGCTGCAGCAGTTGCGGGTCAACACCAGCCAGGGGGAAGGCGGTGGCGGACAGAGCGGCGTAGGAAATGGCAGTGAGGCCGGGCTGCGCCACGGAAAGAATGGCCTGGGGCGACGCGCTTTGACGCGGGGCGGCATCCACGGGTAGTACGGGGGCGGCAGAGAGGAGATGCTGCGGGTTGAGTACCGAGCGTTGCAAGACATCCAGGAGCGGATCCGCCACGGCAGACCTGCCAGGTTTTCCGAAACCTGGCAGGTCTGTTTCTACAACATTGAATTTGAGCGCAACTTGAATGTGGGTGGTGACGCGCAGGTGATCGGCTACAGGGCGAACCGGTGAAAAGGTGAGGCGGGCGAGGGCCACGCCGCGCATCGTCCCCAGCAGTGTCAGGGTGACAGGCGCATCCGCTTGCGCTGGAAGTGCAAGCGTCTCTGCGCTTGCCACAAACGCGCCGCCGATGACGTTGCCTTCCCCGTCGCGCTGCACGCCAGACGGGGAAGGCGCAAAAGCCAAGCGGCCGCGCAGGGGCAGATCGGTTTCTTCAGTCTGGATGATTTCTAGGGTGGGATGACTGCCCGCGGGCAGAGCCACCAGTTCAGAGGTCAGCGGCAGTTGGGGCGCGCCGGGTGTGTCACTTTGGGCATAACCGGGGATGGAGACGGCAACGCTCCCATCGGCGCGGCGGGTTAGGTCAGGCAGTGCTGTGCGCCATTCCAGAGTCAACCCGTCCGCCAGGACGCTCACAACGGGCGAGGTTTGCGCAGGGGGGAGAGAGGCTGCTGCGGCGTTTGCCGTGCTACCCCCATTTCCAAGCACCAAAGCGAAAATCAGCAGAATGACAACCCATCTGCGAATATGGAACATGCGGGGCCTTTCCAAATGATGGAATCCGTATTTTTTCACTCGCTGCGTGTGGCGTAAACGACCAACCGGCGATTATACGAGCCGTTGACAAAGCTCCCAGCACAGGTGATGAGTGTCAAGTGGGCCAGGCCGTCCGCCGCGGGCTGGGGTGTCTGTCCGGAGACCGGTCCGCTGCCGTAGACCTGCGCCAGAACCAGCGGGTCCGCGGCTTGCTGGGCCGAGTAGATTTCGCTTTTGACGACTGTGAAAGAGATGTCCAGCCCCCTGCGTGTGTCGTGGACGACGATCAGATCGCCGGATCGTAGCTCATTGAGGCGGGCAAAGACGGCCGGTCGCCCGCCCGCATCATCCACGTGGCCGGCCAGGGTCGCCGTGCCCACATCGCCCGGAATCCCACCGCCGCGATACCAGAAGACCTTCTGCCACACCGGATCGGAGGCCAAGCCCTGCGGCGCATCCATTACATTCTCCGCTGTGATCCCAACACCCAGCACAGGCGCAGCGATTTGGAGTGATGGAATCCGCAGTTCGAGCAGTATGTCTACAGGCCCGGCGCGCAGATCGAGAGTGGGGTCGAAGAGCGGCTGCGGGAGCAGAGGGTCGGCCGTCGGCGCTGTCGTTGGCTGCACTGTGGGTCTGACCGTCGGCTCGGCTGTGGGCTGAACTGACACCGACGCGACGGCAGAGGGGTGGGGAGCAGTCTGCTCCCCACCCCTCTGCGCATCTATGCACGCCCCCATTAGCGCCGCCAGGATTAGGAGGGCAACGAGGGAATAGGAAGGTCGGCGGGCGTGGTTGCTTGCAGTCAGCACAATAGGCCCTATCGTCGCGTGGCGCGGTAGGCGCGCCTCTTCAATCTATAGACCAACGCGCCCAGACTGCCGACGATCCCGGCCAGCACCAGCAGAACCCAAGGAGAAACGCCGCGCTGGGTATCAGCCCCGCCCGTGTTGGGCAAACCAACAACGGCCGGCGCGGTCTGCGTCTCGGTCAGCACAGACGCGCGCTCCCGCACAGACGTGTCAACCGGGACGGATGTGCTTGTTTCAACCGGAGCGGGTGTGTCTGCGGCAACCGGGACGGATGTGCTTGTTTCAATCGGGACCGATGTGTTGGTCGGGGCCGGGACCGGCGTGTTCGTCAGTGCTGGGACCGGCGTGTTCGTCGCGGCCGGGACAGGCGTGTTGGTCGCAATCGGAACGGGTGTATTGGTCGCAGCCGGGACGGGTGTGTTGGTTACAACCGGGACGGACGTGTTGGTGGGCGGAGGCGTGAAAGTTTCGGTCAGGCCAACAGGCGCATTTGAAATTTCGTTTGCGGCAAGCGGCAAGGAGCCGAAAACGAACAAAGCCATCGTCAGGCCAATGAACAGACTAATGAATAGGTAGACAAAGTTATGGCGTTTCATGGAATCCTCCTTCAGGCAAAATAGGGTTCAGGTTCAGGTATTCGATTTTTGTCAAAAGTAAAGTCGAACTTCGCTCAGTCTCAATCTGTGCGAAGTCATTCACTGGCGCGCAGTACAGTTTAAAGCCATTGTTGTTGACTTCTTGCGCTCTCGCCCAATCCAGCACAACAGGCTGCTCATTCCGAAAGGCATCTTGTCCAACCAGCACAACAGGCTGCTCATTCTGAAAGGCATCTTGTCCAAAATCACTGAATTGTTTAACGATAAGTGCTAACGAGACCATCGCCAGGGTAATGAACAGGCTAATGAAGAGATGGAGAAAGATGTGACGGTTCATAGAATTAGCCTTCACGAGAAAATAATGTCAGTGGGACAGTAGGACAGTAGGACAGTCACTGTCCTACTGTCCTACTGTCCCCACTGATTTACTGTCTCACTGTCCGTGGCAGATAGACCTGGAACTGCAACTGCATGGCGATGGCAACGGATGGGTTGTAGAGCGTCTGGACGCCCTGTGTGTCGATGTCGGCCAGCCAGTACCACCATTTGCCGTAAAGCGCGGGCGTGTCGAGATAGCGATAGGTCGCTCCGGAGCCAGTGCCGCCGCGCATGGCCGATGGCTCGAAGTGGATCAACTCAGCCTGGGTGAAGTCGTCCACGGGCGCGCGGTAGAGGGAAAAGCCATAGTTGTTGACTTCTTGCGCTGTCGCCCATTGCAGTACAACGCTCTCTCCATTCCTGTCTGCCAGGAAGTAGAGCAGTTCCACAGCCGTCGGCGGCGGCGTGCTGGTGGGGGGAATCGGGACGGGCGTGTTGGTGGCAACCGGCACGGGCGTGTTGGTGGGCACCGGGACGGGTGTGTTGGTGGGGGCGTTGGTCGGAAGCGGGACAGGTGTGTTGGTCAAAACCGGGACGGGCGTGTTGGTCAGCACCGGAACGGGTGTGTTGGTCAGCACCGGAACGGGTGTGTTGGTTGGAATCGGGGTAGGCGTGTTCGTCGCAGTCGGAGTAGGCGTGTTCGTCGCAGTCGGAGTAGGTGTGTTCGTCGCAGTCGGAGTAGGCGTGTTCGTCGCAGTCGGAGTAGGTGTGTTGGTCAGCACCGGGGTCGGTGTACTCGTCGCAGCCGGGGCAGCAACGCAGCGCTCGACTCTGCTGGTATCCAACGTCACTGCCCCATTGCGCGCCAGGACTCTACCGACCACTCTGGCGTCGGTAGTCAGGGTAGCGCTGGTGAACACAATGACATTGCCGGCAAACCTGCTGGCCGTCCCGAAGGTGGCGGAGCTGCCGACCTGCCAAAAGACATTACAACTGGGGCCGCCATTGACAAAGACAACAGACGCGCTGGATGCGGTCGTCAGTGTACTCCCGATCTTGAAGACGAAAACCGCATTGGGGTCGCCCTGCACATCGAGGGTCAGTTGTCCGGTCAACTGCGCCGACGTATCAAAACAATAGACGTTCGGCGTGAGGGTGAGTCCACCCAAGTTCTGACCGGTCAAATTGACATCACACGACTGACCGGTCAGTACGTTGTAGGCAGTTGTGACATCGGTCTGTGCCTGTGCCGCCACTGCATCTGCTACGTGGACCACACCAGGAGCAACCACAA
This sequence comes from Litorilinea aerophila, assembly GCA_945897075.1. Taxonomy (GTDB): domain Bacteria; phylum Chloroflexota; class Anaerolineae; order Caldilineales; family Caldilineaceae; genus JACQGT01. The sequence goes on from CAMDEX010000121.1 coordinate 7,255, forward strand.
CCCCCGGGGGAAAGCCAGTGATGGAAGTGCCCGGCGAAAGGCCCAGATCGCCGTTGATGACAGTCGGGCCGGTGTTGGTCACTGTCGAGCCGCCCAGGACGCCGAAACTGGCTGCCGCACCCAGGGTCGGCGCAACAGCCAGCGAGGCTGCGGACGCATTGAAAAAGGGGCGGCCCATTGCCGGCAGAAGCGCGGCCAAAATCAACAAAATCGTTACCAAACGGTTGGGTTTGAGCATAGCTACTTCCTTTTGTGTAAAAAACGTTTGAAAATGGCCTCCAACGCAGGCTTTGCCGCGTATGCGCAGGTATAGTTTCAATCGTCCGCGATTTGCTTCTCCCCAATGATGGGAGGAGAACCCTCGTCGAGCATCGCCTGGCCGCGCTGGGCCAGTTCTTCAGTCTGTTTGTCCACGTCGCCTGTAAGCTGGCGGGTCTTGTCACCGACTGCCCGATAGCGCAGCTTCAAGCCTTGCTGCTTCAGCTTGGCCCGTATCTGCTCTCCTGATTGGGGTGCCAGCAAGAGCATTGCCCCCGCGCCGGCCAGACCGGCAACAATGGAGCCGGCCAGCAGCCCAGTTGCGAAGCCCTTCGGCTCGGCTGTGGCGTCTTGGTGGATATCATTTTCCGCCTGTTCTTGGCTATGCTTGGTCATTTTTCTTCTCCTGTTTGAAAGTTGTAGAGACGATTCCGGGAATCGTGCCTATCCCAACGCGCGGCGACCCCGCAACACATTCACCGCCATTACGATCAGCGCGATCACCAGCAGAGCGTGAATAAGCCCACCGCCGATGTTAGCCACGAGACCGATCAGCCACAGCACCACAAGAATCACAACGATTGTCCACAACATTGTTCTACCCTTTCTTTCATTGAGAGACGGCTAGCGCCGCCAGTATTCTGGAAGAGCGATCTTCCTTCTATTCATAGCATAACAGGCAGAGACCGCCCTGTCGTCAGCGCAAACGATAGACTTTGGCTGGCAAAAGGGCGGCTCCAAAAGGCGGCCCTTTTGCGTTTGTCGTACAACATTTGGTGCATAACCCCGGAAACTGCGCGTTTGGGAAATCAGACGCCAGCGCCCACTGGGACAAATGTGTGGCGCTGTTGGCGCATCTCCAGCAGCAGCAGCGCAAAGCCCACAGCCGCCAGACCAGCCAACATCCAGGCCAGCATCCCTGTATTGCTCTGGCCCGTCAGCAGCCCGTTCCCCACAGAGGCTGCCACAACCGTCATGCGGGGCGCACTGCCCAGAGCCACGGGTGTGCGGCTGGCCTCGGTCAGCGCATAGAGCGCACCGGTCTGCCCGCTCACCGGCAGCAACTCGGCCACAGCCACATCGCTGATCGCCGCCAGTTGGCTCCAACCCAACCCACCGTCGCTGCTCAGCGAGACACCCAACGGCGTTGTACGGGCATTGGCCGAGCCGAAGATCAGACTGGTGGCGGCGTAGACTACTTGCGGCTGGGCCGGGTCCACGGCCAGGCTGTTGACGTACAACTGGCTGCCTGGAGAGAAAGCCAGCCCGTTGTTGACCGGCTGCCAGTTGACCCCGTCCTGGCTGCTGCGCACGCCGGAACTGGCCGTGCCGACGTAGACAGTGGGCGGTGTCGTCTGTGCGATCGCCAGAGCCGTGGCCGGGCTGGGGAGATTCTCCACAGCCACCCAGCGCAGGCCCATCTCTTCGGCCCGATAAAGCTGCCAGCGGGTGCGTATGTAGGCGATGCCCGCGGCGGCCACCATCTCTTCGACCGGTTCGTCCAGCAGCAGATGACCGCTGGCAATCATACTGCTGCCCACATCGCGCAGCCGATATACGCCGTCGGTGTCGGTGCCCACATAGACCAGCCGGTTTGTGCCGTCCACAGCGATAGCCGTCACACCGCCCACGGCCTGGGCAGCCAGGGGGATTTTCATCCAGCTTTGGCCGCTGTCGCTGGAGACGTAGACAGTTGCTTCGTTGGCCGCGCCCAGATAGACAACGCCAGCCTGTTGGGGATGCGATGCCACCGCGCTGGCAATCAGAGCGTTAGGTATGGCCAAGCGACGCCAGCCCTCAGCGCCACCGGCATAGAGCTTACCGCCCTCCACGGCAAAGTTAAGACCGCCGGGCTGGGCGGCGGGGGCGTACTCGCGCACATTGTAGAGTTGTACGGCCAAGTCGTTGCGCTCTGCTCCGTTGGCGCTGACCAGACCGACTACCGCTGCACTGCACAAGAAAAGGGTGATGAGTGTAATTAAAATGGTGTGTATTCGCATACGTTCCTCCACTACATCGATTGGGTATTGGATATTTGGGTATTGGATCACGTCTACTCACTATCCAATACCCAATATCTACTATGTACTTTCTTTTAGAAGTATAGTAGCCGGAACTCGCCCTGTCGTCAGCGCAAACGATAGACTGTATATAACAAACGGGCCGCCTTTGGGGGCGACCCGTTCTCTTTTGTCGTACACTATTTGGTACAGGTCACGCGTTAGTCGTTCAAACCGCGTTTGACAGCCTGTGCCGCATCCTGGAGCTTGCGCTTGGCATCCTGCGCGGCGTCCTTGACGGCATTCTTCGTGTCATGCGCGGCGTCCTGAGCGGCGTTCTTGGCGTCGTGGGCCGCGTCCAGGATGGCGTTCTTGTTCTTGGCATCCTGCCGAGCGTCCACCGCATCCTGGACTGTGTTCTTGGCATCGTGTACCACGTCTTTGACCGCGTTCTTCACGTCGTGTGCGGCATCTTTGACAGCATTCTTGGCATCGTGCGCCGCATCCTTGAGCTTCTGTTCTGTGTTCGACATACGTTCCTCCTGGTGAATAAGATGGATAGATAGAGATAGATGGATGGATAGAGATAGATGGATAGACCTGCGTTATACGCGGTCAATGCGATTGGAGATGGTGGTATATGTGTCGCCCCGTCTGTTGCCCATTGTAAAGGCCACCAGCTTGACAAGCAGACCGGCAAGCAAAACGTAGACGAGAATTGCCACCAGCGCATTCCATTCAAAAACCATGCCCTCAAAGTTCGGTTGCCCAAACAGCCCCACGAACGGGGCGAGGAAAGGGTTTGTAAGCCCGTAAATAAGTTGAGCAAAGCCAGCGGCTGGGTTGGCAGCCAGCAGCCCCAACACAAAGCGGATGCCCAGCAGCGCCTCTAAAATCCCGAACAGCAGAAAGATCACCTGCTGGATCGTAAAGACCTGCGCGTGCCGGGCGGCAGACGAGTCACGGGTAACGGTTTCCGTCTGGTAGACTGTCGTGGGAATGGGTGTACTTATAACCACCGGTCTACCATTCACACTGTTGTAATTTACGACTTCGGTACGTTCTTCACGTCGTTCTACTGTCATTGTCTCCTCCTCGAAATGTGTCTTACTACCGTCTGTTGCCGGATACCATACGCAGGATGGCAATCAGAATGATCGCGCCGATAAAAGCCACGAGGATACTGGTGAGATTGATACCGTTGACGGCATCCGGTATACCGAACAGAGACGAACCCAAAAAGCCGCCGATCAGGGCACCCGCTATGCCCACAACGATGTCACCGACCAGGCCATAGCCGCCCCCCCGCATTACCTGACCGGCCAACCAACCAGCGATCAACCCAACGATAAGCCAAGCAAGAAGTCCCATTGTCCAACCCTCCCCTTTGTGTGTTGCTATCTGCACTGACAAGCTGGAAGAGCGTTCTTCCTGTGTATAGGATAGCCCCGGCGAGCGCTCCTGTCGTCAGCGCAAAAGATCGGCTTTGCATAGCAGACAGACTACCTTTGGGGACGGCCCGGTTGCTTTTGTTGTACGCTGTTTGGTGTAGACCGGCTGCACGCCGCCAGGCTCAAAGCGTGACCTCCACCTGATGCACCCCTTCATCGTCGCACAGCGCCAGTCGATTGCCCGGTAGTGGTTTGCCATCAACCGTCATTTGAAATGGAGTCTCCCCGGCCAAAGCTCCTCTGTTGCGTACGCAAATCTGATAGATCGCCCGGCCATAGCGATAGGTGACTTCATAGCCCGGCCAGGTGGCGGGAATGTGCGGCTCGATCACAAGGCTGGGGCCAAGGCGCTGGATGCCCAGGATGCCTTCCAGCCCCAACCGGTACATCCAGGCCGCCGAGCCGGTGTACCAGCTCCAGCCGCCCCGCCCGGTATGGGGCGCTACCCCGTAGACATCGGCGGCGACGACGTAAGGCTCAACTTTATAACGCTCCATCCTGGCGCGGGTGTCGGCGTGGTAAATCGGGTTGAGCAGCCGGAAAATCCCTTCCGCCGTCTCCGACTGGCCCAACTCGGCGAAAGCCCAGGCGCTCCACAGCGCAGCGTGGGTATACTGGCCGCCATTCTCGCGGATGCCGGGCAGATAGCCTTTGATATAGCCCGGATCCCGCGGCGTCTTGTCAAACGGTGGCGTGAAGAGCAGCAGCAGCCCCTCTTCCGGGCGCAGCAGGCGACGCCGCACAGCGTCCATAGCTTGCGCCGACCGGACCGGGTTGCCCGCGCCGGAGAGCACAGCCCAGGATTGGGCGATGCTGTCGATCTGGCACTCGGCGTTCTGGGCCGAGCCGAGGGGTGTGCCGTCGTCGTAGAAAGCGCGCAAATACCAGTCGCCGTCCCAGCCGCTGCGCTCCAGCGCCTGCCGCAGCGTCTCCGCTTGCTGTCGATAGGCGGTCTGATCGTCCGCTCCACGCCGTTCACACAGGGCGGCAAAACGGATCAGCGTGGCATGCAGAAACCAGCCCAACCAGACGCTCTCCCCTTTGCCTTCGACGCCCACCCGGTTCATGCCGTCGTTCCAATCGCCACCGCCCATCAAAGGCAGCCCGTTTTTGCCAGAGGTCGTGCCCCGCTCCAGCGCCCGGCGGCAGTGCTGGTATAGAGTGGCCGTTGCCTCGGTGGCCGCGAATTCGCCGTAGCGATCCTCCTCGCCCGCTGCCAAAGGGGCGGCCTGCAAGAAGGGCATCTGCTCATCCAGGATGCTGTCGTCACCGGTCGCCTCGACGTAATGGGCGGTGACGAAAGGCAGCCAGAGCAGATCGTCGGAAATGCGCGTGCGTACCCCCCGGCCCGAAGGGGGATGCCACCAGTGCAGCACATCCCCCGCCTCGAACTGGTGACGCGCCGCGGTCAAGATCTGTTGGCGCGCCAACTCAGGCGCGGCATGAACCAGCGCCATTACATCCTGCAACTGGTCGCGAAAGCCAAACGCACCGCTGGATTGATAGAAGCCCGAACGACCCCAGACACGGCAAGCCAGGCTCTGGTAGAGCAGCCAGCGATTGAGCAGCAGATCCATAGCCGGGTCTGGCGTGTGAACCTGCACGGCACCCAGCAGATTGTCCCACAAGCCGCTGACAGCCAGCCAGGCATCTTCGACTTGGGCCGGCTCCTGAAAGCGCGTAGCCAGCGCCAGCGCTTCGGCGCGATCGCTGCCCTGGCCGAGCAGAAACCAGACCTCTTCGCTGCCTCCCGGCGGCAGGTCAACGTGCAGTTGCAGCGCGGCGCAGGGATCGAGACCGGCCTGGACAGTGCTGCTCAGACCGATACGGCCCAACGCCGCGGGTTGTGCCAGGCTGCCCAGACGACCCAAGAACTCCGTGCGGTCTGCGGTCAGCCCGTGCAGACGTTTGCTGGCGGCCGCAAAGGCGACGCGCCCGCCGAATTCGGGGTGCCACGGGTTGCGCGCCAGCAGGGACTGGCTGGCGTCATCGAACTCGGGGATGACGAAGGGGGCGGAAACGTCACGCGTGACGCCGAGTACCCATTCGGCATAGAAGGTGGCGGTGATGCGCCGCGGGCGTTGCGTGGCATTTTCCAGCCGCAACTGCATAATTTTCACCGGGCTGTCCGGTGGCACAAAGAGGCGCAGCCGTTGACGCAGGCCGTGGCTGTTGTGCTCAAAAACAGTGTAGCCTGCGCCGTGCCGCACCAGATAGGGAGCGCTGGCCGCGCACGGCTGGGGCGTGGGCGACCAGACTTCGGCCGTCTCTTCGTCACGCAGGTAGAGCGCCTCGCCGGGCCGGTCCGTGACCGGGTCGTTGGACCAGGGCGTCAGGCGGTTTTCCCCGCTGTTCAGCGCCCAGGTGTAGCCGCTGCCGGACTCAGAAATCAAGAAGCCAAATTCTGGGTTGGCTACCACATTGACCCAGGGCAGAGGCGTTTGTTGCCCCGCTGCGAGGTAGATCAGATACTCGCGGCCATCCGCACTGAATCCGCCCAGCCCGTTATCGAACGCCAGCCCGTCCGGGCGGGAGACAGGCGGAACGGCTCTTTCGTCCTCTGCCACGCGCGGCGGTTCGGGCGCAAAGGGCGGCAGGGCTGCTGGCTGGCGACGCGGCGCGTCCAGTTGCGCCGTGAGACTGGTCTCGTCGCCAGACGGGGCCGCGGCGGACGCGTCAAGGACAACCCGGGCCGCGCTCTCCAGCAGAATAGAGTCGGCTTCATCCAATTGACCGCTGTTCAGAACAAAGATGCCGCCGCGCTGGTTGAGCCAGATTTCGCCGTGCATCAGGGCCAACAAACGCTGAATTTGATCCCGCAACTCCTGGTTGTAGCCCGTCTGTTTCTGGTTCAGGATCACCAGGTCAACCGTTACCCCGTGTTTACGCCAATAGGCGTGCGCTTGCAGCAGGTCTTGGATCACACCCAGCCCTTCTTCTGCGGCGATACGCACCAAAAGGATCGGATAATCACCTGAAATGCCATAGGCCCACAAAGCGGGCTGGCCGCGCGTATTGGCGGTCAGCGTGGCCGTTGCGCCGCGCAGCCCGGGCTGGGGGTAGAGCAGCGCGGAAAGCAGCGTCTGGAAGCGCTCTAATTCGACGGTGGAAAGGCTAGATTGGCGCAACTCCAACTCAGCCCGCGAACGAGCCTGGGTGATGGCGTGTTCGATGGCGGGCCAGCTCTGGTATCGCCCAACCATCTCCAACAGCTTTTCCCGCGAACCCGCGGCCAGGGTGAGGAAGGCCAGTTGCACGGTCTGACCCGGTTGCAGGTCAATCTCACGCTGTAGAGAGAGGATCGGATCGAGCGTGGCGCCCACTGTGCCGCTCAACCCGCCTGCGGTCGCTTGGCCTGGGCCAAAGAGCAGCGCCTGCGGGGAGCGGGCAGCGCCCTGGCCCCGGCCCAGAAAGCGCGCCCGATCGCTCTCGTGTGCGCTGCGCGTCGTGGGTGATTGTTGGCTGCCGCCCCCCAACGCCTGCCTGTCGCCCGCACCGAGCGCCAGGTGCGCCAGGAAAACGGGAGTCTCGTTCGCGGTCCGCGGCCGACGGCGGAAGAGCAGCGCATCGAATTCGGGCAGATACTCGCTCTCGATGAAGAGTTTGTTGAAAGCCGGGTGGCGCTGATCGGACGGCGGTGGGGCCATAACGACCTCGCCGTAACTGGTCAAGGCCAGCCGCCGCGGGTGATCGCCCTGATTGTGCAGTGTGATGCGTCGAATCTCCACGTCGTCGTCGGGGGCGACGGCGATCTCCATCGTCAGCGCGATTTCGTGATCCGTGCGCCGGAATTCGGCCTTGTGGGCGTAAAAGCGGACATCGCTGGCCGAGGGTTGTACGCCGACGGGTTGGTAGGCGGCAGACCAGAGCGCGCCGTTGTCACGATCCTGCACATAAAGCCAGCACCCCCAATCGTCCAGTGTGGTATCGGCGCGCCAGCGGGTCAGGTCGAAATCCCCCCACCGGCTCACGCCACCACCGCTGGACGTAATCAGCAGGCTGTACGGCCCATTGGAAAGGGTGTGGATGTGCGGCGTCGGCGCGCCTGTGGCCGGCGCGGCCCAGGGCAAAGTGATGACCGGTGGTAACGAGCGCCGGGTGGGGGCCAGGTCGCCGGGCTGCGGAAAGACGAGTGGTACGTCCGTCGGCACGCGCTCCTGCAGCAGCAGGTCCACACTCTGTAGACGCGGGTCAGAGTGGAATCGCTCTACCATCACCCCGTCCTGCCCCCCAGGCAGCGCCGACAGGTAGTTGTCCAGCGCTACCAGAATCATGCCCTGGTGGTGCGCCATATACTCTTGCACCAGGCCGCGTTCCTGGCCGGGCGGCAGGCGGCCAGGTGTAAAGTCGATGGCCTCGTACAGCCCATAGACGCCCAGCGCGCCCACTTGGGTCAGGTGGGCCAGGTTCTCGGCCACCGCTGCGGGCTGGAAGGGCAGCGCCAGCAGCGAGGCGTAGGGCGTGATGACCAGGTCTTCGGCCAAGTTGCGCTTGAAGCCCAGCCCCGGTACGCCAAAGGCGCGGTATTGGTAGTTCATATTGGAATCGAAAGTGTAGAAGCCAGATTCGGAGATGCCCCAGGGCACGCCTTTGCGCCGGGCGTATGCGATCTGTAGATCGACGGCTGCCAGCGCGCTTTCGTGGAGCAACGTGCCCCTGTAGCTGCGCATAAAAAGAGTCGGCATCAGGTATTCGAACATCGTTGCGCTCCAGGAGATGAGCACGCGGGTGCCACGAACACGCGTCAGTGGCCTGGCCAGGTGCAGCCAATGGGTGCGCGGCGCTTCGTGTTTCGCCAGCGCCACCAGGCTGGCGATGCGCGCTTCCGAGGCCAGCAAGTCGTAGAAATTGTTGTCCAGCTTGCCTACGGTCACGTTGTAGCCGATGTGGAAGACCTGTCGCCGTGGCTCGAAGACAAAAGCGAAATCCATGGCGCGGAAATAGGTTTCGGCCAGTTGATCAATCTGCTGCAACCCGGTCAGCAGCTCTTGGGCCAAGAGTTGGGCCGCGGCCAGCTTCTCGTCAAAGGTTCGACACCAGGTGCGGGCCTCGTCGAGTTGGTCTTCAGAAACCCCAGAAACCGAGTTTCTCAAAGAAACTCGGTTTCTGGCGGCGGGTAGCTGATCCAGCCCTGCTTGCAATTGCGCCAGGGCCGTGCGCGCGGCCGCGCACTGCTCCGGCATCTGGTCAAGCGTCTGGTTGGCAGGCAGCGCATCAACCAGAGCGCGGTAAGAGTCGCCCAGTTCATCCGGCATTCCGGAGGTGCCCAATAGTTGTGGGGGACGGTCAAAGTAAGACAGCCCGGGCAAGAGTGTATCGATGAAGCGCTGGTACGCAGAGAGCTGATTGCTGATGCGGCCGACGGCAATGCGCAGACCACCCAAGGCGGCGGTAGTCAGAGTGGCTGCATTTTCCTCCACCAAACGGGCCAGCAGTTGTTCCAGGCGCTGCCATCCCGCGCCGGTCACATACTCCAGGGCCGGGATCCAGGCGTTCTGGTCGTCCTTCACGCTCAACACGCGCTCCTGCAGCTCGCGGACCAACAGACGCAGCTCCCCGGCCGCCGGGATATTCTTGGCCGTTTCCAGATCACGCATGAAATCGTCCAGCAGAGAAAAGGTATCGGCCACCCCCTCCCAGCGTTGCCAGCGCAGCACCGGCGTATGCGGGATCTGCTGGCAGGCCTGGCCGAGGATGCGCAGACAAGCGGCGAGGTTGCCGCTGTCAACTGTGGAAACATAACGCGGCAGCAGCGCCTCCAGGGTGTGGGTGTTGTACCAGTTTAGAAAGTGCCCCCGAAAGCGCTCCAGCCGTTCCAGACTCTCGAACGTCGAACGCAGGCGGGAGACCAGAGCCGAAATCCCGATATAGCCCAGGTCGTAGGCGGCCAGTGTGGAGAGTAGAAGCAGGCCGATATTGGTGGGAGATGTATAGGAGGCGACCCTGGCCTGCGGGCTTTCCTGGAAGTGGTCGGGTGGCAGCCAATGGTCGTTCGGGCCAACGAAGTCCTCGAAGAAGAGCCAGGTGCGGCGCGCCAGACTGCGCAGCGCAGCAGTTTGCTCGGCTGTGAGAGGCTTGGGTGTATGGCGCAGGGGTTGGCCGATCCGATAGGCAATTTCGGGTGACAAGGCCCAGGCGACAAGCAGCGGCAGCGCAAAGGGCAGAATCCCCGGCTGCAGGAGAGCCAGCAGCAGCGTACAAGTGAGCGCAAAGAGCGGCGCGCTGGCCATGACGGCCCAACTCCGCCAGCGGCCACCGGCGCTGCCCTCGCGCCGGGCGCTGCGCGCCGCGGTCATCCATTCCAGCAAATTTCGCCGGGTGACCAGCACCCGGACCAGGCTGGTAGCCACTGCGTCGACCATCTGGGCCGCCTCGAAGGGCAAAAAAACCAGGGCGAGCAGCAATCGCTGTACGCTCTCTGGCAACGAGCGGGCCGATTGCCGCCATGACTTGTGGAGGGGGCTGACCACAAAGGGTGTCAACGCACCGATCAGCGCCGGAATCGCCAGGGCGAGCAGCGCTGCCGCCGTCCAGACCCAGGCCGCGCCGGGCAAGACCAGCCAGCCGGCGATGAGCAAGAGGAGCAGAGCCGGTGGCATCAAACTGCGACGCAGGTTGTCCACCAGTTTCCAGGTGTCGATTACGCCGAAGTTGGCGCTGATGGGCTGCCGTTGGCTGTCGTGTACGGGCGACCAGCGCGCCGGCAGCAACCAGGGCAGAAGTTGCCAGTCGCCGCGTGTCCAGCGGCGCTGCCGGCGCGTATAGGTTAGATAGGAGGGCGGGTACTCTTCGTAGAGGACAATATCAGTCACCAGCCCGACCCGCGCATGGATGCCCTCGAAGAGATCGTGGCTGAGCAGCGTATTCTCCGGTATGCGACCGGCCAGACTCTTCTCGAAGGCGTCGAGATCGTAAATGCCTTTGCCTACGTAGCTGCCGCTGCCAAAGAGGTCTTGATAGACGTTGGAGGCGGCGTGGCTGTAGAGGTCCAGCCCCATCGCGCCGGCGAAGATGCGGCTAAAGCGTGAGTAGTTGGCGCTGGCGGGCGTGATCTCGGTGCGCGGCTGCAACAGCCCATACCCACGCACCACCCGCCCGCTCTGCGGATCAGCCTGGGCACGATTGAGCGGATGGGCCAGAGTGCCGATCAATTGCCGGGCAGCGTCGCGGCCCAGGATCGTATCGGCGTCCAGTGTAATCACATACTTGACCAGGCGGAGTTGTTCGAGATCGCCGATGGAAGAGCTGATCGAAGTGTCGGTTGCGCCGCGCAGCCAGCGGTTTAGCTCGTGGAGTTTGCCGCGTTTGCGCTCCCAGCCGATCCAGCGCCCCTCTTGCGCGTTCCAGCGTCGTTCGCGGTGTAACAAACAAAACGACCCATCGGGTGCGTCACCGCCGCCTCCGTAACGGGCGTTGAGCGCGCCGATACCCGCACGCGCCTGTTCAAGCAGGGCTGCATCGCCAGGCAGATGCTGCGCCTGGGCATCCCCGAAGTCGGTCAGCAGCGCAAA
>CAMDEX010000122.1 GCA_945897075.1 Litorilinea aerophila
CGGTCGGGTGTTCCGGGTCATTGATTTGGTCAAAACTGTTCGTGAGGCGTAGCATCGGGCTGGACTCCTTTCTGATAGCGCGGATTGCCCCATAAGATTACACCTTTTCTCTCCCTCTGTCTACCCTCCCCCAAGTTTTATATGCGCCCTCCTCGACCGATAGCAGGAACAGCGCGTCTGCATCTGCCGTCAAACGCGGCTGCCCCAGAAGACTGGCAGCCACGCCCCCGATAATGACTCCCTGATTATCCAATTGTTCAATCAACCGTTGCACTGCTGCCAATGGAGACAGCAATGGCTCAAGCATTTCTAATGGGTTCACGAAGGTTGTTCCTGCTGCTCTGCAAGATGTATCGCTCGCAACCGGTTCCAGCGATGGTCTATCAGTTCGCTTTCTTCCTTACTGGTTGTAGATAGCAGGCCCAGTGCAGCTGCCATACGCAACAGCGAATTCATCTTTTGCCAACGTTGGGTGATGGAAGCCTGTCGCCGTTCTGCTTCTTCCACTTCGGCAACATCTTGCCAACGCCGTTGATATGCCTGCAACATCTCTCGATCTAACGACATATTTTTTCTCCCGCCCATTCACATTGCACCGGCTGGCTAACTCAAAACCCCCGCACATCTTCCCACGCCCCACTCTCCCAGGAACGCATCAGCGCCGCCTGCACTTCGGCCAGCCGCAGGGCGTCGGCAAAGCTGGGAGAACGCTGCACGCCTTCGGCCACCGACATCAGGAAGTTGTGCGCTTCGATCACTTTCAGGTCTTCGTAGCCGATGCCGATACCGTCGCCGGGGTTGAAACGGGCTTGGTTGGGATAGTTCGGCCCGCACAGCAGCGTTGTGTAGCCGTCGTGCAGCCCTTCCGGGTCGGGCAGGTATAGCTCCAATTCGTTCATCCGTTCAAAGTTCCATTTTGCCGCGCCGGCCGTGCCGTTGATCTCAAAGCTCATCTCGCACTTTGGCCCAAAGATGGCCCGACACGCCTCGAACGTGCCCTGCACGCCATTGGCAAACTCCACCAGCGCGGAAACGTAGTCCTCGTTTTCCACCGGGCCGGTGGGGTCGCCCGGCTTGCCCAGAGAAAAGTGCGTGCCCTCGCCGGGAATGGGCAGCGGGCGCTCCCGGATGAATGTGTGCCGGTTGCTCACCACCTGCTTGATCGGGCTGATGAGCAGGTGGGACATATCAATGACGTGGGAGAGGATGTCGCTTAACGCACCGGAACCGGCCAACCCCTGCTTGAAACGCCAGGTGAGCAGCCCGTTGGGGTTGCTGCCATACATCGAGAAGAAGCGCCCCCGGTAGTGGGTCAGTGTCCCCAATTTGCCGTTTTCGATCAGACTTTTGCAGTGCTGCACAAGCGGTGCCCAGCGGTAGTTGAAGCCGACGAAACTCATCACCCCGGCCTCCCGGGCCAGCCGCTCGATCTCCGCCGTCTCCTGGGGGGAGCGGCCCACGGGCTTTTCGCAGAAGATGTGTTTGCCCGCGGCCGCGGCCGCCCGCACCATCTCCAGATGCAGGAAGTTGGGCGCGGCGATGACGACGATCTGCACGTCGGGATGCTCGATCACCCGCCGCCAGTCGGTGGTGGATTCGGCAAAGCCCAACTGCTCCTGGGCTTCCGTGGCCCGGTGCGCCACGTCGTCGGCGCAGATCACCAGCCGCGCCCGCACGCCTAAATCGTGGAAACGGTCATTCACCATCCGATAGGAGCGGCTGTGTACCGTCCCCATCCAGCCCATTCCGATTACGCCGATACCGATTGTACGGTTCATAGGAATTCTCAAGTGATGTGTCAGGTTACTGGAATAAGTCCGGGATATCGTCGTAATCGTAAGGTGGCCGCCGTCGTATGCCAGCGATCACAACCTGCTGAAGAAATGCCGTCTCGATTACCGAATATACGATCCGCCAGTGATCCACACGAATGCGGCGAACCTCGCCCTCCTCAATCACAAAATCCAGTTCCTTGCTGTTCGGTGGGCGCGGATCATCCGCCAACGCTTGAATAAGCTTGCGAATGCGCTGTCGATAATTGCCGGGCAACGTCTTCAGATCTCGCTGGGTTTCTGGGGATAGACTAAGCCGGTAGCGCATCAGCGGACTCCAACGCGTCTAGCTCCTTCTCAAACTCCTCCCAATCCATCCATCCATCAGGCGTCTCTCCAGCAGCGAGACGCTTCAGGTCTGACTGCAGTGATTGAATCAGTACGAAATCCTCCTGATCTTCCAATCGTTCGACGATAGTTTGCCAAGTCGCCACGTCAATCATTACTGCGACCGGTTGTCCATCTGACCCAACAAGCCAGGTAGGGGTTTGAATCTCGACGTTCATCATCTCACTATCCCATTTACTAAAATTGCCGCGACCATTCCAACGGCCAGCGCTCGACGACGACTTTCGTCTGTGTATAAAACTCCACCCCGTGACGGCTCTGCGCGTGGAGATCGCCGAAGAAGCTCTCGTTCCAGCCGCTGAAGGGGAAGAAGGCCATCGGCGCGGCCACGCCGATGTTGATGCCCACATTGCCAGCGTCGGCCTCGTAGCGGAACTTGCGCGCCACAGACCCGTCTCGTGTGAAGATGCAGGCCATATTGCCGTAGGCCCGGTTGTTGACGATGGCGATGGCCTCCTCCACATTTGCGGCGTGCATCAGGCTCAGCACCGGCCCGAAAATCTCTGTGCGGGCGATTTCGCCGTTCGGGTTCACCCCATCCAAAATGGTGGGGAAAACCCAATTGCCCTCCTCGTAACCGGCCACTTTTTTCTGGCGACCATCCACCAGCACGTGCGCGCCTTCGGCTTCGCCTGCGCCGATCAACCCTTCGATGCGGGTTTTGCTCTGCGCGGTGATGACCGGCCCCATCTGCACGCCTTTGTCTAGTCCGTAACCTACCGTGCGGCTGCTGGCCACATCGGCCATAGCTTCTGTGAAGGAATTTTTGGCCCCGCCCACAGTAATGGCGACGGAGGCGGCCAGACAGCGCTGGCCCGCGCAGCCAAAGGCCGAGTCGGCCATAATGCGCGTCGTCGTCTCCATATCCGCGTCGGGCATGACGACGACGGGATTCTTGGCCCCGCCCTGGCATTGGGCGCGCTTGCCGTTGGCCGTCGCCCGCTGGTAGACATACTTCGCCACAGGCGTGGAACCCACAAAGCTGATGGCGCGCACGCCGGGATGATCGAGCAGGGCGTTGACCGTCTCTGCGCCGCCGTTGACCAGTTGCAGAACGCCTGCCGGAAAGCCTGCCTTTTCCAGCAGCTCAAAAATTTTCTGGCTGGTCATAGGCACTTTTTCGCTGGGCTTGAGGATGAAGCAGTTGCCGGTCGCCACCGCGTAGGGCAGAAACCAGAAGGGGATCATCCCCGGAAAGTTGAAGGGTGTGATAGCGGCGACCACGCCCAGCGGCTGGCGGAACATATGCTCGTCAATGCCGCTGGCGATGTCTTCGTTGTTGTAGCCCTGGATCAGCGAGGGCATTCCGCAGGCCGTCTCCACATTTTCAATGCCCCGGCGCATCTCGCCCACGCTCTCGGCGTAGGTCTTGCCGCATTCGTTGGTGATAATGCGGGCGAGGGCGTCCAGATTTTCTTCCAGGAGCATCTTCAGCCGGAAGAGGGGCTGCACCCGCTCCACCACCGGCGTGGAGCGCCAGGCGGGGAAAGCGGCCTGGGCCAGACGCACGGCCTCGTCCACTTCGGCGGCAGGCGAGAGAGCGACGGTGGCGATGACTGCGTTGCTGGCTGGGTTGTGGACCGGCACGGTGCTGGACGCGTTGCTGCGTTTCCACTGACCGTTAATGTAATTGAGCAGTTGTTCGTTGTTGTTCATTGGGTTCATCCCTTGAAAATATCTTCGATGTTGACAGAAAAACCGGAGGCCGGGTCCTGCACCGGGCCGCGGATAAAGACCTCCGGCTGCATCTCCGGCGTAAAGACGGCGATCTGTTGCAGCGGGGGCTGTACCAGCCAGCAGGAGCGGACGCCGAAGTCAAAATGTTTGGCTATGCGCTCGATCAGCGCCTCCTGCGTATGACCCGCCGTTGCAATTTCGATAGCCAACAACGGAGGCTGTGGCATACGTTCCACATCGTGTAGCCAATCGATCTGCAACTTCGGAAAGACGGCAATATCAGGCGTCGACGGCGGTTGTTCGTCCAGCGTCACTTCGACAAGAACGGTAAAGCTCTGACCGTATTTTCGCTGTAGCGCCATTGCCAGCAGCGTTTCGGCGATTGCGTGACTCTGATCTGGCGGCGGTTTGCCCCGCTCTCGCTCGTATTCGGAAACAGCTTTCAGTATCGTCATTATACACCACACTTCACGAAAATCATCCACTCATCAATCCCGCGTCATCCCAAAAAATACCTCTCCTTCGTCCGCATCTCCTCCCACTCCTCCCGCGCCGCGTTGACCGAATCCAGTTCGCTGACTTCCGCCACGGGCACATCCCACCAGCTTTCATAGCCGGGCACGCCCAGATAGCGGTCGTTGGTGACGTGGATGACGACGGTGCGCTCAATGGTTTTGGCTGTTTGCAGAGCGGCAACTACCTCGTCCACACTCTGGCAACGGATGACGTGCGCGCCCAGGCTGGCCGCGTTCTGGGCCAGATCGATGGGCAGGGACTCGACTTCCATTCCCGCCTGATCCGTGACCAGATGGCCGTTTTTGGGGTAGACGAAACGCGTGCCGAAACCGCTTTGGCCCAGCGAACGGCTGAGACCGCCGATGCTTTTGTACCCCGCGTTGTCCATCAGCACAATCGTCAGTTTGAAGCCTTCCTGCACAGAAGTCGTGATGTCGGCGTTCATCATCAGAAAGCTGCCGTCGCCCACCAGCACATAGACTTCGCGCGCCGGGTCGGCCATTTTGACGCCCAGCCCACCGGCGATCTCGTAGCCCATACAGCTATAGCCATACTCCAGATGATACTGCTTGGGATGGCGCGTCCGCCACAGTTTGTGCAGATCACCGGGCAGGCTGCCCGCCGCACCCACCATCACCGCCGCCGGGTCGCCCTGCTCGTTGACCGCGCCGATCAGCCCGCCCTGGAAGGGTAGCCCGCTCTGCGCGGTTTTGATGCTGTAAATGCGATCCACCTCGGCTTCCCAACCGTCGTGTAGCCGCTGGGCCTGGGCGATGTTTTCATCCGCGTTGCGATAGTCGAAAAGCAGCTCCGCCAGCTCGTCCAGCGTCACTTTGGCGTCGCCGGTGACGGGGAGGGCGCTGTGTTTGTGGCTGTCGAACTCGGCTACGTTTATATTGACGAAGCGGACATCCGGGTGGCGGAATTGGGTCTTGCTGGCTGTCGTAAAGTCGCTGTAGCGGGTGCCGATGCCGATGATCAGATCGGCCTCCTTCGCCACAATATTGGCGGCGGATGTGCCTGTGACGCCGACCGCGCCCAGACAGAGCGGGTTGTCGTAGGCTAGACTGCCCTTGCCCGCCATCGTCTCTCCTACGGGAATGCCCGTCTGCTCGACAAAGCGGCGCAGGGCGTGGGTGGCCTCGCTGTAGAGAACGCCGCCGCCCGCGATAATCAGCGGCTGCTTGGCGGCGCGGATGGCGTCGGCTGCCCGTTGCAACGCGCCCGCATCGGCCCGGCTGCGCGGGATGCGCCAGACTCGCTTCTGGAAGAGTTCCACCGGGTAGTCGAAGGCTTCGGTCTGCACGTCCTGGGGCAGGCAGAGGGTCACCGCGCCGGTCTGGGCCGGGCTGGTGAGGACACGCATGGCTTCGGGCAGGCTGGTGATGATCTGTTCAGGGCGGTAGATGCGGTCCCAGTAGCGGCTGAGTGGTTTGAAGGCGTCATTGACGGAGATATCCTGGCTGCTCTCGGACTCCAACTGTTGCAGCACCGGGGCCACATTGCGCCGGGCGAAGATGTCACCGGGCAGGAGCAGCACAGGCAGCCGGTTGACGGTGGCTGTGGCCGCGCCGGTCAGCATATTGGTCGCGCCGGGGCCGATGGAGGTAGTGCAGACCAGTGTAGCCAGCCGGTTGCTGTGCTTGGCAAAGGCCGCCGCGGTGTGTACCATCGCCTGCTCGTTGCGGGTCTGGTAGTAGCGGAAGGCCGGGTACTGTTGCAGGGCCTGGCCCATCCCAGAGACATTGCCGTGGCCGAAGATGCCGAAGCAGCCAGCGAAGAAGGCGCGTTCCACGCCGTCGCGTTCGCTGAACTGGTTTTGCAGAAAACGGACGACGGCCTGGGCGGTGGTAAGGCGGGTGGTGGACATAAAACGACTCCCTTGAGAATAGGAAAGGGTGTTGATGGAGTAGTGGCAACGAGAGCGGTTGTTTCGGTTTTTACGGGTGTCCGTTTGTCGGCATTTCTTCCAGTTGCAGGATAAATGCGGCTATATCTTCGGACTGGACAGCCACCGCCAACAACCGCTGCAACGTTTTCTGCTCCGCGTATTCTTCCAGCCGTTGCTGGCATTGAAAATACGTTTTGGTAGGCGGATTAAAGCGCAGAACAAGGATATCCAACACTGCCTGGCGCAAGCCGTCCAGGATGCCCTTCTGTTCGCCCAGGCGTACCCCTTCGGCTCGTCCTGTATCTTGTCCTTCCGCTCGTCCTTCGACCAGAGCTTCAGCCCTGGCTTCCTCCCTGGCTCGGCGTTGCAGGCGGCGCATATAAGGCAATTCCAACAGCAGTTCATCGGCGGAATCAATCATTTGTTCGACCATTGCGATCATCTCCTCGTCACTCAGCAAATTCACAAGCGCCGTCATCAGACGCTGCGGTGATCAGCATCTTGAGCGGGTTGTCGGTCCCCATTCGTTCCTCATACGCGGATACACGCCACGGGGGATGAAATCAGAACAGATTGTGAGTGCATTTTATGGGTCAAACGACAGCTCGACGCCCCGTTGGATGATCTGTGGATTGTCGTTTCGCCTTCCACGTTGTCACCCGGTTGTGAATTTCATCTATACTGGCGTCTCCCCAATAGTCGGCTATTTCTTGCGCAGAATCGCCTTTCCCCCGCTCGAGCAGGACGACGAACTGATTGGCTTCTTCCTGAATGGCTGATTGCATCTGGTCATCAAAGGGACGTGAGTAAACGTTGGTATCAAGGTAAATCAGCGGTGCGTTGTGATTGAACAAGTGTCGCTCTCTTATTGGTGTCCAGAACGGGTTGTGATGGCATTATACCACAGCGTTTCTTTGCCCCCCGCTACGTCTTCTGCGTCGACGGTTGAAGCGGCAGTCGCCTGTCCGTACAAACAGCCCTGCCCCAACCTTCGGGCGCAGGGCTTGGTGGAGAGGGCAGGAATGGTTCGCTGCGCGAGTTTACTATGCGCAGCCCACGTCTGGAACGTATCGCCTGAATTATGGATTTTCGTCTGCGCTAATTCTTCCGAATCCCCAATCCCCTTTTTACAACCCCCCCCTCTCCTCCGCAAAGGCCATCACTTCCTCATACGTCGGCATAAAATTGGCGCAGCCGTGCTTTGTCACCACAATCGCACCGCAGGCATTGCCCAGGCGGGCGGCCTTGCGCCAGTCCCAGCCGTGTACATAGCCGTAGATGAAGCCCGCGCCGAAGGCATCCCCCGCGCCCAGGACGTTGTAAATTTCTACCGGGAAGCCGGGCGCTTCGATGACTGTGCCGTCCTGCAAGTGTACGCGCGCGCCCAGTGCGCCCACCTTCTGCACCACCGCCTTCGGGCCGAGGGAGAGGAGGGTGCGGATGGCGAAGAGCGCGTCGCCTTCGATCTTTGTGTCGGAGATCTGCGAGTGGGTCAGGTGCATCTGGCTGGCGTCGCGTAGAACAGTCGCCTTGATTTCGTCGTCTGTGCCGATGACGATATCCACCGAATGCAGGACAGAGCGGATGACTACGCCGAAAGCCCGGGGGTCGTGCCACTGGGTCGGGCGAAAGTCCAGGTCGCAGACGACGTCTGTGCCGGAGCGCCGGGCGATCTCAGCGCCGTGCATCGTGGCGCTGCGGCTGGGTTCTTTGCACAGGTTTGTCCCGGCAAACTGGAAAACTTTGCTGTCGGCGATGGGCGCGGCCAGCACGTCGTCAATCGTCAGCTCGATGTCGGCGCAGTTGTCCCGGTAGTAGACCAGCGGAAATTTGTCCGGTGGCTCGATGCCTAGAACGACGGCGCTGGTGCGGTGACCGGGTTTGCGCACGGTGTAGGTCGTGTCTACGCCCTCTTTGTCCAAAAAAGCCTGGATGAAATCGCCCACCGGGTCCACGCCCAGACCGGTGAGCAGCGCGGTCTTCAGCCCCAGCCGCCGCGCGCCCACGCTGATATTCGTGGGCGATCCGCCTACGTAGGCGGCAAAGCTGGTGATTTCGGGAAAGGGCGCGCCCACATCGTTGCTGTAGAGGTCAATGGACGAGCGGCCCATGTGCAGGGAGTCGTAGGTGCGGGGGGAAAGCTGGTTATTCATTTGATGTTTCCTCGTCTGTGGTGCGTAGTGCGTGGTGCGTGAATTGGAAGTCGGGCAGTGGGGCGTTTTCCGTGGTGCGTAGTGCGTTGTGCGTGAACTGGTGGTCGGGCATTGGGACGTTTTCCAGCAGATCTGTGAGGGGTGTAATCAAATACTCGGCTGCCTCCTCGCGGATGCTTTCGCCGCGGTATTTGGGGATCATCCGCAGCAGGTGGCGGATAATCTGGGCGGATAGTTTGAGCCGGTGGCTGGTGATTTCGGGGCCGAGGACGTGGCGGGCTTTGAAATACCAGTCCCGAGTTTCGCGTGCGGAGCCAAGCGCGTACTCATAGAAGCGCGCTTGATCTTTGCCGGAGGCGCGGCTATAGCCTTCACACGTATTGGCGCTGATACTGCCTGATGCCCGATACAACTGATCCGACAACGAACGAGTGGGCGGTTTCAGCGTCAGCTTCAACGCATCGTACCAGGCCAGATCGCCCAAAAAGAGACCCAACCGATAAACCTCCGTCTTCCAAATCGGATCGTCTGTGATTTCTGCTGGCACCTCGACCAACCACTCCTGATACTTCATCGCGACCAACTCTCCTTTCCGGTACACGCACCACGCACCACGCATTACGGGTTCAGTACAACGGCAACCGACCATCAACCTTCGTGTAGCCGTTCTTCACCCAAGAGTAGTTCGGATCGTCCTGGTTGGCAAGACTCTGCGCGCTGCCAGCGAGGACGTTCAGATAGTAGGTCGTGTAGCCGGGCATACTCACCACCGGGTGGTAGCCTTCCGGCACGAGGACCGCTTCGTTGTGGCCGACCCGCACCAGCGCGTCGATGGGCTGTCCTGCCCGGTGCAGGGGGGAGCGTTCGTCGGTGTAGACCCGCTGGTAGGCGAAGCCTTCGGGCCGGTCAATACGGTAGAAGTAGACCTCTTCCAAATCGGCTTCAATCAGATTGCCCGCGTCGTCTTCGATGTGGACGTCGTGCTTGTGGGGCGGATAGCTGCTCCAGTTGCCGCTGGGGGTGTAGACCTCCACCAGCAGCAACCGATGCACAGGCGAGCCGGGGGGCAGCAAATCGTTGATCTGCCTACTCACATTGTCGCCGCCGCGGATGCCGGTCTTGACGTTCTGCGGGCGGATCAGCCAGGGGTCGTGATCCTCGCCCGTGGGTACCCACGTCACCGCGTACTCGCCCGCCTCCTCGGCCGTGACAGTCAGTTGCGTGCGCCGGGGCAGATAGAGCGCGTGCGCCCCACCGGTAAAGACGCTGGCCCGTCCGCCGATGCCACTCCATTCGCCCCGGTTGGAGGAGACGCGGTAGCGCCCGGTCAGATTGACGAAGGCAAATTCGTTCTCGCCGGTGTCGAAGGACCAACTCGCGCCCTTCGCCAGGCGGCGGGCCTGAAAGGAGATATAGTCCCACCCCGCACTCTGCGGGGTAATAGAGAGGATCAAATCCGGGTCGGTCGGGTCGTTCTGGCCGCGCACGAGAACTGTCTCTGCTGTATAGTGCATAGTTCACCTCTGCAAATTAGCCAACCACGAAGCCACAAAGACACAAAGGGGGGAAGGCAAAAAAGCTGTTTTTTCTTCGTGTCTTTGTGTCTTGGTGGTTTTTTCTCCTATGCGGAACGGCGGGCAAAGTATAGATAATCCAACTGTTCGGTGGGGTGGCCCAACTGGAAAAGGGTGGGCGTCATCTGGGAGCGGTGTTCGGTGGCGTGGTTCATTGCGTGGCGCAGCAGATCGTCCAGATTGAACAGATACGCTTTGCCCGCTGTATCGGTGTAGCGGATATCCTCGGCCAGCTCCGCCGCCGTCCGCTCTACCACCCACGCCCGGAACTCGGCCCGCACGGGGTCCCAGCGCTGGCGCAAATCCGTCAGACCGGCCACACTCTCGCGCGCGGGCAGGGCCGCGGGCGAAACACCCCGGCAGCGTTGCAGCCAAATCCAATCCGCGCCGAAACTATGCGTAGCCAGCCCGTGCAGCGAATGCCAGAAGAAAGGCCGCTCCGCAAAGTATTCCTCATCGCTCAACGCGGCCAGACTGGGAAAAAGCCGCTGCCACGCCCACTCGTTGTAGTCGAACATACGCAGGACTGCATCCTTTGTCATCGGTTTTCTCCTGTGTGATAGGGGACTGGGGACTGGCGACTGGCGACTGGGGAGCGGCGACTGGCGACTGGCAACTGGCAACTGGCGTCGGTCCAATCGCCAATCCCCAATCTCCCAATCTCCCAATCCCCAGTCTCTGATCCCTGATTCCTAATACCCCAACGCCTTATTCACCACATTCTCCAACGGCTCTCCGGCCAGATAGTGGCGCAGATTCGTCTGCAACTGCTGCATCACATTCGTGTGGGTCTGGCGCGAAGTGGGCGAGCAGTGCGGGGTGATAAAGAGACGGGGCGCATCCCACAGCGGATTGTCTGCGGGCAGGGGTTCGACGTCGGTCACGTCCAACGCCGCGCCCAACAACCTGCCGCTCTTCAGCGTCTCGATCAGCGCGGGTTCGTTGACAATGCCGCCGCGCGAGACGACCATAAAAATGGCCGAATCCTTCAACAATTCCAATTCCCGGGAGCCGATCATCCCGCGCGTTTCGGGGGTGATAGGCACCGTCACGACGACCACATCCGACTTCTCCAGCAGACCGTCCAGCCCGGAGAGCAGCCCCAACTCGCTTACGTAGTCGGGTTTGGACACCGGGTGCGCGTCTACGGCGATGACAGTCATATCAAAGGCCGCCGCGCGCACCGCAATGGCGCGCCCGATATTGCCCAGACCGACGATACCCATCGTCAGCCCGGCCAGACCGGTGAAGGGCAGGTTGGCTCCCCGAATCCACTCGTGGCGTTTTTGGGCCTCGTACATCTCGTCAAAGCGGCGGGCCAGATGGACGAGCATCCCGAAGGTGTGTTCGGCGATGGTGCTGGCGTGGGCGCCGCGGGTGTTGGTGACGGTAATCTCGGTGGCGGGCAGACCGGGTGCGTTGCGCATCCACTCCACGCCTGCGCTGGCCGAGGCAATCCACTTCAGGCTGGTCAGCCCTTCGAGCAACTGCTGATCCACCGGGCCAAAGGCGATTTCTGCGTCTGCGCCGGCGGCGATGACCTCTTCCGGCGTGTTGCCGGTGACGAACTCGACTTGCGGGAAGGCGTCGCGGAACATATCCACGTAATGGCCGACCCAGGATGTGGTGATGACGACTTTCATTGGGGGTTCCTCCGGGTTGTGATGGCATGGGGAAGATAGAACTGGAAAACTGCGCCCGTTTGTTTGGTGGGCAGGCGTCACTATAGCACAGGATGGGTGACTACTCAACCGGGGGAGGTTATGCTGATTGTTTGACGTCGCGTGCGCCCAGGCTTTCGACCAGATAGGAGGTTGGGTACTATGTCAATTTTTATGTCACTCATTGCCACTGACAAACACCCCCGTTTCTGTTTGAATAGCAGATAGAAATCGGCCTGCACGGATGACAAAGCAGACAGGCCAACGACAAAACGACACCTTTGCACGCAAAGCCGACAGGAGAAAAATCATGACCGCCTCACTCTCGCAATTTCCCAGCGTAGCTATCCAGGAGCGAAGCCAACCAGCCACACCGCCCGAAGTGAAGGGGCTGCCTCTGCTGGGTGTTCTGCCCAATCTGTTGAAGAACCCCTTCGACTTTCTGGCCCGCACCCGGCAGCAATACGGCGACATCTACACGCTCAACCTGGGCTTTGCCAAGATGGTTGTACTCAACCACCCCCACCACGCCCAACACATCCTGCGCGATCAGGTGGCGAACTATTACAAAGGGGGCGCCATCTGGGAAGCTGTGCGTCCCTTTATCGGCAACGGGCTTGTGCTCAGCCAGGGCGAGTTCTGGCTGCGCCAGCGCCGTCTGATGCAGCCACAGTTTCACCGCCAACGGTTGGCCGGGCTGACCAGTCTGATGGTCGAGCAGCCTGTCGGAGTAAGGGCGGCACCCAGCGTTTTTGACCTTCAAGGTAGCCATTTTGGGCTGAAACATCCTATTTTGGCCTCTAAAAACGATCCGAAAGGGTACATGTAACCCACGAAATGGACTTCTCCGACAGGCTGCGAGGCGATTGGGGAAGCGGTGGAGAGTTGGAGCGGGGCCGCGGATGGGTCAACCCCGCTGGATATTGCGCCCGCGCTGAACGGCTTGACGATGCGGGTTGTGGTCAAGACGCTCTTTGGCACAGCCCTTTCCGCCGAGGAGATGGCGGAGGTTGGCGAGCACATGGGTTTCATTCTCGACAATCTGCTGCTGGAGGCGGCGACCCAGGCCCTGCCTGCCTGGCTGCCTCTGCCCCACCGGGCGCGCTATCGCCGTGCCCTGGCCCGCTTTGATGAGATCGTCTACCGTATCATTGCCCAGGGCCGTCAAGCCGTGGCCGCCGCGCAGCAACCAGAAAACCATCTGTTGGCGATGCTGCTGGACACAGTGGACGAGGAGACGGGTGAAGGGATGACCGACAAGCAGTTGCGAGATGAGGTGGCGACGCTCTTCCTGGCCGGGTACGAAACCACCTCTGTGGCTCTGGCCTGGACCTTCCACTTTCTCACCCGCCAGCCGGATGTGATGCAGAAGCTACAGGCGGAGTTGGACGACGCGTTGGCGGGGCGGCAGCCCGGTTTTGCAGACCTGCCGAAGCTGCCCTATACGCGGATGGTGCTGCAAGAAGCCCTGCGTCTGCGCCCCCCATCGGCCTGGCTGCCGCGCACAGCCCTGGCCGACGATACGATTGACGGCTACGCCATTCCCGCGGGCACGCAGATCGCCTCGATGACCTATTTTTATCAGCAGCACCCGGACTTCTGGCCGGACGCCGAACGCTTCGACCCGGAACGTTTTGCCCCGGAACAGAGCGCTGGCCGCCATCAATTCGCCTGGATTCCCTTTGGCGCAGGCCCCCGTCTCTGCATTGGCCGGGACTTTGCCCTGATGGAAGGCACGCTGGCCCTGGCGATGATTACGCAGCGCTACCGTCTGGCTGGCGTGGCTGGAGATGAACCGGGTCAAACGCTATCCGGCACACTGCGCCCGCAGGGGGGCGTGAAAGTGCGTCTATCTTCAAAGTAAGTCGCAGGTTGGGTTCTTGCCGCCGGGAAAGTAGGAACGCCCTGGAACGTCTGCGGCAAGAACCCAACCTATAGACTCCGGGCGTCCCCGCCGCTGTCGCGTTCTGGGATGGGCAATCCCAGATCTTCCAAAGCGGCAATCGTCTCTGCCAGAGCATCCAGCCCGTTGCGGATGGCTTCTGTGGGCGTCTCCCCGTCGGAGATGCACTCGGAAAAATCGAGGAAAGAGATCAGATAGCCGCCGCCGTCTTCCGCGTTCAAAGGACGAATATCAAAAGGGTATCGGCTGAGGTCACGCATAGCTGACTCTAGTGAAAAAACCGAGTTTTTTGCGAAAATCGCCGTGATTCAGGAGTGAGCCTGTCTCAAAAACTCGGTTTTTAGCCTTTTTGCACTGGAGTCATAGCTTACTCCATCACAAAAACTAGAAATTTCTACACGACTTGATTTTTGAGTTCCTCTTTGCCTTCCGCCAGCCGCCCCAAATTCTCCAGCAAAATGTCTAGTACATTCTCTTCATACATCCGGGTCTCGCCCGCTGTGTGCGGGGTGATGAGCAGATTCTCCAGCGCCCAGAAGGGCGAAGTTGGCGGCAGGGGTTCATCCCAGAAATGGTCAATGGCCGCGCCGGCGATTGTGCCGTTTTGTAGGGCGGCCAACAGCGCGGGTTCGTCCACGCAACGCCCGCGCGCCATATTAATGAGGTAGGCGCTGGGCTGCATGGCGGCGAAGGCGTGGGCGTCAATCAGATTCGTCGTTTCCGGCGTCAGCGGACAGGTGAGCGCGACAAAATCGGCCTGGGGCAGCAGTTCGAGCAGGCGATCCGGCGTGTGAACTTCATCCGCCACATCCTGCGCTGTGGATGGGTTGCGCTTTGTCCCGATCACCCGCATATCGAATGCCTTTGCCAGCTTTGCCAGCCGCGTTCCAATCGCGCCCAGACCGACGATCAGCAGGGTTTTGCCGCCCAACTCGTCCTCCCGTTGGGAGAGATCGGAGATCATCCCGCGCCAGATGCGCTTGTGCTGGTTGTCGCGTCCGCTGTGGAGTTGGCGGGCCAGGGCCAGGATACAGGCCATGGCGTGTTCGCTGACTGCGTTGCGGTTGACACCGCTGGCGTTGGCCAGGCGGATGTCCCGTGCCCGCAGGCTGGCCTGATCAAACTGGTCGGTCCCCGCGCCGATGGACTGGATAAAGCGCAGTTTGGGCGCGTGCTCCAACAGGCTGTTCTGCCAGAAGCCGGAGACGACCAGCACGTCTGCTTCCGGCAACCGCTCGGCCAACTCCGGGCGCGACCAGACCTGAAAGTGGCGGATTCCCGTCTCCCGTCGGGCAAAGGTGGCTTCCATCTGGTAGGCGACGTGGGCAAAGCAGATGGTCAGATCGGTTTGGGAAGGAAAAGGCGAGTGCATGGCGTATCCTTTCTTTGGATGGCGGTGATTCGTAAGGCGTGAAACGTGAAACGTGACATCATTCGGTGATCTCACGTTTCACGTTTCAATTTTGTTTCGGTTCGCTGCACAAAACGTTCCGCGTCCACAACTACCCGCGTGTGCGTTCCCTCGCCCACCTTCTCCACTTCGTCGTAGGCTTCCACCGCGAAGGTCAGCCGCCGCCCCTCCACAGCGGTGAGGGTGGCCTGGGCGCGCACACTCATTCCCATCGGCGTGGCAGCCAGATGGCGTACATCCACGAGGGTGCCCACAGAAGTGGAGCCAGGCGGCAAGCTGTTGGCTACAGCGTGGACAGCGGCCAGTTCCAGCAGCGCCACGAGCGCGGGCGTGCCGAAGACGAGTACCAGTCCACTGCCCAGAGAAGCCGCCGTGTTTGTGTGGTCAACGGTTGTGGATGCTGTGCCGGTGAGATTGGGGGAGAGTATCATTGTACATATCCTTTCATATCCTTTTTGTTCCTGTTTTTGCGTTTTTCGTTATTGACCTCTGTGCGGTTATCGTGTATATTAAGTATGACCTTTACTTAGAGTCTGGGTCCTACAAAGGCTTCGACCGCTGGGCCAATACTAACCAGCGGTCATCTTTTTTAAGCAGCCCATTTAGGATTGCGGCGAATTTTGGCGATTGTGACGTTGTCCGCTACATAGGCTGTAATAAACGTAGCACTTTTGCGCTTCAGATTCATTTGGAGAACAATCACATAGTCGTGATACACAAGCGCCACCCGGCGCTTATTGTTTATGCGTTTTTTGTCCCGATCCCACCCCGCGTAAACCTCCGCAGTTGCATCCTCCAAAGCCGTTCTGATCCAATCAATTCTCTCTGCACGTTTATTTGAGAATACGCTTTTATCTTTCGTCTTACGGTTTGCGCTCTCATAGAACGCGTCGTCGAATTGTTGTTTTGGGAAAAAGACGCGATATCCATCAAACGTTTTGATCGTTTGTCCGCAATAGTGGATTTCAAAATGCGTACGATATTCGGCATCGCTTGCATAGTAGATCAGTGGTGGGGGCATCCTACCATCCTCCACCCGGTTTCCAACGAAAGACGTTGAATTTGTTTTCGCCCCGAGTCGTAGCTTGAATCGAATGGCCGATCTTCGTCTCTATTGCGGCGATAACGGCTAACTTAGCTGTGCTGCTGTGCAAACTGTGGACGCTATATCCTACTGCACCGATCAGCATATCTGTTAGTTGCATCAGATCCAGTTGATCGGATGGTAAAGCCTGTACCGATACGACATCTGCCAATAGATTCGAACGATCCAAAATCTGACGCAGACGGGGTGGGTGTTCTTTGACCCGATTTGTTTTGACATCTATGAAAATGCGATAGCTGTTGAAATCCAGAATCCAGTGATGCAACAGTTGATAATAAAACTTGTAGAACATCAGTTCGTTGTCGGCGTAATGAAATTGAATCGCGTCTAATTGGTCGGCGGGCAAAACGATGACGCGAAAGCGCATTGGCGAATCAAAGAAAAGCTCAACCAAATCGGTGTAAAATGATTGCCGTGAAGGGCTAACGCGCTGCCACTTGAATTCACCAAAGACGCGGTGGGTAGAACGAAGATTTTTGATCGCTTCTTTCATTTTGGCCCGTTGATCCGCTTCAAGCCAAAGACTGCCAATCAATACAAATCGATCTGCAGGCTGAATTGCATCTGTCCAAAAGTACTCTTGCCGACTTTCGTCACAGTAGACTTCAAAGTCCAAAGTTTCACCTGCCCCTTCAAAATGCACAGATCGGCGCAAAACCTCGCCGCCATAACTCTGCCTAGCCGTTGCTAACGCTGATTGTACTCAAATAGCGGTCCAAAAAGTTCTCTGCTATCATACGGCAAAGTTCCTCCGCGGGCAAACACGCAAGAAAGTTCAGGGTCGCCCTATGCGCAAACTCATTGTTGCCGTCCCCTCTCTGCTACTCGGTCTGCTGTTGGCCGCAATCATTTTCTTCGTCGCCGATCCCCTTCTGGTCGGTGACTTTGACCCGCTTCTGCTCTGGCTGCTGGCGACGGGGCTGGTCACTTTCGGCTATTATGGCGTGGACAAAGCCCAGTCACCGCGCAACGGACGGCGCATCCCGGAATGGACGCTGCACGGGCTGGCCCTGGCTGGCGGTGTGGCGGGCGGCTGGCTGGGGATGTTTCTTTTCCGCCACAAGACGCAAAAGCCGCTCTTCCGCCTGCTTCTGCTGGTGGCCACGGCTCTCTGGGCCTGGCTGCTTTGGCGCTGAGGTAGGTTGGGTTCTCCCGGCGCTCGTTGTGTCGTATTTCAATTTTTCTTGCCGGGAGAACCCAACCTACGGAAACGGACTTTTCCTTTCCGCCCATCTGGTGTATCGTTACTGGCGGAAGCTGTCCGCTGTCCGCCGTCCACCGTCCACATTTCAAAGGAGATCCCAATGTCCACCTACCGCATCGGCGTCATCGGCTTCGCCCACATGCACATCAACAGCCTGCTGGCCCAGTTCGCCGCCCACCCCCAAGCCGTCCTCGTGGCCGGCGCGGACACTGTGCCCATCCGCCCCGACAAAGGCGAGGCCCGTTCCACGCGCAAGTGGAATGCGGCCAACGCATTCGAGAAGATCGGCCTGCCCAAACTCTACGACGATTACCGGGAGATGCTGGCCCAGGAGACCTTCGACATTATCATCTGCTGCGCCGAGAACAACCAGCACGGCGATGTGGCCGAGGCGTGTGCGGCCGCGGGCGTGCATCTGGTGACCGAAAAGCCGATGGCCGCTTCGCTGGTCGAAGGGCTGCGTATGGCCCGCGCCGCGCGCGCCGCGGGCACACTGATGATCGTCAACTGGCCTACGGCCTGGTCTGCCATTGACCGCAAGGCCAAAGCGCTGCTCGACGCTGGTGAGATTGGCCGGGTTTTGCAGGTCAAATGGCGGGGCGGCCACACAGGGCCGTTGGGTCCGGGCGTGCGCCATCCAGGGGTGGTCAACCAGAGCGAACCCCTCAGCGGCACGCTGCGCGGCAGCACCTGGTGGCATCAGGCCGCGGCGGGTGGCGGCACAATGCTGGACTACTGTTGCTACGGCTCGCTGATTTCGCGCTGGCTGGTGGGCGAACAGGCCAGCGCCGTCATCGGGCTGCGCGCCAATCTGGACAGCCCCTGGGGTGACGCCGAGGACAACGCGGCGATGCTCGTACGCTTCCCCCACGCATACACCATCTGCGAAGGCTCGTGGACGACGCTCGATCACGGCGTCACACCCGGCCCGATTGTCTATGGCACGACGGGTACG
>CAMDEX010000123.1 GCA_945897075.1 Litorilinea aerophila
CACCCAGACCCGGTAGCCCGCCGCGGCCAGCACGGGAATCTGCTGTCGCCAGCCCGCCCAATACTCCGGGAAGCCGTGGAGAAGGATGACCAGTGGGCCGTCCTCTGGCCCAGCCTGGACGACGTGCAGATTGATACCGTTGGTGGGGATGGCTGCCTGATGTTCATTATTTGTCTACTCCAGACAGGAAGATCGTGGCCGTTTCCCGGCAGTTGGATCATCAACTTGTTTGTTCGCCGATCCCCAACCATTGCGCTGGCATATTTCCGCCCGACTGTACCAGCGCAATTTTGGGGGGCATTTTCGGGAGAGGATCGCATTGGTAGTTTAATTGAAATGACCTGGCAAGTCAACAGTGCAATGATTCAGTAATGATTCAGTACAGTACGGATGGAGGATGATAGACGGTTGCGGAGCAGGACAAGCTGACCCTCTTTCCCCGCACAATTGACCAATTGTCAGGAATGGGATATGCTTTGGATACAGACAGACAAGGCAAGTGTGAGCGCGGAGGCGCTGTGTTTGCGCGGAAAGGCAGGAGAATATCTCTGCGCAACCCGCGCCCCCGCTGCGCGTGCTTTGGCTTTTTTCAGGAACGTTATCACTTTCGACAAGGAGATATCTGATGAAAGTCTTGGGGCGTCTTGTGCGGATTCGCTATGTGCGTGGCCCACTACTCCTGGCTGCGTTGGCTGGATTTCTCGTCTTGTGTGGGCTGTTGCTCGCTGTTGACAAGCAGCCCGCGTTCGCTGCCGCAGACAACGACGGCCTGGTCCCGCTGGGGGAGATTCCCCCCAGCGCGCAACAGGTCATCGTCGGTGTATACCCCATCTCGATCTACAACATAGACTACGCGGGCAACACCTATTTTGCCGAAGCCTATGTCTGGATGCGCTGGCAGGGTGAAATCAATCCGATGGAGTCCCTGGAGTTTGTCAACATTGTTGACCGCTGGAGTCTGATGATGATACCCCTCACGGAGGAGCCGATTGAGATGCCTGATGGCAGTCTTTACCAGGGAATGCGTATCAGCGGTCGTTTCTCGCAGCCCTTTGTTATGGATCGCTATCCCCTGGATGAACAGAAACTTACTATCCTGATCGAGCACACCACCCATCGCTCCAGTGAACTGGTCTATGTGACGGATAATGAAGATTCAGGCTATGGCGAACTGCTGAGGGTGCCGGGCTGGCGGATTGCCAATTGGAGCATCGAGAGTCTTTTGCACAAGTATGACAGCCGGTTTGGTCAAGTGAGGAGCGACGCCAACAGCGAAGAAAGCTATGCGACGCTACGTTTCCAGCTCACTATTCATCGTTCCTTAAATTTCTTTGTCTGGAAACTCTTGCTGCCGCTGGTCATTGTGCTGTCTATGTCCCTGGCCACGCTGCTTATTCATCCCACCCAAGTGGACTTGCGCATGTCGCTGCCCACGACAGGCTTGCTGACGACAGTTTTCCTACAGCAGTCCTACACCTCTTCCCTGCCGGATACAGGCAATCTGGTACTCTTGGACAGAATCTACGTGCTGGCCTACCTGGTCATCATCGCCACCCTCATTACAGCCATGCGCAGCGCGCACCAGATGGAAGTCGCACCGGACAACGCAGCTTCTATCCGGCGTATCGATCGGATCGTGTTGGCCGCGGCCAGCCTGTTGATGATTGCCGGAAGTCTGTGGATGATTTTCATTGGGTAGCGATGTTCTCCTCTAAACGTTCGAGCTTGCGGCTGCCTGGAATCGGGACTCCAGGGCTTCTGGGCGAGCAGCCAGGCGAGCGCGATCTGGGCCGGTGTCGCCCCTTTCTGCGCGCCGATTTCGGTAAGCAGATCAATGACCACCCGGTCTGCTTTGCCTGCCTCCGGCGCATAGCGCGGGCTGCGGCTGCGGATATCGTTTTCGGCAAAGGTGGTGTTTTCGTCAACCTTTCCCGATAGCCCCTGCCCAGCGGGCTACAGGGCACGAAGCCGATGCCGAGTTCTGCACAGGTAGCCAGCACTGCCTCTTCAGGTTTCGCCACCACAGCGAGTATTCGCTGGGATGGCTGTGATCGGCTGGACGGCTACGCAGTACAGGGCCGGCAGCAGACCATCCCGCAAGATGTCCGCGTTGAGGTCGTTGATCCGGTGCGGATGCACACCCCCAGCAGGGTTTGCAGCAGGCCGTCGTGGCTCTCCCGTGCAATGCGCGCCCGCTCCTTTTGGACGCCCTGGTGCAGTTCCAGGTCCTTGCGCAGCTCGATCTCCCCGGCTAACTCCGCCGTGCGCCGCTATTTTTGGATGCTTGAGCGAGTCCGCACAGCCTGAGAAATTGGCTGCGATGGACGCAGCCCTGGCCCACTGGGGACCGCTGTGCTGGCGGTGCTGAACGAAATGGCCGCCAACGGGCGGCTGGCCGCGGCATGACCCTCAGTGTCGTTTCGTCACCTGGTGGCGTACATTGCCCGTTACACCGGTTCTTCGCACTTCGCACGCCAGGCGCTGGTTGATGTATACTGAATGTATGAACCATCGCCACCTTTCCCACCAGGGGCACACCCTGGCCGCCATTGACGACATCATTGCCCGTGGCAAACGCCGGGATTGGGCTGCTTTGCGCACGGCTCTTCTCACGGATCCCTCTATCCGGGAGAAAGTGTTGCGCGTCTGCGCAGTCCACATCGCCGATCCATACGCGCAGCGTTACCACTTTTGGAATCATTATGCCCAACGAAAACCTGCCTGATTGGGAACGGGTGCTTGCCGCTGCGGCCCATCTGCAACGTATTCTGCCAGACGCAGTGTTGGTAGGTGGCACGGCCTCGGCTGTTTATGCGCGCCACCGCCTATCTACTGACGCCGACCACGTGATCACCGATCTACGGCTGCGGTTCGATGTGATACTCGCCGAACTCGAGTCTGTAGCTGGTTGGCAAACTGCACGTATTACGCGCCCTGTGCAAATTCTGGGTAGTTTGGACGGTATAGAAACCGGTGTGCGGCAGCTAATTCGATCTGCACCGCTGGATGTGAATCAGATCGAAATCGGTGGCGAAACGATCACCCTCCCCACTAAAGCAGAAATTTTACGAATCAAGGGTCTACTCATCCTCAAGCGAAACGCAACCCGGGATTATCTTGATTTTGTTGCTCTTGCCGAACACATGGGTGAAGAAAACTTTGCAGAGGCGCTGCGATCTTTTGATAGTTTGTACCCCCAGCCGAATGGTGAATCGGCCTTGCAGCAACTACAAATTCAGCTTGTACAGCCACTTCCATACGATCTGGATGATGTCAATCTCGTCGAGTACAAGAACCTTGCTCCACGCTGGCATGATTGGCAGAGTGTGCGCATAGCCTGTATTCACTACGCTGATCTGATCTTTGACCAGATCACCGGGCTTGAGGAGTAAGTGGTGCAGCGTTCCAACGCCCACTACCCGGCGCTGCGCAAGCTGGCCTCGCTCTCCTGGGCGGATCGTTGGCTGCTGGTGCAGCTCCTTGTGCTGCTGGGCGTCGCCCGGCTGGCCCTGCGCATCGTCCCCTTCCGCCGTCTGGCCCGTCACCTCGACCCCTTGCAAGCGGAGACCCCGCCGGATGCGCCGCCCGACCATCTGGCCCAGGCCCGGCGGGTCGGCCTGGCGATAGCACGGGTCAGCCCCTACACCCCGTGGACGAGCAACTGCTTTCCCCAGGCCCTGGCTGCCAAATACTGGTTGGGCCGCCGGGGCATCCCCGCCACCCTCTACTTGGGCGTCGCCCTGCACAAGGCCGCTGACTTTCCCCGTTCCGAGATGATCGCGCATGCCTGGCTGCGCTGCGGCCCCCTCCTCGTCACCGGCGGGCCGGGCCACGAACGCTACACTGTCACCGCCCATTTTGGCGGATAGGGCGCGCCGGCCGCGCGTCAGCCTGGGCAAAAGCCGGGAACTATTCCCGCAAACAGGCCCTTTTTTCCCCGAAGCCGACGACCGCATCGATCTCGCCATCAGCGAACAGAGCGGCCACCTGCTGCACGGCATCGGCCAGATGGAGTTGAAGCTCCAGTCCGGGGAAGTGTGGGGCCGGGTGGCCGGACAGGAATGGGAGCAACTGGACGAAACCGCCACCCCGGATCAATCCGCCAGCGACCCCGCCGCCTTCTTGCAGTCCGCCCGCAATGTCCAGTTGACGGGGAGCGAGGAGCAGGGATTTATCACCCCCGCGCAGACACCAGGCTCTCTCTTATTTCGGGCCTCTCGTGGTCTTGACAACGGGGTCAACTATAATACCCATTGACCCCACATCCACAACCCGGGCTATGCGCACGGCGTTTGGGCGCTGGTGGCGGGGACCTCTCCAAACTTTCCGGCAAGTCGAAACGCATCAACATCACCATCCCCGAACGGCTGGTGCGCCAGATGGATCGCTACGCGGCAGAACACGGCCAGAGCCGCTCCGGGCTGATTGCCGAGGCGGCTATGACCTACCTGGCCGGCCAGACCAACTGAGCAAAAATTTCCTTGCCAGCCACGTTTTCCAGACGCAAAGAGACCCGCAACCGAACGGTTGCGGGTCTCTTCTAATCCGCGCTGATCAGCCCTTTCCGCGTCGTCCGCGTTCTATTCTTCCCTCCCCATCAGCCCCTCCACCTCCCGGATCAAAAAGGGCAGATTCGGCGCGGTGAAGGAAAGTCCCGGCGCGGTTGTGCAGCCGGAGGACTTCATCCCCGGCGGCGTTGCGTGTACTTGACTATCCCTTTTTTGATATACCCGCCTATTTCATCTATTCGACAAGCGTGAGTATTGCGTATATCTTACACCCAACTTGGCAAAGCCAGAACCAAAGAGGCTTGTATACACGGATGGAAAGAAACACGGATTTTTTCTGATCTGTGTTCCTTCCCATCCGTGTATACAAGCCTTCTTTCTTACGGCCAGGATACGCCCCGCTCTGCATCGCCGGCGGGCAGCCATCTTGGCGCAGACGCTTCTCGCCGCGCAGATCAGGCAGACTCGTCACCGCCCAAAATTCTGCCAGCGCCCTTCGCCGTGGCTACCCCAGGCCAGCACCTTCACCGGGTCAACGGCGATGATTGTGTCGTAGTCACTGTCTGTGCGGATGTTCCAGTCGTATTTTGCCTGGAAGAGGGGGGCCAGGGCGTCTTCCATTTCCGGCGCAACGCGGGCAACGCCTTCGATCACAAAGACGTTCATCGGATCGGGCAGAGAGAGACTGACCGCCGGGTTGTGGCGGATGTTGCGGACGCGCACGGCGTCGTTTTTTGTCATCACATAAGCCGCGCCCGCGTGCCAGACGTGCCAAATGGGGGCCAGATGGGCGCGCCCGTCAGGCCGGGTGCTGGCAAACCAGCAGCAGTCGGCCGCGGCGAATTTTTCGAGCAGCGAAACGAGGAGGGGAGAATTGGTGGCGGGCATGGGGGCAGTCTCCGTCGTGTGAGTGGGGTGGTTAGGAGATTGGGAGATTGGGAGATTGGGAGATTGGGAGATTGGGAGATTGGGTCATCCAATCTCCCAATCTCCCAATCTCTATCTTGTCCCCCTCTGCGCCGGCGTCAACGCCTCCAGCACCTGGCAGGCCACTTCGTAGCGGCCAAAGCTGGGCATCAGATAGACGCCCTGGACGTGGGGCGCGTCCACCAGGTGCAGCAGAAGCTCCTGGGCCATCTGCACCCCCTCCTGGCGGCCATCCGCACCGGCCTTGCGCATCCGTTCCAGCGCCTCTTCGCTGAGGGTGATACCCGGCACTTCGTTGTGCAGAAAGCTGGCGTGGCGGTGGCTTTGCAGGGGCAGAATGCCGATCAACACCGGCACAGGAAAGTCGCCGTGCCGCTCCTCGTAGACCCGCAAAAAGCGCAGCCAGACCTGTGGGTCATAGATGGGTTGGGTCATCGTAAAGTGCGCGCCGCCGCTCACCTTCTGGTGAAAACGGTCGGCCTCCTCCTCCAGATTGGGCCGGGTGGGGTCACAGGCCACGGCAATCGTAAAATTGCCCGACTGCCCCATTTTGTTGTCGCCCTGGTCAAAGCCTTCGTTGAGGCGGTTGATGATGCGCACCAGCCCAATCGAGTCTACGTCGTAGACGGGCGTGCTGTTGCGGCTGTCGCCCAGTGAGGGCGGGTCGCCGGTCAGGGCCAGGATATTGCGCACGCCCAACGCCTGCGCACCGATCAGATCGGCCTGCAAACCCATCAGCGAGCGGTCGCGGGTGGTGAAATGCACAATTGATTCGATGCCCACCTGCTGCTGAATCTGCACGCAGAGCGAAAGCGCGCTCATACGCACGCGGGCCATCGGGCTGTCGGCCACGTTGATGGCGTCCGCGCCCATAGACTTGGCGTGGGCCGCGCCTTCGATCTGCTTCTGGGCGTTGAAGCCCCGCGGTGGATCTACCTCCACACTGATCACAAACTTGCCCGCCCGAATTTTGCGCAGAAGCTCCGTCGTATCCCGGTGGGGGTCGTCGTTGTTGTCGTCCAGAACAGTGTCCAGGGCTATGTGCATCGCTGGCAGCTCGGCGTCGGAGACTACAAGCGAACCAGCAGCCAGCCCTTTGTGGGCCAGATAGGCGTCCAGCGCTGTGCGCATCTCGCGAATGTGCATGGGCGTTGTGCCACAACAGCCACCGATCAGCCGTGCGCCGTTGTCCAGAAAGGGGGCCACATGGCGGGCAAAGTAGCCCGGACCCGCCGGATAGGAGAAGCGCCCATCCACCCGCGCCGGGAAACCGGCGTTGGGCATGGCGCTGAGAGCCATTTTGGGGTTGGACCGGTGCAGTTCTTGCAAGACTTCCAGCGTCGGCGCGGGGCCAACCGAGCAATTGATCCCGATCAGGTGCGCACCCGCGGCGGTCAAACGGCGCAGGGCTTCGCCGGGTGCCACGCCAGAGCCGGTGCGCCCGTCCTGGTTGTAGGTCATCGAGGCCACAATCGGCAGATCGCAGAGAGCTTTGGCCGCCCGCACCGCAATCTCCAATTCGGCGATTTCGCTAAAAGTCTCGAAAAGCAGCAGATCCGCGCCGGCTTCCCAGAGGACAGAGACCTGTTCCTGGAAGGCTGCCTCCGCCTCCTCCGCGGTGACAGGCCCGTAAGGGTCCAGCCGTTTGCCCAGCGGCCCCACGTCCCCAGCGATGAAGAGACTGCGCCCCACCAGCTCGCGCACATCGCGCACCAGTTTCACGGCGCGGAAGTTGAGATCGCGCACCCGCTCTTGCAGACCGACATCGGCCAGCCGCACCCGGTTGGCCCCGAAGGTGTGGGTTTTGATCACATCCGCGCCGGCCGCGGCAAAGGCCTGGTGGATTTCGGTGATCCAGCCGGGGCGGCTGAGGGTGAGATATTCCAGACACTGTTCGTCGCTGGCACCCATCGAAAAAAGCATTGTGCCCATCGCGCCGTCGCAGAGCAGAGGTCGTTCGGATAGTTTTTGGAGGAAAGGGTGCATGGGGCCTCGGTACGTTTGCGGTCACAGAAAGACAATCAAATTTTGTCAACCGAAACGTGAAGCGTGAAACGTGAGATCGTCGTGCGATCTCACGTTTCACGTTTCACGCTCCTACAGGACAATCGTCAACCACTGGCACATCGTCATTTTCGTCCTCCATTTATAGCACGAAGCCGCGCTTTGGGGTAGAATGCAGACCGGTGTTTGTAGAGCAAACGTGCAACACCTGACAGATGCGCAGAGTACGCAGATACGCAGTGCAGTTGATCGCTGCCTGCGCACCGGTCAGGTGTCTATTTTTGGCAGGAAACGATGCAACCGAAAAGCACTCTTCCCTCTTTGCATTTGCAACTCAACAGCGCCTTTGCCCAGGCCTACGGCGACGTCGCCAAAACCGCGCTGGCGGTTGTCGGTCAGGATATGGCGGTCGAGTCGATCCGTACACCGGAAAAACCGGCCGTGGAGGGTCTGGAGGTGCGCGGTCGGCTGCTGCGCCCCAGCGCCGAGGTTTTCTCCCGCTGGCTGGCCGAGTTCAACCGGCGCGGCTTCACCCCTTTTCTGCGCCGGGACGAAGACGCGGGGGCGGCGGGCACAGGCG
Organism: Litorilinea aerophila; assembly: GCA_945897075.1. Lineage (GTDB taxonomy): Bacteria > Chloroflexota > Anaerolineae > Caldilineales > Caldilineaceae > JACQGT01. The sequence continues at coordinate 8,020 of CAMDEX010000123.1, forward strand.
AAAATGTCGTGCTGCAGGTGCTGACCGGCGTTGTCCCGCGCAGCCGCTCCAACCCGCTGATCAATCTGGCGCTCTTTGTGGTGACGGTTCTCAGTACGCTTTTTGTCGGCGTACTCTACGGCGTGGACGTGGGGTTGGACCCCAATGCCGGCATTCTGGAATTGATGTGGCAGATTTTCAGTACACCCGCTCTGCTGGTCCAAGGGCTGCCCTTCGCTACTACATTGCTGGGAATCCTCGCCGCGCACGAGTTCGGCCACTATTTTGCGGCCCGCTATCACAACGTCGCCGTCACCCTGCCCTACTTCCTGCCGATGCCGCTGGGATTTGGCACGCTGGGCGCATTCATCCGCCTCAAAGAGCCTGTGCCGGATCGCCGTAAACTCTTCGACATCGGTGTGGCGGGTCCGCTGGCTGGGCTGCTATTGGCGATCCCGCTGCTTTTCTACGGGCTGAGTACCAGCGAAGTGCTGGTGCCCCAGGCCATAGCCGGCGCCATGCTGGAAGGCAACAGCTTTCTCTACTACTACGCCAAGCTGTGGACCTTCGGCCAGGCCCTGCCCAACCCGGTGACGGGGCTGGATGTGATGATGAACGACATCACCTTCGCCGCCTGGATCGGGCTGCTGGTCACGGCGCTCAATCTGCTACCCCTGGGCCAGTTGGATGGCGGGCATACAGTTTTTGCGCTTTTCGGCAAGCAGGCACGCATCTTCAACTGGGCCACGCTGGGCGGGATGCTGCTTCTGGGCATTGCCGGGCTGTCGGAGGTGCAAGCGCGCATCCCCGGTTTGGAGAACATCGGCTGGTCGGGCTGGTTTACGTGGCTGGTGTTGATCAACTTTCTGGGCGGCCCCTTTCATCCCCCCGCACTGGACGATGTGACCGAACTGGACCCCCGCCGCCGCTGGCTCGGCTATGCGGTGATCGCCATTTTTGTGCTGATCTTCATTCCCGTGCCCCTGCGCTCGTTGTGATAGAATGGGTGGGCGTCACTTTTTTGCCAGAAACACTTCTGAGGAGGATAAAATGACAATGACAACAATGACATTGGAGCAAGTAATGACTGTCGTTAAAGAACTACCGCCTGAACTGCGGCAAGAAGTTGGTGACTTTGCCTTATTCCTCCGGCAGAGGCGACCGAAGCATAGAACGTCTGCGCCTAGGTTTGATTGGATGGGTGCATTGAAAGAGTTGCGAGAACAGTATACTTCAGTCGAATTACAGCATAAGGCGGTAGAATGGCGTTCCGAATATCTTCTAAAAACGAACCAATGAACTGTTTGTTGGATTCAAACATCTTTTTGGAAGGAATCCTACTTCAGACCCATGCGGAGGAAGTTCGTACTTTTCTCTCCGATACCGATAACTTTGCGCTTTCCATGAGCGATTTTTCCCTCCACTCCATTGGTCACATCTTATTTCGCCGTCGAAGTTACGTTGCTTTTCAGAAATTTATCGATGATGTGGTTGGCCGGCTCGGTGTTACAGTGCTTCATCTCGACCCTGGCGACCTAAGCAGCGTAATCACAGCAGCGCAGCAATACACGCTGGATTTTGACGACGCCTACCAATACATTGTTGCTGAAAAATACGGCCTGACAATTGTCTCCTACGACAGGGATTTTGACCGCACGCCCCGCGCGCGCACGACCCCCGGAATACTCTTGCAGGAACTCAATCAACAAGACGACGACAACCAGGACAACGGCAACGAAGCAACCCTATGAACGCAATCCCCTCGATGCAAGAAGTGATCCGCCGTCTGCACGACTATTGGGCGGCGCGTGGCTGCACGATTTGGCAGCCCCACAGCGAGAAGGTGGGCGCGGGCACAATGAACCCCGCCACCGTGCTGCGCGTCCTCGGCCCGGAGCCGTGGAGCGTAGCCTATGTGGAACCCTCTTTCCGCGCCGACGACGGGCGCTACGCCGAAAACCCCAACCGCATGCAGATGCACACCCAATACCAGGTCATCCTGAAACCCGACCCAGGCAACCCCCAGGAACTCTATTTGGGCAGCCTGGAAGCTATCGGCCTCGAACGCACCCGCCACGACATCCGTTTTGTGGAGGACAACTGGGAATCCCCGGCGCTGGGCGCGTGGGGGCTGGGCTGGGAAGTCTGGCTGGACGGCCAGGAGATCACCCAATTCACCTACTTCCAGCAGGCGGGCAGCCTGCCCCTGGACCCAGTGAGCGTGGAGATCACCTACGGGCTGGAACGCATTGTGATGTATCTGCAACACAAAAGCGAAGTCTGGAGCATTGACTACGACGGCCACCACACCTACGGCGAAATCTACAAACAGCAGGAGATCGAACACTGCATCTACAACTTCGAGCTGGCCGATGTGGAGCGCCAGAAGATGCTCTACAGCATCTACAAAGCCGAAGCCGAAGCCTGCATCGCCCGCGGCCTCGTCGCGCCGGCCCACGACAATGTGCTGCGCCAGAGCCAGACCTTCAACATTCTGGACGCACGCGGGGCCATCGGCGTCACCGAACGGGCCAAATTCTTCGCCGACATGCGCGGCCAGGCCAAACGCATCTCCGAGTTGTATGTGGAGAATCGCCAGCGGGAAGAATATCCCTGGCTGGGGAACGGGGATCAGGGATCGGGGATCGGGGATCGGGCCGCCGCTTCTTTCCAGTCCCCAGTCTCCGTTCCCCAATCCCCAGTCTCCGTTCCCCAATCCCCAGTCCCCGTTCCCCAATCGCTTCTCTTAGAATTGGGATCAGAAGAACTCCCCCCCAAAGATGTGACCGACGGCATCGCCCAGATGCAGGTGAAGTTGGGCGAGTTGCTGGCCGCGGCGAATCTGGACTGCACAAAACTGACCGTCACAGGCACAACCCGGCGACTGGTGGCGCATGTCAGCGGACTGGCCCCGCGCCAGCGCGACGAAACGGTCGAGAAAAAAGGGCCACCTGCGGATCGGGCCTTTGACAGCTTCGGCCAGCCCACAAAAGCGGCGCTCGGCTTTGCCAAAGGCCAGGGCGTGGATGTGGGCGATCTGCAAGTGCGCGACAATTACGTCTGGGCCGTGCAGCGTGTGACGGGCAAAGCCACGGCGGATGTGCTGCCCCAACTGATCACCGACCTGTTGGACGGGCTGCGCTGGGGCAAGACGATGCGCTGGAACGCCTCCAACGCGGCCTGGCCGCGCCCGCTGCGCTGGATCGTGGCGCTCTACGGGGAAAGAGTTGTGCCGCTGACCTGGGCCGGGGTGAGCAGCGGGCGGGTAAGCCGCGGCCCGCGCTATGCCGACGCCGCTGCCGATCTGGCCGCAGGCGCATTCACGACTTTCGCTGTCGAGAACGCCGACGCCTATTTGGGGGCAGTGGCGGCCCAGGGCATTGTGCTGGATCGGGAAGAACGCCGCCAGCGCATCGCCGCGCTGGTCGAGGAGACCGCGGCCCAAGCCGGTGGCAGCACCCCCAATGACCCCGACCTGCTCGACGAAGTGACCGATCTGGTCGAGTCGCCCACGCCGGTCTTGGGCAGCTTCGAGGAAAAGTACCTGGACCTGCCCACGTCCATTCTGATCGGCGTCATGAAAAAACACCAGCGCTACTTTGCGGTGGAGAAGGTGCAGGTGGCAGGTGGCAAGTCGCAGGTGGCAGGTGGCTCCCCAGTCCCCAGTCCCCAGTCCCCAGTTTCCAATCTCCTGCCTCATTTTATTACAATCGCCAACAGCAATGGGCTGGCCCACCCGGAAGTGGTGCGCGCGGGCAACGAAGGGGTGATCCGGGCGCGCTATGCGGATGCGGCCTTCTTCTTCCGCAACGACACCGCGCGCACGCTGGAAAGCTTCACGCCGCGGCTGGGCACACTTACATTTCACGCCAAATTGGGTTCGATGCTGGACAAAGTGCGCCGGCTGGAGAAGTTGGCCCCGGAGATCGCCCAGATGTTGGGTGCAGAACCGGATGACTTCTCCTCTGTGACACGGGCAGCCGCGCTGTGCAAATCCGATCTGGTCACGTCGCTGGTGGTGGAGATGACCAGTTTGCAGGGCATCATCGGTGAAATCTACGCGGCGCGCAGCGGGGAGAGCGCGGCGGTGGCCCAGGCCATCCGCGAACACTACCTGCCCCGTTTCGCCGGCGACAGCACACCCGCCAGCCAGCCCGGTCTGGCCCTCAGTCTGGCCGACAAACTGGACAGCTTGGCCGCGCTCTTTGCCGTGGGTGTCTCGCCCAGCGGCAGCGCCGACCCCTTCGGTCTGCGCCGGGCCGGCCTGGGCATTGTCAACAATCTAATCAGCGGCAAAATCAACTTTTCGGTCAATGCGGCGCTGGCCCAGGCTGCCAACCATCTGCAAGTGACCGCCTCTGCCCAGAGTCTGGCCGATGCCGGCGACTTTGTCACCCGGCGCTTGCAGGGCGTGCTGCTGGAGATGGGCTACGCCTTTGATGTAGTGGAGGCTGTGCTGGCTGTGCGGGGCGACAACCCGGCCGCGGCCGAACGGGCCTGCGCCGCGCTCTCCGGGCTGGTGGCTGGGGCCGGGTGGAACGAGACTTTCACCGCCTATGCCCGTTGCGCCCGCATTGTGCGCAGCCTGAGCGGAAGGCTGGAATTGCGCCCGGCCGCCTACGAGACCGACGCCGAACGCATTCTCCACGCCGCGTGGGAGCGGGCACAGTCCGCAATGGACGGCGCAGACGAAGCGGCCACCGCGCTGGGCGCGGCTCTGGGCGGCTTGACAAGCCCCATCAATGGCTTCTTCAACGCCGTGCTGGTCAACGCCGAAGACCTGGCTGTGCGCCAGGCCCGCCAGGCGCTGGTGCAACGGATCGCCAGCCTGCCCTCCGCGGTGGCCGATCTGAGCAAATTGCAGGGCTTTTAGTGGTTGCTGAGGCGGCGTGGGTGGTGCGTGTACAGGGTACGCACCCCCACACCGCTTCTCCCGCCCCAGCGCTGTGATCCAGCGCGCTACCTCTGCGTGTAATCCTCTACTGTCTTTCCTCGCACAATCACGCATACTACGCGTACGTTCTGGCTGGATTCACGACCAGACGCCCCGCCCCGCCAGCCCTTTGGCATCAATTCAATTTCCTCGGAGGTAAAAATGAAAGCCGAATCTTCCGCTGTACCGTTCGTTTTTCGTCTCTTTCCGCGCAGATATCTCTCTGTGCTGGGGCTACTGCTGCTGGTGATGGCGCTGGCCTTCTCCGGCAGCAGCGCCCTGGCCCAAACCAATGAACCCCAGCCACCCCACGCTGACTTGGGCGACGCACCCGACAGCACCAACCATCACGCGCTGAGCAACACCGCCTATGCGGGCGTGCCGGGACGCTTTCCCACTGTTTTTGAGGGAACACCCGCGGGCGAAGGCCGCGGCCCCATCCATCTCAACCCCCGGGTTGTCTGGCTGGGCGACCGCGTCAGCCTGGAAAATGAGGCCGACACCGGCCCGGATCAGGAGATGGACGCGGGCGGCAACCCCGTCAACAACATTCTGGCCAAAGGAGCGGACAACGCCGACAATGACCGGGGCGACGACGGCTGGCTGAACCGGGACGTACCCCTGCCCAACTGCCAGGAGGCCATCCTGAAGGTGCGTGTGCGCAAAGACCCCGCCGCCAAAACCGGTCGCGTCTTCCTGAATGTCTGGATTGACGGCAACCGCGACGGTGATTGGGCCGACCTGGGCGTGTGCGAACCAAACGGCCATTCCAACGAATGGATCGTGCGCGATTTTGTGGTGGACACCAGCACCTTCGTCACTGACGTCCAGGATATCGACGTCAAGACGATTCTCATCTACAACGAGAAGCCCGACGCGCCGGCCTGGATGCGCTTTACGTTGAGCAATACACCGGCCGTGCAGCCCGAACCAGCCGCCAACCAGCCCAACATTCCAATCGAGGCCGATGGCCGCGGCCCTGTCAACGGTTTTGAACTGGGCGAGACCGAGGATTATCTGCGTCTGCCCGGCCAGGTGGACCAGGCGCGCCCAGACTTTGGCGATGCGCCAGACAGCACGAACCATTACGGTCTGGCCAATGTGGCCTATCCGGCCGTGCCCACCAACGGCAATTTCCCCAGTGTCTGGGATGGCACGCCTGCGGGCCAGCCCAGCGGCCCGATGCACGCCAATCCCTACGCCGTCTGGCTGGGGGATCGGGTCAGCTCGGAGAAAGACGCCGACCAGTTGCCCGACGCCGACGGCGTTACCAACATTCTGGACAACGGGGCCAACCCCGCCGCCTCCAACAAAGACGAATTTGACGACGGCTGGCGCAACGGCAAGGATACCCGCTTTGTTGATTGCGAAGAGACGACGCTGATCGTGCGCGTTTCGCGCAACCCGGCCAGCCCCGGCGGCAAGATGTTTCTGAATGTCTATTACGACGGCAACCGCAGCGGCGATTGGCGACAGCGCAAAGTCTGTGAGGGAAACACAGCCAATCCCACCCATCCCGACTACGCCCACGAGTGGATCGTCGAGAACTTTGTGATTGACACGACGGCCATCGCCGGTTTCGCCGACATCGCCGTACCGACGCTGAAGGTGCTGAACAACCACCCCAACGCGCCAGCCTGGGTGCGCTTTAGCCTCAGCGAAGAGCCGGTGACCGAGCTGGCCCCCTTTGAACACGACGGGCGCGGCCCCGGCTCCCCCAACCACTACCGCTTTGGCGAGACCGAAGACTATCTGCACCGGCCAAACGTCGAGCCAGGCGAACCGGGCGAACTGGTCATCGGCAAGCAACATTCCGACAACGACGGCACTGTAACAGTGGGCGACCGCATTACCTATACCATCGAAATTGGTCACATCGGCGGCACGGCCCCGGCCACCGTCGTGATGAGCGACCGGCTGCCCGCCGAAGTCCACCTGCTGCACGGCCCCTTCGTCACACTCCTGGCTGGCAACGCCACGCCATTGGCCGCCACCTTCGACGGCAGCGTGCCGCCCAGCGGAGAGGTAAGCTGGGCCGGCCATCTGGCCGCGGACAGCAAACTGCGCATCGAGTTCGTCGTGGGTGTGCGCCACTGCCCACCCGCCGATCACCCGCTGATTCACAATGTGGCCCGCCTCTTCAGCCGCGACGGCCAGCCGATGGGCGAGGCGTTCGCTGACCTGCAAACCCAGTGTGACCAGCCAGAGAAGCCACAAATTCAACTGCGTAAACGGGTTGTGCGTTTGACCTCTGTTGATGGGGAAGACAACCCCAACCAGCCCACAACCGACCAGCCGATTCTGGCCGGTCAGTCCGTGGCATACGAATTGCTGTTGGAGAGCGCAGGGACTGTGGCCGGGGAAGTGGTTGTCTCCGACACAATGCCGCTTGGCGTGATCGCCACCCAAGTCCACGTAGAACGGGGCGAAGCGACCATCCGCGACGACGGCGCAACCGTCATCTGGCGGCTGCGCATCGGGCCGGATTCGCCGCCCGCCCACGCGCAAATTCAGATCAAACCCACCGAACGGCTGGAATGTGAGAAGCGCGTCGTCAACATCGCCCATTGGGTCTTCTATCACAACAACGAACTGCTGCACCGCGGCCAGAGCAACGCGGCGAGTATCTATCTGGTCTGCGCCGACCTGGGCGACGCGCCGGACAGCACCAACCACGCCGGCGTGGGCATGACAGCCTATCCGGCTGTGCCCGCCCACTACCCGACAGTCTTCAATGTGGCAGCGCCGGAACGTGGCCCCAAACATCTCGTCACCCGCCCCTTCCATCTGGGCCGCGGCGTGACCGAAGAGCGGGAAGCCGACCTGGGCGTGGATATGGACCCGACCAACAACATCCGGCCCAAACTCAATCAGCCCGATCTGGACGGACGGGATGACGGGCTGGTTCTCTCCGAGCTGGCGTTAGAGGATTGCCGGGTTGCCAAATTCCCGGTTCTGGTGAGTATTGACGCCGGCGCGCTGGCGGCTCTGCCCACCGAGGCGAAGGGCATGGGTTATGTCAATGTCTGGCTGGACAGCAACCGGGACGGCGATTGGAACGATCCTTTCACCTGCCAGACGGCCACCGGTGCGCCGTCGGTGAGCGCGGAACACATCGTCATTGACCACCCGGTAGACGTGGCCGCGCTGGGGCCGGGACTCCACAAAATCTATCTGACCACCAACTGGCCGGTCTTCTGGCCCACAGAGCAGGTGCAACGACCGGCCTGGCTGCGTGTCAGCCTTTCGGAGAAGGTCTCGAACAAACCGATTGCCTGCGGCAGCGTGTGTACGGTGGGCGATGGCCGCGGCTACGACACACCCTTCCGTCTGGGCGAGACCGAAGACTATCTGGTGCGCTCGCACACGGATCAGCCGGGCGAAGGCGCAGATCCGATCATCCGCAAAGAAGGACAACTGACGCCGGAACGCGACCCAATGACTGGCAATGTCTTTTGGCTGGCCCAATGGAGCATCCGCTACAAGAATGCGGGGAGCGGCCTGGCGATGAACGTCGTCGTGATGGATACGCTTTCTGGCGCGCAGACGTTGGATGGCGAACGCGCAATCCCGGCCAGTGCCCCTGTCATCAGCGGCAACAGCCTGACCTACGCTGTCGGCAATCTGGGGCCGGGCGCAGAAGGCTATATCGGCTTGCGCAGCACCCTGCCGATGGAGACGCCCCCCGGCACGATCATCACCAACACTGTGACGATCACCGCCGATTTGGACCTGGACCCGTCCAACAACACATCGGTCATCACACTGACTGTGCCTCTGCTGCCGCCGCTCATCACCTACCCCACGCCGGGCACCACCTGCACGGGTACATTCACCATCACCGGGCGCGTGCAGCCCGGCGCAACCGTAGAACTGACGATTGTGGACAGCGCTGGCGTAACGGTTGATGCGGCCACAGTCGTGCCGGACAGCAGCGGCCAGTGGAGTCACGCGGTCGTTGGCCTGGCGGACGGCGCGTATGACATCAACGCCGTGGCCCATCTGGGCAGCGCCACCAGCCCCACCACAACCTCCCACGTCATCGTGGACAGCAGCCTCTTCTGGAATCCGTTGAGCCTGCGCTTCACCGCCGACGACGGCCACGTGAGCATCCCCCACGACGCCGACGGGCGCACGGATGTAGGCGGCTGGAGCATCTTCCTGCGCCGGGACACCACCTATACGGTCTCCCTGACCATCTGCTGCGACGACCCCAACGCAGTGGTGACGCTGGAATTGGGCACGTTCGCCACCCTGACGCTGACCGATCCGGATGGCGATCGGACCTTCACGGCTACCTTCACCACCCCCAGCACCGGACGGATCAGCGGTCGTATCCGCATCTGCGTCACCTGCTATCTGATCAAAGTCTGCTCGGACGGCGAAGTGACGATTGACCCCGAAGGCACTGTCTTCGACATCACCAGCGGTCTGCCTGTGGCCGCCTCGCATGTGGCGTGTATGGCCGAACAGGTGAGCGGGGCCGGGGGGCAGAGCGTCTTCAGCCTGTGGCCCGCGGCTGACTTCGGACAGATCAACCCGCAAACGACGGGGAATGACGGCTACTTCAGCTTCTTCACCCCAGCGGGCACTTACCAGCTTCAGGTCAGCAAGGGCGGCTATCAGCCCTACCGCAGCCAGAATCTGGTGGTGACCAACGCGCCAGTCCACTTCGACGTGCCGCTGACGCCGAATGTGGCAGGCGCAGCCACCAACACAGTGCTGATCACAGATGAAGGCTTTGAACCCAGTGTGTTGACGGTTGCTCCGGGCGCAGTCGTCGAGTTCGTCAATATGGATGTGGCCCTGCACTCGTCGCGCAGCACGTCGCCCGCTCCCAGCTACAACGCAGAAGCCGCCGAGCTGAAGAGCAGCGACGCCTGGGACAGCGGTCTGTTGAGCAGCGGCGTAAGCTACAAACGCACGCTGACCAGCGAAGGAACGTACACCTACGCCGACGCAGTGAACCCGGCCGTCACGGCGACAATCATCGTCGCGACACCCGCAGCCCCGCAGATCAGTCTCTATCTGCCCAGCATCACCCGCTAGGACAACGTGACGGCTGCGGTCAGGTGGATCGCAGCCGTCATACTATTCTCCCTCAAACAAAAAGCGACGATCGGTGATCGTCGCTTTTTTGTTGTAATGATCACTTTTCTTGTTTCTGTAGGGGCGCTTGCTTGCTGCGCCCGTTATCGTGTATGCCGGACGCAGCAAG
>CAMDEX010000124.1 GCA_945897075.1 Litorilinea aerophila
GAGGCTGTTGAATAATTCAGACACGAGCGACGCAAACCAACAACCACGGAATACACGAAACACACGGAAAATTTCCTTTTGTCTTCCCTTCCGTGTGTTTCGTGTATTCTGTGGTTAGCCAAGAGCCTGTTGAATAATTCAGGCTCTGACAGTTACCAATGCTGGTTGTATCCAAATCCGAGATCTCCAGGTGTAATCCTCTATGCACGCGAACCCACCCGCCTTTTACCTCATTACCGCGTTTGTCATCTTTCTAATCGGCGTCTCCAAAGGGGGGTTGGGCGGCGCGGCGGGCGCCGCCGCCACCCCACTGATGGCGCTGGTGATGCCTGTGGAGCAGGTGCTGGGCTTGATGCTCCCTCTGCTGATGATGGCGGACATCTTTGCTGTGGCTTCCCACTGGCGGCGCTGGGACAACCGGCTGCTCCTCCTCCTCGTCCCTGCCTCGTTGATCGGTATCAGCGCGGGCACGCTTTTGCTCACGACCATCTCGCCCGATGCCCTGCGCAGAGGGCTGGCGGTGATTGTCATCCTTTTTGTGCTCTACAAGCTTTTTGAGGGGCGTATCCTGCGCGCGATGACCTATCAGCCGAAGGGGTGGCACGGAATGTTGACAGGCATCGTGGCCGGCTTTACCTCCACCCTGGCCCACACGGGTGGGCCGCCGGTTGCCATCTATTTGTTGATGCAACAGGTGACGCCGCGCGTCTTTGTCGCCACCAGCGCGGTCTATTTCGCCATCATCAACTGGCTGAAAGTGCCCTATTATATCTACGCCGGTGTGCTGGACTTGAACCAACTGCGCCAGGTCGTCTGGCTGCTGCCGCTGATCCCCGTCAGCGTATTTGTCGGGCGCTGGCTCTCCACCCGTATTGACAAAACGACCTTTGATCGGGTGATTATCGGGCTGTTGGCAGCGTCGGCGCTGTTGTTGCTAAAATAGGGGATAGGGGACTGGGGACTGGGGATTGGGGACTGGGAGAGCGCAAATCCAATCCCCAATCCCCAATCCCTAATCCCCAATTCTCCAATCCCAGAAAAGAGACCATTTATGAACCTCTCAGACTTCAAATCCACTCTCACCCAATCCACCCCGCCCGCGGGGCTGGCCGCGCCGCTGCTGGCGCTCTGGCTGGACGGCAAAGAGGATTGGCACGCTTCCCACAATGCGCTGCAAGGCCAGGCAGACGGCAACGGTGCGGCCTGGGTCCACGCCTATCTGCACCGCAAAGAGGGCGACCAGGCCAACGCCCGCTACTGGTATCGCCGGGCCAACCAGCCCGAATCCCAGGCCACACTGGCTGAGGAATGGGATGCCATCGCCAGCGCACTCCTGGCGGCTGCCCAATGAACGGCCCAGCGCTTGCGCCCAGCCTGGCCGGCGTGCAGCCTTCGCTCATCCGGGAGTTGGCGAATGTGGCGTTTGACATGGAGGGCGTGCTGCGTCTGCAATTCGGCGAATCCAATTTGCCCACGCCAGACTACATTGTGGCCGCGCTGAAGAGGGCGATTGCCGACGGCTACACTTTCTACACGGAAAATGCGGGGCTACCCAGCCTGCGCGCCGCCATTGCCGCCAAATATGCCCAACTGCACCGGGTGGAACTCGACCCGGCGTGCGAGGTTCTCGTCAGCGCGTCGGGTGTACAGGCGCTGAATGTCTCCATCCGCTGTGTCATTGACCCCGGCGACGAGGCGCTGGTTCTCAGCCCCAACTGGCCCAACGGCTCGGCGATTGTGGAGATGTTCGGGGCGCGGGCGCGCGAGATTCCTCTCGTGCGCCAGGGCAGCCGCTACACAGTGGACTTCGACGCGCTGCGTGCCAGCCTCACCCCCCGCACCCGGCTGCTGATCTACACCTCACCCTCTAATCCCCTGGGCTGGGTGGCGACGGTGGCCGAGCAGCAGGCACTGCTGGATTTTTGCCGGGAACACAATTTGTGGCTGCTCGCCGATGAGGTCTACGAACGGCTCTACTACGGCGGGGCGGTGGCTCCGTCCATCCTGCGCCTATGCAGCCGGGAGGATGCGGTGATCGTCGTGCAGTCCTTCTCCAAGAGCTATCGGATGACCGGCTGGCGGCTGGGCTGGGTGGTCAGCCGGGCCGATCTGATCGCAAAAGCCGCGCAACTCAACGAGTTTATCGTCTCCCACGCGCCGTCAATGATCCAGAAAGCCGGTGAGACGGCCCTGGCCCAGGGCGATGATGAAATCGGCGGGATGGTGGAGATCTTCCACGAACGTATGAATTTCTGTTACACCGCGCTGGTATCCGTCCCGCGCATCTCCCTCTCCAAACCAGAGGGCGCGTTTTATCTCTTCCCGCAGATTGACGGCGTGGAAGATTCCTTTGCTTTTGCGTTGGCGCTGCTGCAAGAGGAGAAAGTGGCGGTTGCGCCGGGCAATGCCTTTGGCAACGGCGGCGAAGGGGCGATTCGCATCTGCTACGCGCCGGGGATGGAGGTGTTGCAGCCGGCGATGGAGCGGTTTGTGCGGTTTGTCGAACGTTATTGAAGTCGAAACCGTGTATGTTACAATTGCACCAATCAACTGGAAGGGCGACAGACGAAAGGGAAGGTTTTACTCATTCCGTAACAAAGGAAGAACTTAACCACAAAGACACAAAGAAGAAAAAAGTTGTTTTCTTGCAGTTCCTTTGTGACTTTGTGACTTTGTGGTTGGAACGCCTATGACGATGAAAGTCGAAAGTGTTGCGCTGCCACTTGCTGAAATCGCGCGCCGTTGACAACAGGGGTGTCGACTCGTATACTGCCTGTGCAAGACCAGATAAGCCACAGATGTGCAAAGAACATAAACATTCATTTAAGCTGATTACGCAAAGGGTGAAGAAGAATGCCTCAAATCAGCCAGTTTTTCGGAATTTCGATCTACATGTACTACGATGAACACAATCCTCCTCATTTTCACGCCATTTACGGCAAGAATGAAGGGCAAATCGGCATCTCACCACTTGCGCTGATCGAAGGTAAGCTTTCAGGTAGAGTATTAGGGTTAACTATGGAATGGGCGGCTTTACATCAAATGGAGTTACTGGAAAATTGGGAGCTTATGCGTGCAGATAAGCCGCCTCGTAAGATTCCAGCATTGAAATAGGAGTGATATCGATGTTACCACGGGTTAAAAGTGTATCTTATCTGGATGGATACCGTTTGAAACTTCGGTTTACGAATAAAACGGAAGGAATCATCGATTTCCGCCAGAAGATAGTAGGGCGTGGAGGTGTTTTTAAGTCCCTGGAAGACATTGAATTCTTCAGGCAAGTTGTGATTGATCCGGTCTCTGGGACATTGGTATGGCCGAATGAGGTCGATTTTTGTCCAGATGTTCTTTATCAGCTTGCCACGAGCAAAGCTGCTTCTGTCGCACAAGATAGAGATCAGGCATTGATTGTACTACAGCCAGAAATCGCCTCTGCATAGAACCGCTTCGGCCAGGCCAGTGGCATTGTGCCCCCGGTGGACCCTCAACCAGAAAGGTTCGCTCTACCTGACCCGGCCTGTGCTGGGCGCGTATACGCTGACCCGTGAGGAATTGCTGGGCCGGGCGTCGGATGTCTTCGGCTGGGTCGCCGCTGGTCGCCTGAAAATCCGTCTGGACCCGACCTTCCCGCTGTCGCAAGCCCAGGTCGCCCACGAATATCTGGAAGGACGGCAGACGAAAGGAAAGGTTTTACTCATTCCGTAACAAAGGAAGAACTTAACCACAAAGACACAAAGACACAAAGGCACGAAGAAGAAAAAATTGTTTTCTTGCAGTTCCTTTGTGTCTTTGTGACTTTGTGGTTGGAACGCCTATGACGATGAAAGTCGAAAGTGTTGCGGTGCAAATTGCTGAAAGCCTGAAAGCGCGCGCCGTTGACAGCAGGGGCGTGGGCTTGTATACTGCCTGCGCAAGACCAGATGCCCCACGGATGGGCAGGGGTATTTCCGCATAGTAAGCGGATTTTTGCCCTGAGAGGCGTGTTTATACGGAACGGTTTCCGCATAGTACCCCTGAATGGCAGAATGAAGGGGAAAACTTCCGCAATTGACACCCATATGGGGTAGATGTGCAGAATGATTCCGCGTAATAATTGTTAGGCACACCGTCCGGAGATGTGAATATGAGCAATCAGGAGTGGAGACCGGTCACCTTCGCTCACTGCGACCACGTCAAGGGACCCTTCTACCACGGAACGAAGTCTGTGCTGAAGCTGGGCGATGAGCTGATCCCCGGTTTCGGTTCCAACTTCCAGCAGGGCAGGGTCTCCAACAACATCTACTTTACCGCGCTGGTGGACACTGCCGCCTGGGGAGCGGAGCTGGCGACGGCGCTGGAGGGCAGCGACGAACGGGGACACATCTATATCGTCGAACCTCTGGGTTCCTTTGAGGATGATCCCAACGTCACCAACAAGAGATTTCCCGGCAATCCTACCGAATCCTACCGCACCCGGGAGCCGCTTCGAGTCATCGGCGAGGTCCAGGACTGGGAGGGGCACAGCCCCGACGTGATTCGGGGGATGTTGGACCATCTGGCACGGCTCCGGGAGCAGGGGCTGGACGTCATCGAGGACTAGGGACAGCGCATCGAGCGGACGCCGCAAGGTTAGAATCGTCCCGAAGCGCAATGAGCGCCGCTCATGCACACCACGCTCGGCTACCGGATGCGCAGCATCCGCCAATACCGTTCTCCTCTACCGGGAACGGTTGATTCCGGTAGCACCTGACTCTTCTCACGTTTCCAATTTCACTTCGCAGACCACAAAAGCTGGCGTTTTCACACAGATACACTATCCAATGACCATCCACATTGACGGCTCTCTGGGCGAGGGCGGCGGGCAGGTGTTGCGTACTTCGCTGGCACTCTCCGCCCTGACCGGACAGCCTGCGCAAATCGACAACATCCGCGCCCGACGGCGCACGCCGGGGCTGGCCCCCCAGCATCTGGCGGGGGTGCGCGCCCTGGAAATGCTGTGCGGGGCGGAGGTGAAGGGCGCATCCATCGGCTCCAGCCGGGTGGACTTTGCGCCGGGTGGAGCAGTGCAGGCGGGGGAGTACGTCTTTGACGTGTCTGCATTGGCGGGACAGGGCAGCGCGGGCGCGGTGACACTCCTGCTGCAAACGCTGCTCTGGCCGCTGCTCTATGCGCAAGGGGAAAGTCATCTGACCCTGCGCGGGGGAACGCACGTGGCCTGGAGTCCGCCCGCCGACTTCGTGCGGGATGTCCTACTGCCCACGTTTGCGCCGCTGGGTGTGGATGTGTCGTGCGAATTGACCGGCTGGGGTTTCTATCCGGTGGGCGGGGGTGAGTTGCAGGTGACGATCCGGCCTGTGGCGGGGCCGTTGCGTCCGCTGCTGCTGGAGGAGCGGGGCGAGTTAGAGCAGGTCAGCGGCGTGGGCGTGGCCGCGGAGTTGCCGGCGCACATCGCCCAACGCATCAGCAGCCGGGCGCAAAATGTGCTGCGTCAGGCCGATCTGCCCGCTGCCATCACAGCGGAACGGGTGCGCAGCAAAGGCCCCGGTGCGGGCATTTTCCTCACCGCCCACTACGCCCACAGCCGGGCGGGTTTTTCCGCGCTGGGCAAGCAGGGCAAACCGTCGGATGCGGTGGCAGAGGAGGCGTGCGAGGCGCTGTTGACCCATCACATTGACGGCGCGCCTGTGGACCCCCATCTGGCCGATCAGATTCTATTGCCCCTGGCCCTGGCCGACGGACGCTCTGTCTTCCGCACTTCACAGATCACCCAACACCTGCTGACCAACGCGCAGGTCATCCGCGCTTTTATCAACGCAGAGATCGTCATCGCCGGCGCGGAAGGTGCGCCGGGAACGGTGACGGTTGTCGGGGTAGGACGCTAATTCTCGTGCCCACGCTCCCGCGTGGGTACGGCGGCGGGACGCTCTGCGTCCAGAACGACGTGCGTCGGCTGTGTTGGGGACGCGGAGCGTCCGGGGAGCGTGCCCACGCGGAGCGTGGGTACGAGCGTTTCTTGTGCCCACGCTCCCGCGTGGGTACGAGTCAGCCGATGTCCAGCCGGGCGACTGCGTAGGGCAGCAGCGTGACTTCTGATACGCCGCCCGTGCCGGGGATGCGCCGTCCCCGGTGCTTGCGGAAGAGTTCCGGCTGCTGCATAGCCGCCAGCGCGTTCGTCTCGTCCAGTGTGCGCAGCCAGCCGCTGGAGCCGCCGTGACGGACAGTTACCCGCTGTGGGTCGTTCGTCAAATTCGCCAGCAGAATGCGCCGTCGTCCATCACGCTCCAGCGCCAGCCCATCCACGGCCAGCCGATCCGCCGTCGCCACCGGCAGCAGTGCAGCATCTCGCCACTCGCCCACATCCGCCAGCAGGTGAAAGACGGGGAAGAGTGCGCCGGGCAGCCCGGGGAAGGGCGCGGGCGATCCCTCTGCGCTCTCCATCACCCCCCGCCAACCGACGGTCTCGTAATAGGTGACGCTGGCCGCGCCGCTTTCAGCCAGATACTTCAGACTACCCAGCGTCCACGCCGCGGCAAAGAGCGACATTTGGCGTGTGTCCACCGCGGCGGGGAGTGCGCCGGGTGGCGGGGGCACTGCTGGCCCGGTAGCGTTGGGGTTGAAGCGGGGGCGCAGCGTCACCGGTGAGATGACGATGGGGCGATCCCCGACGAAACGGCGGGCGCTGCGGACAGTGGCGGCCTGGGCAGCCAACGTCTCCACCAGCGACAGATTGTCAAAGGCGTGGACTTGGGGGTTGATCGGATAGCAGACCAGATCGAGAAGACCCACGGCTGGGCGTTCCCGGTTGAGTTCAGTGAAATCGGCGTTTGTGCCGCCGCCAAAGGGGGCGGAGGGCGCAATCTCGGCCAGATGCTGGCGGGCCAGATCCACCCAGCGCGCCTGCGTGCTTTTTTCGCCCTGGCGGTAGATGATCCAGCGGGCGACTGCTGGTCGCCTTTTTTCCAAAAGCCCAGCCAGGGCAGCCAACTGGCCTGCCGCGTCTGCGCCCAGATGCACAGCTATTTCCAATGCCACGCCCAGCGCTTCGGCGTCGGCCTGTGCCCGACCCAGCGCGTCGGGATAGCCGGGGTCGTCCAGGCGCAGGTCTACCCGCAGATGTGAAAGATGCAGGTTCTGTAGATGGCGCATCTGACTGTCCGAAATAGGGCCGACGCTCGAAACGCCCAGCCCGATTTGCGGCAAGCGTCCGCTTGGGCTACCGCCCACTTCCACCTGTACATCTGTGCGCGCGGCCGCGGCGGCGCGCTGAAGTTGCCCCGCCAGCGAAATCGTCACAACTTGACGGATGCGCTCACCCGTCTGCACCTCTACGGGGTAGGGCAGGGCCAGGGGCGTGCTGTAGGTTTTGTAGCTATCGTCGGTCCAGTTGCGCTGATCCTCCATCTCGAAGGTGTCGCCCTCCATGCGCACGATGGCGTCCGCGCCGGGTGCGACCTGATGGCTGATGGCGCGCATGGCGAAAAATGGCTGGTGGGGCGAGATGGCGTCGGGGAAGGCGCTTTCGATGACGTTGCCATCGATCTGCTCCACCGCACAGGCCAGCCCGGCCAAGCTGCCCGGATGCAGTATGCAGAAACCGATGCGGTTGCGCCGGAAATTGGAAAGTACCTCGCCCTCCATCTTGAAACGCAGCGTGCCATCGCTGCCGCCGCGGATGCTGCCAGCCCAGGCGAAGTCAATGGCGCCCCGGCGGTGGCGGGCGGTAAAGCTGATCTGGAAGCTGTCGCCCTGGTTGTCAATCGTCACGTCGCTCAGCGTGGCGGGGATCGTATCCCAGTTGTGGTCGCGCACGGCCACGTAGAGCCGGTGCAGAATCGGGCTGTCGCCCACGCGGATGTAGCGCAGATCGCCGCCAGTGTAGATCAGCGAGACCGGCCCGGCGCGCAGGGGAATCTGTTGCGGCAGTGCTTCGTCGCTGCCGTAGCGGAGGAGGTTGGGAGAAAGTGTGGTCATTTGGGGTATCCGGTATTGGGTATTGGGAAGTGGCGATAGAGGGACAGATGGGATTGGAACGTGAGGCTGAAATTGGCGATTGGCGATTGGTAAGCCGAAGAATCGTGACTACCCAATATCCAATACCCAATATCTACTCCCCACATAACACCCAATCCTGCCCATCTGACGGCGTAAATTCCGCGCCGCTACCCGCATAGCTCCAATCGCCGGTGCGTGGGTTGTACCAACTGGCGTCGGTCAGGGAACGGGTGAGATGGATGGGATCGCCGGGTGTGTAGACCACAATTCCGCCATCCGCGCCCTGCGCGGCGGCGATGAAACGGTTGGGGTCGGCGTCGCCGGGCTGCTCGGTCAGCAGGTGTTGGGCCGGGCGCAGGGAATGCCAGGCGATAGCGGTAAAAAATTTCGACAAATGAACAACACCCGCCGCGCCTTCGCTCTGCAACGCCTCGCGCCAGGTGGGGGCCACGCCGCTGTTGGGGTGATCCGCGGGCACACCCGCCGCCTCCATCCAGGGCCAGATGCCGTGATGCCCGTAGGTGACGCCCGCGGTGGGCGAGACGAGCAGACTCCAATAGAGCGCCCGGCGCACCTGAAAGGCGCTGAAAGGCTGGCGGGAGTGGTAGGCCAGGTGATCCTCGTAGTTGGGTTCCTGGTTGATCAGCGGCTTGACCGGCGCGATCTGCCAGTTGGCCGCGGGCGGGCCAGATTGCAGCCAGCGCAGATGTTCGTCGCTGTCGCCGTGACCGCTCTGGTAGCTGTGGAAGGTGAGCCACTTCTCGTCGCGCAGGTCCTCCCCCGGCCAGTTGATGCCGCGCGGGTGCATCGTCACCGCTTCGCCGCCGCTCTCGCCAAAGACCGCCCGCCCGGTTTCGATCCATTTGCGCGCGTGCTCGCTCCGGTATTCGCCATCGCCGCCCAGAATCCAGATGGGCCGGTATGCGCCGTAGCGGGCCACTTCGTATTGGGCCAGAATTGTACAGTCGGCCGCGGGCAGGTAGTAGCCGGGGTCGTGGGGGGTGCAGGCCCAGACCAGCACCGGCGACGGGACGAGTCCGTGGCGGGCGATGGCGGCCACTTTGTCGTCGAAGCGGCGGTAGAAAGCCGGGTTGATGCGGATATTTTCTGTGCCGGTGAAGGCCATTTCGCCGGCGGCGTCCTGGGGGAAGGCGCGCCAGTGGGTGATGACCGACTGGATGGCGGTGAAGCCCTGGCGTCGCCGTTCGGCCAGATACGCCTCCCAATCCGCGGGCTGGGCCTTCAAGACACCGTTCCAGGCCGTGTCGGCCAGCCAGAAGAAGGGCGTGCCGTCGGCGTGGACCAGATGGGTGCCGTCGGCGGCGGCGCGGATGCGGCCGTGGCACAGGAGGGGCAGATCGCCGGTGTATGCCGGTGCGCTGAACACGCCCGTCTGCCCGTGCAGACCGGTGTTGTTTGCATCGCTGACGTGGGTGACGTAGCCCCATTCCCCCGCGGTGGGCGGTGAAAAGCGCACCCGCCAGGTCTGGCCGCCGTCCCAGAAGGCGGGGACGGTCACCTGCGCGCCGCCCGGCCCGCTGAAAGTGACAGATAGACTCACGTCCCGGATGCTGTCGGTGTATTGGTGGCTGCTGGTGAATGTTGCTTCAAAGACGTGGAGGAACGGATCGAATGTTTGCATTGCGTTTGATTCCATCGGTAAGCTTGTTTTGGAATTTCCAGTGAGAGTCGCATCTGAGGATGCTTTCTCCTCATTTTCGATAACTTTCGTGGTCTATTGAGTTTATTCAGATTCGCAAAATAATCAAATAAATGCAGCAGAAATGTCCGATGGATGTTAGAATGGATTGAAAGAGAGCATTGGGAATATGAATCCTGCCTATCCGCGTCCCAGCACATCTCCCGGTTCACTTTGCCGTCTGCAATCCCCCACCTCTTGAAGGAGCCAAGCCGTCTATGCGCGTTCTCGTCACCGGCAACCAGGGCCGGATCGGTCGTTATGTCCAGGCCCAGTTGGAAGCTGAGAATCATATCGTCGTCGGCTTTGACCGGGCCGCGGGCGACGACATCCGGCAGCCGGCCGCGCTGCGGGCTGCGGCCCAGGGCTGCGACGCTATCATCCACATGGCCGCGATGCTGGCCGACCCCAAGGACGACCCCAACGATGTGATGCACGTCAATTTGCAGGGGACGTGGCACGTACTGACCACAGCCGAGGCGCTCGACATCCGCCGGGTGGTTTGTTTCAGCAGCGTCAACGCGCTGGGCATCTTCATCGGTGAATCCCTGCCCGACTATCTGCCCATCAACGAAGAACACCCCTGCCGGCCTGGCCGCCCCTATGCCCTCTCCAAATTTTTGGGCGAGGAGATGTGCCGTCTCTTCACCCGGCGCACAAACATCACCACCATCTGCCTGCGCCCGCCCTGGGTCTGTTTCCCCGAAAATTACGCGCGTGTCCGCCAGCGCTGGGCCGAGAAACCCGAAAGCGAATGGTCGCCCATCTGGGAGTACGGCGCGTTTTGTGATGTACGGGATGTGGCCGCGGCCGCTGTGTTGGGGCTGACCTGTGCCGATCCCGGCCACGCCCGCCTGCTCCTCTGCGCCGACGATGTGATGACATCCGGTCGCACCAGCCGGGAATTGGCCGCGCAGATTCACCCGGACGTTGCCTGGCGGGGCAGGGAAGAGTACGAGAGCGAACCTTTTCGCGCGCTGGTGGACAACAGTCAGGCCAAAGCGGTGTTGGGTTGGCAGCCCCGTTACAGTTGGCAAGCGCAAGAGTGACTCTACCAAAAACCGAGTTTCTCGGAAGAAACTCGGTTTTTGGGCCTTCCGTGAACATTGAATCTCCCAATCTCTTAATCTCCCAATCTCAAAGATAAAAAAGAGATTGGGAGATTAAGAGATTGCCAAGACATCCCAGACGAAACGGTCTCTCCCATGCCCTCAACAGTCAGCGGTGTTTTGCAGTGCCAGCCCCGTCAGGGCGGCTTTCTGCGCAGCCCGGAATTTTCCTTCCAGCCCGGCCCGGATGACCCCGCGGTTTCGGCCAAAACCATCCAAGATTTCGGACTGGTCAACGGCGCAGCGGTCACGGGGACTGTGCGCGCGGGCAAGCGCGGGCCAGAACTGGCAACCGTCGAGACGGTCTGCGGCCTGACGCCGCAAGCCTTCCGCGCACGCACGCCCTTTGAACGGTTGATCGCGATTGACCCCAACCAGCGCTTTCGGGTGGGCGAGGCCGGCAACCGGACAATGCGGGTCGTGGAACTGATCGCGCCCATCGGCAAAGGCACGCGCGGGCTGATTGTGGCCCCGCCCCAGGCGGGCAAGACGCAGATTCTCGAAGAGATCGCCAAAGCCATCCGCGCCGAACAGCCCGAGACGCGCATCATTCTGTTGCTGATTGATGAGCGCCCGGAAGAAGTCACCCACTTTCGCCGCGCCGTGCAAGCGGAGGTACTGGCCAGTTCCAACGATCAGGGCATTGACGCGCATGTGGCCCTGGCCGAACTGACAATGGCCCACGTGCGCTGCGAGCTGGAATGTGGCCGGGATGTGGTGGTGTTGCTGGACAGCATCACCCGGCTGGTGCGCGCCTTCAACCTGCACGGCGCGGGCAGCGGACGCACCCTCTCCGGCGGGATTGACGCCAGTGCGATTGAGCTGCCCCGGCGCTTCTTTGGGCTGGCCCGCAATGTGGAAAAGGGCGGTTCGGTGACGGTCATCGCCACCGCGCTGATCGAGACCGGCTCGCGTATGGATGATTACGTCTACGAGGAGTTCAAGAGTACGGGCAACAGCGAGATTGTCCTGGACCGGGAGCTGGCCGAGGCGCGCATCTTCCCTGCCATCAACATCCAGGCCAGCAGCACGCGTAAGGAGCATCTGCTCTACAACGAGGATGAGATGGCCCGGCTGGCTACCCTGCGCCGCTGGCTGGCCGGCGGCAACGCCAAAGCAGCCATGAACGGTCTGCTCAAATTGCTCGACCAGACCAAAAACAACGACGAATTGTTGCAGCGGCTGAAACCGGGGAAATGAACCACAAAGACACGAAGACACAAAGAAGAACAAATCTCCTAACTCTTCCTTTGTGTCTTGGTGTCTTTGTGGTCTGGTTTTTTACAAAGGGGGTTCTATGAGCGATTACGAACGGGGCTATGCGCAGTTCCGGCAGATGGTGGGCGAAGATCGGATTGAGGCGCTGGTTGCCCGCTTTGCCGCGGTCTACCCGGACTTCGAGACGGAAGTCGTTTCGGTGGTGGGTGGGCGGGTCTGGACGCGACCGGGCCTGGATTTGAAGACCCGGTCGCTATGCAGCATCTGCACGCTGGCCGCGCTGGGACGGGTCAACGCGCTGCGCCTCAACTTTCAGATGGCGCTGAACAACGGCGCAAGCGCGACAGAAATCTGCGAGGCGCTCTTTCAGGTGGCGGTCTATGCGGGATACCCGGCGATGTGGGACGCGCTGGTGATGCTGGAAGAGGTATTGACGGCAGACAATTGACCGCAGACCGCAGGACAGACGAGACCCGACGGTCCGCCGTCCGCCGTCTTTCCTACTGTTCTAACGCGCTGCGCAGGTCAAGCGCCAACGTTGCCAGATTGATCAATTGCGCGTTGACAGCAGCAGCTTCCTGACGCGCAGACGGGGTAAAATCCGCACGGGCAAAGAAGGCATAATGGACTTGCCAGTCTGGACCAGGAACAACCAGGGCTGTTTTAGCGACCAGCTCACGGATCACAGCACTACCGACAGCATCCCCACCCCATTTGCATTCACCCAGCAAAATCGTTTGTTCACGCCAGTTGATGGCGACGACATCAATCTGGGCATCGGTGGCCCAATGGCTGCCGACCAGCTCGGGGGCAAAGGGCAAACGGCCCTGGCGCGCCTGGAGAACCGTCCATTCGCGACAGAGTTCCTCGAACACAGTCCCGCCGATAAAGGCACGGAACTGTTCGCTGATGCGTTCCCACAATAAATCGGTCAAGCCCAGTTCGATCATTTCGAGGTTGGGTTCGATAAAGCGAAAGTAGAAACGCAGGTAGGGGTCACGCAAGGCGTAACGGCTACGGGTGGTGGAACGGCGTTGCGTGGGTGGGATCGTGGCTGGAATTCGTCGTTCCACCAACCCCAGATCGCGCAGCCGACGCAAATAGGGCGAGAGATTGGGCGATGCGATGCCCGTGAGCTTTGTGATCGCGGCTGGGGTGTGAGCGCCTGTGGCAATCGCGCGCAGAATGGCTTCATATTGCCGCGTTTCGCGCACCAGATCGCTGACCAGCACGGCTGGTTCACTGCGAAACATGCCTGTGCGCTGGAAGAGATGTTGGCGAATGTTGGCGCTCAGGTTCTGATCGGGGTCAAACCGTTCCAGATAGGCTGGCACACCGCCCAACACGGCATAGGTTGCCACCAGTTCGGCAGCAGGATAGTGCGGAAAGAAATCAGCCAGCACGGCAAAGGGCAACGGTTCAACCAGCAATTGGGCGGTGGTGCGTCCATAGAGGGGCGCCTGGTAGTTAAGCAAATCAACCATCATCCCAATATGCGAACCAGCCAGAACCAGGGTCAGCGCTTTCGTTTTGAAAATGTGATCCCAGGCCGCCTGTAGATGCGAAGGCAGAGCGGCATCCGATTCGACAGCATAGGAGAACTCATCAAAGATCAGAATCAACGACTGATCGCCGATCATCCGTCCCATCTGCTCAAACAACTGCTCCCAAGAACCAAAGCGGGGTGGTTCCACCGTCGGCGTAGTCGGGTAGGCCCAGCGCCAGAGCGCCCGTGCCAGACTTTGGCGGGTCGCTTCAGGCGAATCGCGGCGAGCCATCCAATAGAGTGTGGGCAGGCCGGTTTGCTGTGCCCAATGGACAAGCAAGGTGGTCTTTCCCACGCGGCGTCGCCCATAGACAATGACAAATTGGCTTTTCTTGGCCGACACCAATTGGTTAAGCGTTTGAAGTTCTGCTTGTCGATCAACAAATTTGTCCATTGCTTTTTTTCCGACCCAATCACTATGAGCAGATTCTTAGAATGATTTCATAGTGATTGTAACAGAGTATCGGGATAAAGGCGATTCTTCCGCTGACTGGCTGACTGGCGTCGAAGTCGAGGCTGATTTCCGGTGCAGGAGCATCCACCCGGTATGCCTACATTTGACGGTCCGCTGTCTGCTGTCCGCCGTCTGCCGTCTGCCGTCTGCTGTCTGCCGTCTGCCGTCTGCTGTCAATTTCTCACGCCGGCCAGAGCTGCCCGCCGCCGTCCACGCGCAGCACCTGGCCGGAAATATACGACGCGCCATCCGAGGCCAGAAAAGTAACCGTCGCCGCGATCTCTTCCGGCCAGCCGTAGCGCAGCAGTGTGCCGTCTTCCTTCATTTTGCTCTGGTCAATCGGGCGGGTGGCGAGGAAGCGGGGGGTGACGATGCCGCCCGGTGCGACGACGTTGACCGTCACATTGTGGGGGCGCAACTGGTCGGCCAGACAGCGGGAATACTCGTGTACGGCCGCTTTGGCCGCGGCGTAGATCACGCCATCACTGCGCCCGTACAGCCCGGCGATGCTGCCAATGTTGACAATCCGCCCCGCTTTGCGCGCCATCATCTCCGGCGCCACCTCCCGACAGACGAGGATGCAGGTCATCAGATTGCGGTCGATGACTGTGCGGATGTCCTCCAATGAAATTTCGATGGCGTCGTTGTGTATCGGTTTGCCGCCGCCCTCGCCCAAGACGCCCTGCGCCCCGATGTCGCCCCCCGCGTTGTTGACCAGAATGTCGATGCGGCCAAAACGTGCCCGAATCTGCTCGGCCAGATCGGTGACAACTGTCGGGTCGGTCAGATCGCCGGACACAGCCAGCACATCCCCGCCGTGTTCCGCTGCGATGGCATCGGCCACGGCCTGCAACGATTCGGCTTCGTCAAAGGCGCGCGTAGAGGTGGGCGACGTGCCGTGGACCGCTATCTGCGCGCCCAGCCCAGCCAAGTGGGAGGCGATCACCCGGCCAATGCCTCGCGACGAACCCGTCACCCACGCCACTCTGCCCTGCAATAGTCGCTCTGCCATCGCTAGAATCCCCCGGAGTCAATGAATCGGATAGAAGCAGTAGAGCGCAGACGACGGACGGCGGAGCGCAGATACCCTCTCCACCTATTGCGGTCTACTGAGAATGCCCTGCTATTCTACCCGGCCCGCTGGCTTTTTGCCAGCCATCCGCAAAACCGGCGGCAAAACAAGTGCCGGGGACTTCTGAAGTCCCCGGCACTTTCCGTCACTTCAATCCACGAAAGGGTGTGGCGCAAGCTGACAGCTTGCGTTACGGGGCGGGGGAGGCTGGGTGCCGCGGTGTTAGTCGCCCAACACCTCTCGCTCGATCTCTTCAATGAGAAACAGCAGATTGGGCTGGGTAAAGCTGAGACCGGGCGCGGGGATACGATTGTGTTTGATATCGGGCGGAATGTGTTTGTGGTGAGGATGGGTACTCTGAAGTTCCGGTGTATGAGGATGGGGTTGCGAATCATACCAGTACAAAAGTTCCTGATTGCGCCAGACTTCGTATCCGTAGCCCTCGATTTGCCCTATCGTACGCGAAAAAGATAGCTTCTCGCGCACAGCCAGACGCACACCCTGTGGAAATTCAATCTCGCCGTGGATGACAGCTACCCCGTCGCCACGGCGAACGACTACCAAAGTGGAGCGATGGATCGTAGAATAGCGTTGGGGGAGAGTATAGACGAACGTTTCATACTCAGACAGGGAACGGAATGGATTCATGGCGGGCTGTGCGTTCTACCAATTCAGCAAAACTTGAAAGACGCGCATCCAATAGCATCTGGTGAATTCTCTCCGCATACAGTGCCAGGCGATCCTGAAGGATTTTGTACGTAGCCGCCCATTCGCTCCAATCCAACATCCATGCCTGGTCTGCTGGCTCCTCGCCCTGCTCGTAGGCCGCGTAGAAGACTTCTGTGGGCACGCCATACTTCCGTTCAAATACAAGCAGATCTTCGCGCATGGCGTGAATATCTCGCAAAATTCCGTCAAATGTCATCATCACTCGTCCCCTTACGCAGCTCAGGATACTCGCTTCGCTGCTGTGATTCTATGCAGATGTGCCGGCTTTGTCAATTGACCGCGATCCAATTAGGTGGTCCATTCCCGCAACCGCGCAACCCCTCCCCCGCCGCGGGGGAGGCCGGGTGGGGGTAGCAGCGCAAGCTGACAGCTTGCGTTACAAAGAAACCACCGCCGGTCAGGCAGCGGCGCAGAGCAGGTGAACAGGCGCATCAGCCCCTCCCCCGCCGCGGGGGAGGCTGGGTGGGGGTGTCGCCGGTCACGCGGCGGCGCAGAGCAGGCGAAGCGACGAATCCGCCAGCCTCCCCCGCTACGGGGGAGGCTGGGTGGGGGTTACTCATCCGGCCGCACGACGACCCGCAACCGGTAGTCGCCCACACTGCCATGATCGTCATCTCGAACCACCTCGTGTGTGACATCCATTCCTCCCGTCGTCGCGCACAAACGGTAGCCTCGGTACTGGGGGTGGGCCAGATGAAGATACGATCGGCCTGCCCCCGGAGACACTGTATCACTGCTCAGATCGCTCTCATACTCGACCTAATATCTGCAATCTTCAATTGCCTTGTCATCTACTTGGATCCTCACGTCGTCAAAGTAGATGTTGGAGTTCATGCCTTGCGGACTCCCGGCCCACAAGAGAACTCTGGCTTTACCAGTGGTGGACGTTGCTGTATGCGTAAGCGTGGCCCATTGTCCGCTAGGGTAGCCATTCACGTAACAGCCATCGCCACAGGGTAGAGATGCGTCCCCTTTTACACCCATTGACACCCAATCTCGAGCAGGCCCGCCGATGTAATAGCTCACTGTGACTGTAAGCGTCGCACCAGGCGTAACCTCGATAATCGGACTAACCAGACCAGCCGCATAAGGTTGCGAACTTGCAATCCTGAACGAGGCAACTCTACCGACGGACTGTTCCTTAGCGAAGACAACATTTTTGATCTGATAGAAACCATCGTCCACGGCAAAAGGAACCCAACCTGCATACTGATCATCCCACACGCTGAAATGATTGGTCAGGCTACCCCAATCGCCGTCGTTGTCGAAGTCAAGACACGCGACGCCGCTCGTAGCACTTTGTATGTCTTGGTTTGCAGCAACCGATTTTTCTCTTGGCTTTTGTTCATTGACACCGACTATAATCGCTGGAACAGAAATCGGTGCTCGGGGCCTTAGTGGAGGTAACAGTTGAATAGTATCCCCGTCGGCTTGGGCTGCTTGCGCCGACCAATAACCTGACCCAACATCTGGACAGAGAGAAACTTCGTCCTTTTCCCCAAAATACCCACTCCACTCACCCCGTGTCAACTCTCGATTGGCAATCTGACACGCCCACTGACGCCATACGTCGATCTTCAGAGGCCAAAGCAGAACCATACCGCTTTCGTCGCTGGATGCCAGCCAACGTCCGTCCGGGCTGATCGCAACGTCGCTCACGGCACTGGATCCGTGGCCCTGAATCGGGTGACCGATGGGACGTCTCTTCTTTGTGTCCCAAAGTACGATACTCCCTTCCAACGCGCCACCGACCAGAAGCTGAGCAACCGGGCTGAATGCAATCTGCCATGTGCTGCGACTCTGACCTAATGCGTAGGGGAGTTGTTCACGCGCCAAACTGTCTCTATCCCAGAGAGATATGTCTCCACGCCGGTTTACCGAGGCCAGCAGTGGGTCAGCGTACCTACTGATGGCCACATCTTCCATTGGGCGGGATTCCTCCGCGCGGAGAATTTTCGTCACTGTCAACGTCTGCATATCCCACAGGGCTACACTACCGTCCAGACTGCCCGAGAGCATGAGCGCGCCATCGGGGCTGAAGGCCAGACTGGTCGGCGCTTGTTCGTGTACCTGATGGCGAGACGTGATTGTATAGAAAGATGGCAGTAGCGCAAAAGTTGCTATGAGATGTCGATGGGAGCGAGGGCTTTCTATCGCTGCTCCAGTTATGTGAGTTTGGGTCAGCGAGCGCTGGGTAGAATTCTCGTGAGGTTTTCAGTACCCGCTCCTTTCTGCGCAAAATTGTGAGGTG
>CAMDEX010000125.1 GCA_945897075.1 Litorilinea aerophila
TGCTGCGCCCGTCCTGTTGCGGGCGCAGCAAGCAGCGCCCCTACGGGTATCCTGGCATAGAGAGACAGACCGCCAATGACAACCGCAAACCCGCATCTCACCGCCCGCCCCTCTGCCAGCCGCTACGATTGGGGTCTCATTACGATTGTCACGGCCCTGCTCCTCTTTGGAATCGTGATGGTTTTCAGCGCCAGCTATCCCTGGGCCATCCGTTTTCAAACGACCCCCTTCTTCTATATCGCGCGCCACCTGCAATGGATCGCGGTGGGTGTTGTGGCTATGCTGGCTATGGCCTCCGTCCCCTACACCGTTTGGGAGCGTTGGAGCGTTCCCCTGTTGGCGGTTGGGCTGGTGGCGCTGGTGGCCGTGATTGTACTCGGCGATGATCGCTTCGGCGCAAAACGCACACTTTTTGAGGGCAGCGTGCAGCCCAGCGAACCGGTGAAAATTATCGTACTGATCTACATCAGCACCTGGCTGGCCAGCAAAGGCAGCCGCATCCGGGACATCAACTACGGACTGATTCCCTTTGGCATTTTGATGGGGATCGTGGCCGGTCTGATTGTGGCCCAACCCAACATCAGCACGACAATTTTGATTGTGACCACCGCCACGATTATCTTTTTTCTGGCTGGCGCGGAAACAAAGCAGATTCTCTTCGGCGGTTCCATCGCCATCGCCACCTTCTGGCTGATCGTTACCCGTAATGACTATGCGCAAAAACGGGTGGAAGCACTGCTCCAATCCATCCGCAACCCGCTGGGCAGCACAGAGCATCAGATTTTTCAGGCATCCCAAGCGCTGGTGACGGGCGGCCCGCTGGGCGCGGGGCTGGGCAACAGTCTGGAAAAGTTCCCCGGCAACCTGCCTTTGAGCTGGTCTGACAATATCTTCGCGATTGTCGGGGAAGAGTTGGGGCTGATCGGCACATTGCTGGTCATCCTGCTCTTTGTCCTCTTCACCTATCGTGGCCTGCGCATCGCCTCGCGCACTCCGGATATGTTTGGTTCGCTTCTGGCCGTCGGGATCACATGCCTGGTCGCTTTGCAGGCCATATTGCACATTGCCGTTGTCGTGGCGGTTGCGCCGCCTACCGGCGTCACCCTGCCCTTCATCAGTTTTGGCGGCAGTTCGATGGTCACAATGTTGGGGGCCACAGGCATTTTGTTGAGTATCAGCCGCTTTCAAGGCTGGCAGCCGGCGCGCGGGCCGAGCAGAAAGACGACAAACAATGCGACTTTTGATCTCCGGTGGGGGAACCGGCGGCCACGTCTACCCAGCGCTGGCGGTTCTGCCCCAGCTCGCAAGAGTGTTGCCAACAAAGGCAAACGGCCAGCTAGCCGCACAGCCAGCGCAACCCGCCGCTAAACCAGCTCTGCTCTGGGCGGGCAGCCCCAATGGGGTGGAACGTTCGTTGGTGGAGGCAGAGGGAATACCCTTTGCCGCGATCCAGACCGGTCAGTTGCGCGGGATGAACCCATTGACAGCCGCGGCCAATCTGGGCAAAATGGCGGTTGGTCTGCGCCAGTCGCTACGGCTGCTGGCAGATTTTCGCCCGGATGTCTGTTTTGTCACCGGCGGCTATGTCTGTACACCGGTGGCGATTGCCTGCCGTCTGCGTCGAGTGCCCGTGCTGGTCTATCTGCCCGATCTCACACCGGGGCTGGCGATTCGGCTGCTGAGTATCATCGCCCAACGCGTGGCGGTCAGCTTCGCGGAGACAGCGAAATTCTTCGGCGCAAAGTCCGTTGTCACCGGCTATCCCGTGCGCCCGGCCCTGCTGGAAGCCGTGCAGGATCGAGAGCAGGCCCGCGCAGAGTTGGGCCAGGCGTTGAAGATTGGGTGGAACGAGAGTGACAGCCATCTACCCCTGCTGCTCGTCTTTGGGGGAAGTCAGGGATCACGCAGCATCAACCAGGCCCTCTGGTCAGCCCTGCCTGCTCTGTTGCCCCTGGCCCATATCGTCCACGTAGTAGGGACGCGGGATTGGCCGCTGCTGACCGAGAAGCAGCCAGAATTGCCCGCCGCACTGGCCCTACGCTACCATCCCGTGGACTATCTGCACGACGAGATGGCGCTGGCGCTGGCCGCGGCCGACCTGGCCCTGGCCCGCGCCGGGGCCAGCACATTGGCCGAATTTCCCATCGCCCGCCTGCCTTCTGTTCTGGTACCCTTGCCCATCTCCGGCGGACATCAGTTTCCCAACGCGCGTAAATTGGCAGAGACAGGGGGCGCGCTTATCATTCGGGATGAAGAGTTGTCGGCCCGGTTGACGCCCGTCTTGACTGAGCTACTACGTGACGAATCCCGCCGCCTGGCAATGGGCGCGGCCATAGCGACACTGGCCTGCCCTCAGGCGGGGATGAATATCGCCCGCGCGCTTGTCGAGCTAGTGGGACAGTAAGACAGTAAGACAGTAAGACAGTAAGACAGTGAGACTGTGAGACAGTGACTGACCCACTGTCCTACTGTTCAGTACCAGGAACCCAGCCTATGCTTAACCAACCGGAAAGCCTGATTGCTTTATTTATCTACTTCGTTTTCTTTGGTCTGATCGGTATGCGCCGGGGCTGGAAGAAGGAGCTTTTCGTCTTTGTCGTGGCTTTCGGTAGCTATTTGGGTCTGCTCCAGGCCCAGGGGCGGTTGGCTTTTCTGATCAATACCGGCGGCAATTACGCCCGCGCCGGCTTCCCATCTGACAAGGAAGGGCTGCTGGCGGTCTTTGAAGCGCCGCCACTGATCAGCGGCGACAACCGCGAGACATTCATCTTTCTGGGCTGGACTGTCATCCTTTTCTGTCTTTACTTTCTGGGTGACCGTTTCTTCAAGAAGGATGCAGGCAAATCGGCCTCGCTGGGTTTCCTGGCTGGCGTCGCCAATGGTATTCTCTATCTAAGCCTGATCGCAACCCGGCTCTTGCCCATTTTTGGTTCGGGCGCTGATCTGGCCGATGCGCCGCCAGGCACCCAGTTGGAGCAGGTGGTGATTCGTCTGCAGGACTTTCTGGACGCGCAGGCGTCCGCCTTTTTCGCAACCTTCAGCCCAGCGGAACAGCGAACCCTGTTGATTTTCGTTCTCTTTGCGATCATTGCGATTGCCGCCTACAGCCTCTTTGCCGGGCGCAAATCTTCCCCTCAGAAGAAGTAAGGGCTTGTATGGGACCTATCGAAACCTATTTTGCCACCATCGCTGTCATTTTTGTCTTCATCGGCATCGCGCGCGGCTATGCCAAAGAGTTAAGCACGACTGTCATTATTCTGGTGGCGATCTTTTTGATGGATGTGGTAGATGGACGGCTGAACCCGCTGCTGCTGCGGATAGTAGGGACGATCTTTCCCAACTTTGACCCGGCGTCCACAACCGCCGACACGCTGCTCTGCGTTGTCTATGTCGGGGCATTTGTCGCCTCCGTTTTTGCCAACTATTCCGGCAAATCCCTCAACCTGGGCGGCACCCAGGCTGCGCCACCCGTCGGCACATACATCAGCATCCTCGTCGGTCTGATGAATGGCTATCTGGTGGCTGGCACAATCTGGTATTACCAGGCCCTCTACGATTACCCGCTCAAATTCTTTGGCCGGGGCTTTGAACAGCCGCTTTCCGCCACTGCCCAGGCGATGGTGGAATTGTTGCCACAAAAACTGGCTGCGAACGCCGGCTATCTGATGATTCCGATTGCGTTGATTCTGCTGCTACGGGCCAGGGGCTAGTCTATGAACTTTTCCGATCTATCTCCGCAAAGCTGGCAAGAACGGTTGGGCGCGGCTGACCCGACGCTGCGTGTCCATCTGCTGGGCATCGGCGGCGCGGGCCTGGCCCCGATTGCCACCGTTCTCCACGAGCGCGGCGTCATTGTCAGCGGCAGCGACGCCCAGAGCAGCGCCCGCACAGAAACGTTACAACGGCTGGGGATGCAGGTCTACCCGTCGCAAAGCGCCGAAAATCTCGCCAGCCTCTCCCCCGACCAGCGCCCGCATCTGGTGTTGATCAGCAGTGCGGTGGGCGCGGACAACCCGGAACGTCTGGCCGCCGAAGGGTTGGGCATCCCCGTCGTCAAACGGCGCGAATTTCTGGTCGTGTTGCTCTCCCACCACCGGGTCATCGCCGTGGCCGGCACCCACGGCAAGAGCACAACGACGGCAATGATCGTCCATACGCTACACGAAAATGGCATTGACGCCGGTTATATCATCGGTGCCGACCTGCCCGGCTATGGCAACGCACACGCGGGCAGCGCCGACTGGTTTGTGATCGAGGCCGACGAATACGACCGTATGTTTCTGGGGCTGACACCCCAGGTCTCTGTGATTACGAATGTGGAGTGGGATCACCCGGACTGCTACCCCACCGAAGCCAGCTTTCAACGCGCCTTTGCCGAATTTGTCGATCAGACCCGGCACGACGGGCTGGTCATCTCCTGTGCCGACGACGACGGCGCAGAGGAGTTGCGCACCTTTGCCCCCAGCCGCGGCCAGTGGATCAGCTACGGGATGGCTGCGGATGCAGAGTTGCGCGCCATTGCGCCGGTGGTGGCCGCCAACGGCTGCTACTCGACAGAAATTCTCTGGTGGGGCGCACCGCTGGTCACACTTGCGCTCTGTGTGCCGGGCATCCACAATGTGTGGAACGCAATGGCTGCGTTGGCCGTGGCCCGCTACTGCGGCGTCCCGGTGGCCGATGCAGCCGCGGCGTTGGGCCGCTACGCTGGCATTGCCCGCCGTTTCGAGTGGAAGGGCGAGGCCAACGGCGTCACTGTCATTGATGACTATGCGCATCACCCCACCGAAGTGCTGGCGACTCTGGCCGCGGCCCGCGCCCGCTTCGGGGAGCGGCGCATTTGGGCCATCTTCCAACCCCACACCTTCAGCCGCACCCGTGAAATGCTACACGAAATGGCCGCCAGCTTCGCCCACGCCGACCGGGTGATCGTCACCGACATCTACGCGGCCAGAGAGAAGGACGACGGCACGCTGACTGCCACGGATTTGGTGGCTGCCAGTAAACACCCGGCCATTCAGCACATCGGCGGGCTGGAAACTATCGCCGATCATCTGGCAAAGAATGTGACGCAGGGGGATGTGGTACTCACACTGGGGGCGGGGACGAGTTACCGGATTGGTGAGATGCTGCTGGACCGGCTAGGAAAATAGGCTATGAATCGGCACCCCGACATCTTTTTTGGAAGTGAACAGCAGCAAAGGCTCGAATCTCTAATGCTCCGCTGGCGGGGGGCAAGAGATCGGGAAATGCCGCTTACCGATGACGAACAACAGGAATTAGAGACGCTTGTCGCTGAGGAACTCAATGCTGCCGCGTTACGCGCAGCTCCGGTTGCTGCGGAATCCGGTCAATGACTCGCCCAATTGTCCTCATCGTCACCGGCGCACCGGCAGCGGGCAAGACGACATTGAGCAGACGCCTGGCGCACGATTTTTTGTTGCCACTGGTGAGCAAAGACGACATCAAAGAGACGCTCTTTGACACCCTCGGCTGGTCCGATAACGAGGTTTGGGCCAGACAGTTGGGCATCGCCAGTTGGAATCTGCTTTACCAGCAGGTGGAAAATTTGGTGGCCACAGACATTTCGCTGATCACCGAAAGCAACTTTGAGGTGCGCTTTGCCGACCAGCGCTGGCAGCAATTGCAAAAGCGTCACAACTTTCAGGTCATCCAATTGCTCTGCTGGGCCGAAGACGCGGTCGTGACCCAACGCTATCTGGCCCGCATCGCCGACGGCAGCCGCCATCCCGGCCACGTAGACCGTATACAAGCCAACGAGTACGACGCGGCTGCTCTTCGTGACAGGTATACGTTTCTCAATATCTCCGGGGAACAGCAGGCGGTTAATACGGGCCATCTGGACGCAAACGAATACAGCTATCTGCTTTCTTGGATCGGTGAGAGGCTGTAACGTCCTCCGTAACACAACTCTGCTACGCTATTTGGCGGACAAATGATCAGCGCAACCCGCATCCTGCAGCCACCCGCCAGCGTAGGCGTGGAACTGGAAATTGACAAACCCCTGGCCGGGCTGACCTCCATCAAAATCGGCGGGCCGGCTGATTATTGCGCCACTGTCACCCACACACACCAGCTATTACGTCTGGTGCGCTGGGCGCGGCAGGTGGAATTGCCCTATCTGATTTTGGGCGGCGGCAGCAATGTGCTGATCAGCGATGCGGGCGTGGCTGGGCTGGTCATCCACAACCGCTGCCGGGCCATCCGCATTGACCCGGCCCCCTGCTGTGTTTTCCCCCAGGACGAGCGCCCCTTTCTCTACGCCGAGAGCGGCGCGCTGCTGGCCGGAGCCGCCCGCACCAGCATCAACGGTGGGCTGGCCGGGCTGGAATGGGCGGTCAGCGTGCCGGGGACTGTGGGCGGCGCGGTGATCAACAACGCCGGCGCGCATGGCGGCGAAATCAAAGACAATCTGTGGGATGTGATGCTGCTGGACGACGGCGGCGACGTAGAGATTGTGGGCGCTGGGGACTTGGACTACCGCTACCGTCACAGCAGCCTAAAACGGGGCGAAAGCGTGCGGGCAGGCTTTGGCCCGGTGGTGTTGAGCGCAAATTTCCGTCTTGCCGCAGGCGATGGGGAGCAGATTCGGGCCACGGCCCAGGGCTTCCTGGAACACCGGCGGCGCACCCAGCCTGTCGAGCCAAGCCTGGGCAGCACATTTACCAACCCGCCCGGCGACTACGCAGGGCGGCTGATCGACGCCGCGGGTCTGCGCGGTCAACGGATCGGCGGCATCGAAGTCAGCCGTACCCACGCCAACTTTCTGGTCAACCCAGCAGGGGTGGGCGGCGCAAAAGCGGCAGATGTGGTGGCGCTGATGGCGCTGATTCGTGAGACAGTCTACCAGCGCTTCGCTGTGGAGTTGCAGCCAGAGATTCAACGGGTGGGGGAGTGGGCATGAAAGTTGGCGTCCTTTTTGGCGGCAAGAGCGGTGAACACGAAGTCTCGCTGGCCAGCGCACGCACTGTGATAGCCGCGCTGGAGCAGGCCGGCTACCAGACAGTCCCCATCGGCATTTCGCCGGAGGGTCGCTGGCTGACCAGCGGCAATCCGATGGCGCGCCTGACCAGCGGTGAGAGCCACGCCAACGGAGTGTACGACGAATCGAACCCATCCCACGCACTGACACCCTTTGTGCCGATGGAAGAACGGTTGCCGACGGTAGACCTGATCTTCCCCGTGCTGCACGGACCTTTTGGCGAGGACGGCACTGTGCAGGGGCTGCTGGAGATGGCGGGTCTGCCCTACGTGGGCGACGGCGTGTTGGCCAGCGCGGCCGGGATGGACAAAATCACCAGCAAAATGCTCTTTGGCGCGGCGGGCATTCCGCAAGTAGCCTACCGGCCATTGAATCGCCACCAGTGGCAAAAGCATCGGGAAGAGCATTTGGACGAGATCGAAACAGCTTTTGTATACCCTCTCTTTGTCAAACCAGCCAACCTGGGCAGCAGCGTGGGGATCAGCAAAGTCCGCAACCGCCGCCAATTGGCCGAGGCTGTAGACCTGGCCTGCGCATACGACCGGCGCGTGCTGGTGGAGATGGGCGTGGAGAAGGCACGGGAGATCGAAGTCAGTGTGCTGGGCAACAACGAACCCATTGCCAGCATCCCCGGCGAGATCGTGCCGGGCAACGAATTTTACGATTACGACGCCAAGTATTCCGACGGGCGCAGCCAGTTGCTCATCCCGGCGCTTTTGCAGCCGGCGCAGGTGGACGCAGTGCGCGATCTGGCCGTGCGCGCTTTTCGCGCATTGGACTGTGCCGGTCTGGCCCGGGTGGATTTTCTGCTGGCAGGCGACGGTACGCTCTACCTGAGCGAACTGAACACAAT
This sequence comes from Litorilinea aerophila, assembly GCA_945897075.1. Taxonomy (GTDB): domain Bacteria; phylum Chloroflexota; class Anaerolineae; order Caldilineales; family Caldilineaceae; genus JACQGT01. Next base: position 7,854 of record CAMDEX010000125.1, read on the forward strand.
GCCCGGCTTCACCCGCCACAGTATGTATCCCAAATTGTGGGAGGCCAGCGGCGTTCCCCTGCCCGAACTGGTGCGCCGTCTGGTGGAGCTGGCCCTGGAACGCCACGCTGATCGCCGGCGCAACCGCATCAGCCGTACGCTTATCTAAACTCAGTAGACCGCAGACAGCAGACCACCGACCGGGCTAATCGTCGTAGGTTGGGTTCTCCCGGCAAGAGAGCGCCATCTACGCAACCAGCCTGTGCCGGGAGAACCCAACACGCTGCTGAAAATAGATACATTAGAACCAGACTAACCAACCACAAAGACACAAAGACACGAAGAAGAATAAACGACAAATTCCGCTTTTTTCTTTGTGGCTTTGTGCCTTCGTGGTAAATTTTCAGTCGTCAGAACGGAATTGGGATGAAACTCGGCCCCACCGGTCGCCGCACATACGAGACCCGCTCGGCTGCCGCGGGTCGGGCTGCGTCCCAGCCCCAGGCGCGCCAACGTCGCCGCGCCCAACGCACGCAGCGTTTCGCCCAGCAGTGGAGCGGCATGCAAAGCGCCATCAGCAGCCGGGTGCGTCTGCCGCGGCTTGCCTGGGACGGCTGGCGTTTTCACCCCGATCTGCCCGGTTTTAGCGGTTTCCGCTTTGCCAAACTGCTCAGTTTGGCCCTGCTGGTCGGCGTCATTACCCTCTTTGTCTGGTTTTCCGACAACGACAGCTTTTTTGTCTACCAGGAAAACGTGGAGTTTACGGGCACGACCTTTGTGAGCGCAGAGGAGCTATACACCCTGTGCGATGTGGAGGCGTGGAGCATTCTCTGGCTGCAACCGGAGCTGATCCGCGCTCAGGTGCTGGCCCACCCCTATGTAGCCGATGCCCGCGTCTCTGTCCACTGGCCCGCCCGTGTGCAGGTGGCTGTGACCCAAGTGACGCCGGTGGCGGTTTGGGCCACAGAGGGCGCTGAGTTCTGGCTGTTGGCCGATGGGCAGGCATTGCCTGTGCGCCCCGGCGGAGCAATGCCCGATCTGCGTATTGTGGACCCCCAGCGGGAGGCGCGCACACCTGGCTCTGTTGAACGCATTGGGGCGGGGTTGCTCAACACGGCGCTGCGTTTACAGAGAGAGTTTGATCTGAACGAATTCAGGTTCAACGCCAGCATCGGTCTCAACTTTGGCCTGCCAGAGACCCAAACCTGGGTCTATTGGGGCGATGGCACAGAGTTTGAGGCCAAACAGCTCGCCTTGTCGGCCGCGTCCGATGAAATTCAGGCCAACCCAAACGAGGCGCGCACCCTCAGTCTGATTGCGCCCAACCGGCCCTATTTCCGGTAATTCGTCACGCTCCGTAGGTCGGACTGACAGTCCGACTGGCAGTCCGACCTACAAAGCAGAGGGAAGTATTCACGTGTCCAAAGAAATTCTAGCCGCCATTGATGTAGGAACCACCAAAATTTGTTGCGTGGTGGGCGCGGTTGTGCATGACAGCCTGGGACAGTTGGGGCTGCGTATATTGGGCAGCAGCGTCACCCCCAGCCGGGGCATCCGTCGCGGGGTGGTGATGGACGTGCCAGAGGTGACGACCGCCATCGGCCAGGTGCTGGAAGGGGCAGAGAAGGCCGCGGGGCTGCGCATCACCAGCGCCTATGTGGGCATCGCTGGCAGCCACATCACCACCACCAACAGCGCGGGCATCAGCCCCATTGACAGCCGCCACGGCGTCACCGGCGCGGATATGCAGCGCGCGCTGGAAGCCGCCCAGGCCGTCTCCCTGCCCGCCAGCCGCGAGGTGATCCACGTCATCGCCCGGCGCTGGAAGGTAGACGAACACACCGACATCCAACAGCCTCTGGGCATGAGCGGTCACCGGCTGGAGGTGGACGCCCATATTGTGTCGGGCACCACCAGCGCCATCAACAATCTGGCCCAATGTGTGCTGGAACACGGCATTGACATTGACGAATTGGTGCTGGAGCCGTTAGCCAGCGGCGAAGCAGTGCTGACACCCGAAGAGCGGTATATGGGGGTGGCGATGGCCGATTGGGGCGGCGGCACCACTGACCTGGCCTTCTTCCGGGGCAACGGGCTGTGGCACACAGAAGTATTGGATGTGGGCGGCAATCATCTGACCAACGATGTGGCGCTGGGTCTGCGTGCCCCCTTTGAGGTGGCCGAGGAGATGAAACTGCGTTACGGCCATTTGCAGCCGGAGCGGGTGGCCGAGGACGAGGAGGTGTGGGCGACGGTCTTTGGCGACCGCCCCGAACGCACCTTCAGCCGCCGCTTTATCAGCCAGATTCTGGAGGCGCGGGCCGAAGAAATCTGCGAGATCATCCAGGAGCGGATCACAAGCAGTGGCTACGGCCAGATGGTGCCGGCGGGGCTGGTGTTGACCGGCGGCTCCAGCCAGATTCCCGGCGCGGTGGAGTTGAGCCGCCGTCTGCTGGGTATGCCCGTGCGCGTGGGCCGTCCCGGCGAGCACACGCCCATCCAACAGTTGAGCCGGGAACTGCAATCGCCCGCCTTCGCCACCAGCGTCGGTCTGCTGCTCTGGGGTCTACACGAAGATGCACGGGCTATCCATTTTCCCATGCAAAAAACCCTGCGCGAGGAAAGCCCAATGTTGGTTCGTCTGGGGGGCTGGCTGCGCAGTCTGCTGCCGGGGTAGTTTTCCGCCAATCCCGTAGGGGCGCTGCTTGCTGCGCCCGGCACACAGCAGACGGGCGCAGCAAGCAAGCGCCCCTACCAATGATTATCTGAAAGACTATAGTTTCCCGCCAATCCCGTAGGGGCGCTGCTTGCTGCGCCCGGCACACAGCAAACGGGCGCAGCAGACGGGCGCAGCAAGCAAGCGCCCCTACACAGAAGTATCTGAACAACGATAGACGGTTTGCAATCCTATTCACTTTGTAGTACGATTTTGCGAATCTGATGCGCGATTGTTGGTTGTTGGCTCATCGGATGGGACCCCGTAACTATACTGGCTATCCGAAATTCAAACGGATAGCAGCCACTGACAGCGGTATGCGATTGACAGCCACAAAGGCCGCTGCCTGCACGATCCCAAGCTGGCTGGCAGTTTGACAGAGGAGTTTGTTGATGACACGCAAAAGCGGACATTCCCAGTTTGTGGATAGCTTTGCCCAAATCAAAGTGATCGGTGTGGGTGGCGCGGGCCAAAATGCGGTGAACCGGATGATCGACTCCGGTATTCAGGGCGTAGAGTTCATCTCTGTCAACACCGATGCCCAGGCGTTGATGCTCTCCAACGCGCCGCAACGGTTGCGCATCGGCGACAAACTGACAAAGGGTCTCGGCTCCGGTGGCAACCCGGAAGTGGGACTACGCGCAGCCGAGGAGAGCCGGGAAGAGCTCGAAACGATGCTCGAAGGCGCGGATATGGTTTTTGTCACCGCGGGGATGGGCGGTGGCACAGGCTCCGGTGCCTCATCCATCATTGCCGGCATCGCCAAAGAGTTGGGGGCGTTGACGATTGGCGTCATCACCCGTCCCTTCAGCTTTGAGGGCGCGCAACGGCGACGCATCGCCGAGGGGGCGATTGCGCAACTGCGCGAGAATGTGGACACGCTGATCGCCATCCCCAACGACAGACTGCTCACTATTTTGGACAAGAAGACCGGCATCGCCGAAGCCTTTTCCGTGGCGGACGATGTGCTGCGCCAGGGCATCCAGGGCATCAGCGAGTTGATCACTGTGCCTGGTCTGATCAATCTGGACTTTGCCGATGTGCGCTCGATTATGCGCGATGGCGGCGCGGCGTTGATGTCAATTGGCCGCGCCACGGGGGAAAACCGGGCGCAAGAAGCAGCCCAAAAAGCCATCCACAGCGCGCTGCTCGACGTCTCGATCGAGGGTGCGCAGGGCATTCTTTTCAATATCAAGGGTGGCAAGGATTTGAGCCTCTTCGAGGTCTATGAAGCGGCGGAATTGATCCGGGCCAATGCCCACCCCGAAGCCAACATCATTTTTGGTGCGGTGGTGGACAACGAAATGAAAGACGAAATCCACATAACCGTCATTGCTACCGGTTTTGACAAGAACCGACCACAGGAAGCCACCCCCACGTATACGCGCCGGACTGGGCCAGCCTCTGCCCCGGCCTCCACCCCCACATCCTCTCCCGCCCCGTCTGCGCCCCAGCAGTCGAAGCAGCCGGTGGATTTCCCGGTGCGCACCTTCAACCGGGAAGACCTGGACATCCCCGCCTTTTTGCGCCGACCCCGGGCCAACAACGGACAGTAGGAAGAAGTGAGCAGTAATCAGTAAAAGACGCATGGCAACTGATTACTGTTCACTGCTCACTTTCCCTAACACTGTTCGGATCGCGAAAGAAACCCCAGCAACATTAAATTTTCGCAGATCAGGCAAATTTGGCGATAGTCAGGCCATTTTGGACTTGCCAGCCATCGCCATCTGTGCTATACTTCTCGTCACGTTCAACACTACATATTGTACAACACTTTTGTTCGACGCAATATGTAGTACTTTCATGTTTATTCAACAGCCTTGCGGGGGACAGATTCCCTTCCAACAGGCGCGCAAGAGATAGCGACAAAGCGATGGTTTGCCCCCACTGCGGTCACGGAAACCACAAGGTGATTGACACCCGCGACACGGGTGATGGGATTCGCCGACGGCGGGAATGCCAGCAGTGCAAACAGCGTTTTACCTCCTACGAGCATGTGGCCCCCAGCCTGCTGGTGATCAAACGCGACGGGCGGCGCGAACCCTTTGACCGCCAAAAGCTCTTGGCAGGTCTACGCATTGCCACGGCCAAACGGCCCATCAGCAGCGAAATCGTTGAAGAGATAGCCCGCTCTGTCGAAGAGACAGTCTCTGGGATGGGCAAGGCCGAAGTCAAAAGCGAAGTCATCGGCAATCTCGTGCTGGATCGGCTGGCCCACGTGGATCAGGTGGCTTACATCCGTTTTGCCAGCGTCTATCTGGCGCTGAACGATGTGGTTGAGGTACGCTCCGAAATTGATCGGTTGATTGGGCGACAGACAGGAGGTGTCTGAAAATGAGAAATTGGTTCTCCTGGGCTGGAGTGGGATCAACGAGAAGTAACTCCGCATAAAATAAATTTGTACAGCCCCTAAATACTTCACCTAAAGATATTGCGATAGCAATAATCAAATGTTTGATAATGCGTGGTGCGTCCCTTGCATGGCGCTCTGATTGGCATCCGCGCAGGGTTTTGCGCGCACATCGTCCACTTTTCAATTTCTTTGTGAGAGGAGTAACCCACAATGGCCCGATTGGCTGCCCCCCCCGACACCGTTGCAGCGCCCGCATCCAAAACTTTCACGACGCTCGAAGTCGTGAAAGGCAAGAAGACGCGCATAACGCCCCCCAACTACGCAGATGATGAGACGATCAATCTGAGCGAAAATAGTCTGAAAGTGCTGGAACGGCGTTACCTGCGCCGGGATATTGACGGCAGCCTGTTGGAGACGTCCGCGGGGATGTTTTATCGGATCGCCCACCACATCGCCGGGCCAGAGGCCGCGCATGGCCGCGATGCGGATGCGCTAACGAAGACTTTCTACGATTTGCTCACAGAGCTGCGCTTTTTTCCCAATAGCCCCACTTTCACCGGCGCGGGCACACCTTTAGGCCAGCTTGCCGCATGTTTTGTTCTTCCGATTTCCGACGATATGGGACGGGACTCCGACGGCATCTTCAGCACCCTGCGCGTGGCTGCGTTGATCCAGCAGACCGGCGGCGGCAACGGTTTCAGCTTCAGCCGTCTGCGCCCCAAAGGCGATGTGGTGCATACCTCCTCTGGGCGGGCGACCGGGCCGGTGGGCTTCCTGCGCGTCTACGATCAGGCGTTTGGGGAGATTGCGCAAGGCGGAACCCGCAGGGGCGCCAATATGGCCGTGCTACGCGTCGACCACCCGGACATCGAACAGTTCATCACCTGTAAGGCGGAGGAGGGGACGGTCACCAATTTCAACATCTCTGTCGCTATCACCGATGAATTTATGCAGGCGGTGAAGAACGACACAGACTTTGCACTGCGCAGCCCGCGCGATGGCAAAGTCTGGAAGATCGTAAACGCACGGGTACTCTTCGCGAAAATTATTCACTACGCGCACCGCAACGGCGAACCGGGTGCGCTCTTCATCGACGCAGCCAACCGTACAAATCCGGTGCCGCATTTGTATGAACTGGAGGCAACAAATCCATGCGGCGAGCAATGGTTAGGACCTTACGAAAACTGCTGTCTGGGGTCCATCCATCTGGGCGTGCATGCGCAGGAAGATGCAGACGGCGAGATAATTGTAGACTGGGCTGCGCTGGAACGGACGATCCGGGAGAGCACTCATTTTCTGGACAATGTGGTGAGCGCCAACGCCTATGTGCCCGCCGTGCCAGAGGTAGCCGAGGCCGCGTTCCGCGCCCGGCGCATCGGTTTGGGCATTATGGGGCTAGGCGATCTGATGTACAAGCTGGGCATCCGTTATGGCAGTGACGAGGGCCAGGAGTTCGCCGGGCAGGTGATGGAGTTTGTGCGCTATCACTGCATGACAAAGAGCATCGAACTTTCCGCAGAACGCGGCCCCTTCCTGGCTTTCCAGGGCAGCATCTACGACCCGCAGAGGCCAGGCGGGATGCTCTGGCAGCCGCCCACACCCATCGCTCCCTACCGCCGGGAGTGGGGTCGCCCGTCGGTCAACTGGCCTGCTATCGTCGAGGGAATTCAGAATCACGGCATCCGCAACGCGGCCCAGACGACAGTGGCACCGACCGGAACAATTGCTACGGTGAGCGGCTGCGAGGGCTACGGCTGCGAGCCGGTCTTTGCCCTGGGCTACATCCGCCACTTCAAAGACGGCGATAAGGATGTGGAACTGGCCTACACCAGCCCCCTCTTCGAGCAGGCGCTGGACAAGACAGACCTGAGTGAGGCGCGCAAGAAGATCATCAAACAGCACGCGGCCAGCTACGGCTCTATCCAAGACCTGGACGGTCTGCCCGCAGAATTGCGCCACACCTTCGTTGTCAGCAGCGACATCAGCGCCGACGAACACGTGCGCATGCAGGCCGCGATCCAGGCTTTTGTTGACAACAGTATTTCAAAAACATGTAATTTTCCTGAAGGCGCGACCGAAGAAGACGTAGCCAACGCCTATCTACTGGCCTGGGAGTTGGGCTGCAAGGGGTTGACCGTCTATGTGACTGGCAGCCGCCAGGAGGTGGTGTTGGAGACGAAGGCCACAAAGGAGAAAAAGGGCGAAGGGGAGATTACCAGCGAGAGCAGCCCGAACGTCCACGCCAACGGCAACAACGGCTACCACCCGGACGAGAGTCTGCCTGTCTTTACCAAACGCCCCCGGCCTCTGCGGCTGCAAGGCAGCACCTATCGCAAGGATACGCCGCTGGGCACGGCCTACATCACCGTCAACAGCGACGACGCGGGTGAACCCTTTGAGGTCTTCCTGAACATCGGCAAGGCGGGCAGCGATGTGAGCGCGGTGAGCGAGGCCATCGGACGGCTGATCAGCCTGACCCTGCGTATGCCGGCTGCCCTGCCCCCCTCCGAGCGGCTACGCTGGGTGATGGACGAGATGGCGGGCATCGGCGGCGGGCGCGCGCTGGGCTTCGGCGCTAACCGGGTGCGCAGTCTGCCCGACGGTGTGGCCCAGGTCATCGCCGAGTATCTGAGCGCGCTGCCAGCCCACGCCGAAGCGGTGAGCGGTGAACAGATGGCCCTGCCCCTGGCCGACCGGCCCATCGGTGACCTCTGCCCGGACTGCGGCGAGGCGGCCTTCCTCAATGTGGAAGGCTGCAAGAAATGCGCCATCTGCGGGTATAGCGAATGTTAAAAAATAGTGCCCCTCGCTTTGCGAGGAGCACTATCAAACCTAACTCACTAACGATTTCGAGTCCAGTGAAGGTGGGCGAATCTCCGTTCGGCAAACCGTAAATGGTAGCACATTTACGAGACTGCTTGAAAGGAGGTGAAGCCGAATGCGAAAAACTCAAGTAACCTGGAAACTGACGTGTTCCTGTGGGCGAAAGTATACAGTCCGGCGTGGAATGATCATCCACTGTCTCTGTGGTCGGGTCTATCGTTTCTAACGATAAACTCACATACGACTGATTCCTAGCTGGGATTCGCCCACCTTCACTGGACTCGATAGAGATAGAAGTATACCAACTGCGCTATTGTTTCGGCAAATCGGTTCTTTGCCTATATTTCTACGCTACCCATTTCCCGCGGAATGGTGTACGATAGTTTCACTCGCAGATTGCGGCGTTCCTATTCCGCACTCCGAGTTCCCCATTCCGCATTCAACTTACGGAGAAAAGAGCAATGGTAACAACGCCCGACATTCAACGCCCACCCAAAGAACTCATCGAAGCGCTGAGGAATATCGGCAGCGCCACGGCCAGCGGTGAACTGGCCCGCCTGGGCCTTCGCGACCCCAACATCCGTGGCCCGCTGCCGCGCACACCCGGCGCGACCGTCGTCGGCCCCGCGCTGACGCTGCAATTTATGCCCAAACGGGAAGACCTCTACAAAGTGGACGAGTACGCGGACCCGGAGAAGCAGCTCCACCGCCACGTCCTCTATCACACCCAGCCCGGCGATGTGGTGGTGGTGGACGCGCGCGGCGAGCTGAGCGCGGGTGTCTTTGGCGAGATGATGCTGACCTATTTCAAGGGCAAAGGCGGTGTGGGTGTGGTGATTGACGGCTGCATCCGGGACTATCCCCACGCCAAGAATTTGGGGCTGGGGCTGTGGCTGAAGGGGACGACCCCCAACTTCCACACCCAGACGAACATCGTGCCCTTTGCTGTGAATGTGCCCATCGCCTGCAACAATGTGCTGGTCATGCCCGGCGATATTATTGTGGCCGACGACGACGGGATTGTCTGCGTGCCGATTGAATTGGCCCCGGAACTGATCAAAAAGGCCACCGAACACATCGAGTGGGAAGAATTTGCCAAGATGCGCTTGGAGCAGGGCGGCGAACTACGCAAGTATTACCCGCTCTCCGCCGAAGCCCGCGCCGAATACGAAGAATGGCGCAAAGCACAGAGATAGGAATGGAACGCGGATGACGCGGATCGAGTGGATAAAAGCGGATTTCAAAATTTTTATCCGTCTTCATCCACCTTTTCCGCGTCATTCGCGTTCTATTCCTTGCTTGCCAGAAAGATCAGATGTTCGCTGTCGCTGGCGTAGGCGTTGCCGTCGCAGTCGCCCCACACATCCTCCACCCGGAAGCCCGCCTTTTCCAGCAGCAGCGCCCCCTCGCTGGGCCAGAGAAAACGCAGCAGAAAGGGCAGCACCGCCTTTTCCACCCGCCCGTCGGCGTAGACCGATTCGTAGACAAATGTCGTCTCCTGTAGCTGGCGCGCCACATCCACCCGGCGCACGATCCATTTGAGGACAGTTGCACCCCTTTCGGCGTCCTCCCAACGGTCGGCCAGCTCCTGCTCGCCGGTGATGGCGGTCAGGTGGGGGATATCCGGGTTGAAGAGGTCGAGCAGCAGCCGCCCACCCGGACGCAGATGGCGGTGCGCGGTGCGCAGCGCGGCCAACTGATCGGCCTGGGTGGTCAGGTGCATCAGCGTATTGCTGACACAGAAGGCGAAGTCGAAGCCCGTTTCCGCCAAAGCAAAAGAACGCAGATCGTCCTGCGAGAGCAGAACGCGAGCGGTCACGCCCATCTGCTCCGCCTTGCGCTGGGCCAGCGCCAACAACGCCGGGCTGCTGTCCACGCCAGTCACACGGCAGCCCGTGGCGGCCAGGGGGATCAACACCCGCCCAGTGCCGCAGCCCAGTTCCAGGGCGGTCTCGCCGCTGTCCTGGGCCAGGTCTACCACCAACTGGATGTCGTCGCTGTAGTTGCGGTAATCGTTGTCGTAGAAGGGGGCAAAGCGGTCAAAGTTGGTGAGGAGCATAAGATATTGGGTGATTGGGTATTGTTCGTTGGCGAAAGTGAGCAGTAATCAGTAAATAGTAAACAGTAAACAGTGTTCGACGCGACTGATAACTCAATGTCATTAAGTTAAGGATTTGGTTCTCGCAAACCAGGCCATTCTACTCGAAAACTAGGCCATTCTATCAGATAAATTGACCCAAAACTGGTTCAAAATATCCATCTTCGGTTATTTTCGAGGCTTTCACAACCTCGTCAAAA
>CAMDEX010000126.1 GCA_945897075.1 Litorilinea aerophila
GGTGGCCCACTGGGTAGAAATCCAACGCCAGCGCCGCCGCGGTTGGTTTGGGTAAAGGAGTTGCCCCGATGACACTCGTCGAAATACTGCCAGAGATACGTCGTTTACCAATGGACGAAAAACTGCACTTGTTCCGAATATTGGCGGAAGAACTCGATACAAGCGAAGACATCTATCCGCTTGAACACCACAAGACCTATTATTTGATGACGCCCTACGAGAGCTATAGCGCAGGAAAAATATTGGCCGAAGCCTTGACTCAAAGCGAACCCCGCGCGTAATCGGCTTCTTCCCAATCCCCAATCGCTAATCCCCAGTCCCCGTTCCCCGCTTACTCACAAACGTCTCCGCCAGCAGCGGCTCCCCCACCAGATCGTATTCCATCGCCCCGTTGATATGCACTTCCATCATCGAGCCAATCGGCGCGCCGGAGACGCCAGGGACAAGCACCAGCCCGTCCACTTCCGGCGCGTCCCGGTAGCTGCGCCCCAGCAGCAGAGGAGCGCCGCTGCCTTCGACCTCCCCTTCGCCCTCCACCAGAATTTCCAACATCCGCCCCACCAGCGCCTGGTTCTTGCGCAGGCTGATGGGCTGCTGCGCCTCCATCAGCCGTCCGTAGCGCTCCTGCTTCACTTCGTCCGCCACCTGATCGGGCAGGGTGGCCGAGGGTGTGCCCGGCTCCGGGCTGAACTGGAAGGCACCCACTTTGTCGAATTCGATGGTCTTTACAAAATCCAGCAGCCCCTGGAACTCCTCTTCCGTCTCGCCCGGATAGCCCACAATAAATGTCGTGCGCAGGGCGATGTCGGGCATCGCCCTGCGCAGCTTGGCGATGTGCTCGTGAACCATTTCGACACGGCTGGGACGGCGCATCCGTTTGAGCGTGCGCGGGTCGCCGTGCTGCAAAGGCATATCGAGATAGTGGACGATCTTCGGCTGGCTCGCCATCACCTCCACTAGCTCGTCGCTGACGTGGCCGGGATAGGCGTACATCAGGCGTATCCAGCGCAGATTGCTGCTGGTGCGGTTGTCCAGCGCCGCCAGCAGGCGGGGCAGGCTGTTGGGTTCGCCCCAATCCCGCCCGTAGTCTGTGCTGTCCTGGGCCACCAGCACCAGCTCCTTTGCGCCCGCGGCCACCAGCGCGTTGGCCTCGTCCACAATGGCTTGCAGCGGACGACTCTTTAGCTTGCCTTTGAAGCTGGGGATGGTGCAGAAAGCGCAGGGCGCGTTGCAGCCGTCGGAAATTTTGAGATAAGCGCTGCCCGCGGCCACGGGTGGACGGGGCACCGCCGTCTCGAAACTCACATCGGGATCGCCCAGCAGGGAGTAGCGTTGCAGCTTGCGACGCTTGCCCCCACCGTTGCCCCGGATACCGCTGACCAGCTCCATCACATCCATCCAGCGCCGTGTGCCTAGCAGCCCATCCACGCCGGGGACGCGGGCCAGCACTTCTTCCCCGTTGCGCTGGGCTAGACAGCCGGCCGCGATGAGCATCTGCCCCCGCCGTTTCATCCCGGCCAGTTCTTGCAGAACGCCAATAGACTCCTCTTTGGCCGCTTCCAGAAAGCCACAGGTATTGACGATCAGCACATCGGCCCTGGCCGCGTTGGAGGTGGCGCGCAGATCGGCCTGCTGCAAGAGCATTTCCATGCCGTCGCTGTCCACTTTGTTCTTGGGGCAGCCCATTGTAATCAGGTGATATTTCAAGGATCGATCTCCAGTATCCGATAGGGATAGACATTCACCACATCTGTTTCCGCATAGCGTGTCCAGGTAATGGCGTTGTTGCGGTAGATGTGGATGTGGCCGTGCAGCAGGTAGCGGGGGCGAAAGTAGCGCATAAAGGCCAGAAAAGAGCGGAAACCCGTATGCGCCCGGTCCGCCTCGTCGTGGATGCCGCGCGGCGGCGAATGGCAGACCAGTACATCCAGCCAGCGTCCATAGCGCAGCCGGTTGTAGAGCAGACCAGGGATCATCCCGGCGATGTGACCCCACATCTCGCCATCTGTGTATTGAAAGGGTGCGCGGTTGTAGCGCATTGACCCTTCCAGCCCGGCCAGTAGCAGCCCCTGTTCGTTGACCGTTCGCCCGTGCAGGTTGACAGCCCCACCGGGCGCGTTGCGCACTGTATTGTCAGACCAATACTCGGCTGCGTGGGCGTGGTTGCCATAGACAAAATAGGCCGGTTTGTCCAGCATACTCACGATATAGTCAATGTAATAGTAAGGAAGGTCGCCACAACTGAGGATCAGATCGACAGCGCCGACCTGGCTACGAATACCGGGGCTGTAGAGGGAGGGAACGATTTTGTCGCTGATGGTCAGAATGCGCATAACTGGGCTATTGTAGCACCGGGCGGAAGCCGGGGTCAAAGAATGGGGGAGGTGCGAGGGGCAAGTGGCAGGTGGCAGGTGGCAGGTGGCAGGGGCAGGGGGCAGGTGGCGGGTGGCAAGTGGCAAGTGGCAGGGGGCAAGGGGCAAGTGGCAGGTGGCAGGTGGCAGGTGGCAGGTGGCAGGTGGCAGGTGGCGGGTAGGTCAGTCGCCGTTCCCCAATCCCCGTTCCCCAATCCCCATTCCCCAGTCGCCGTGCCCCACTCCCCGTTCCCCAATCCCCGTTCCCCAATCCCCGTTCCCCATCACTCCCCGCCGCTGGCCGTCCAATCGGCCTGAAAGACCTCGACAAAGCGGTCGTACAGAAGCGGCGCATTTACGAGGAGGCTGACTTCCCGGTTGATTTTGTGGCTGACTTCGCCGCCGTTGACGCTGCCCACCAGCAGCCAGCGTTCTTCTCCCACCGCCAGACTGCCCGCTTTGGCGTGGATACCCGCACCGGCCGGGTTGCCCGTCAGCGATTGGATATCCAGCCCTTCTGCTTGGGCAACCAGACGCAGATAGTCCACCGTTGCCCGGTTGCTGCGGTCATCGCTGGGTTCGTCGAAATAGCTGTCCAGCAGAACGCGCAACTGCGCACCCCGCCGCGCCGCACCGATCAGCGCGGCCAGCCGATGGTTGGGGTCCGCCACCGGGTTGCTGAAGGTGTCGCCCCAATATTTGTGTTCGTACAACTGCACCCAGCGAATTTCATCGCCCGCGCCGGCCCGGTCAATCAGCGCGGCCAGGGGATTGTCCGGGCGGGTCGAGTTCTCCGGTGTCATCAGAAGCGCAAAAGCAAAATCACCTGTATAGACCACCGGCTGGCGGAAGGGCGCGGGTCGCGGGATCGTCGGTGGCGGTTCTGGCGGTGTGTAGCCCGCGGGCGGGCCATCCTTGACGGGATCGAAGGGGCGCAAATCCCAGAAAGTCTCCGGCTGCCAGTCGTGGGCAAAGAACGCAGCCAGCGCCTGGCTGAGCGGGACGGCGTCGGCGAAGAGATAGAAACCCCGTCGGCCTGGCGGCACACTCTCGTCCACCGGCACGGGCATAGAATCTCGCGTCAAATTTTCTGTGCCGACAAAGGCGCGTGTGCTGTCGGCGATGCCATATTTGGTGTGCAGAAAGAGGTAGCGCGGTCGCAAGCCATTGGGCGCGTCGGCGCGCCTGTCCAGATAGAAAACCTGCCCGCCTGCTTCTGCGATCCGCGCCAGACACCAGCGCTGGAGATTGCTGATACCGCCGGCCGGCCCCCCTTCCAAGAGCAGACGCACGGCCACGCCGCGCTGGGCCGCCGCCGCGATCTCCTGGGCCAGCAGTGGATGTTCCAAAGTGTAGAGGGAAAGGTCCAGACTTGTCTGGCTGCTCCGCAGAAAGGAGGCCATCGGTTCGTAGAGACCTTCGGGGCCGACGGCGAAAGTGAGCGTGCCGTTGACATGGGCGGGTTGGGCGTTGGGCTGCCAATCCTTCTGCCAGAGTCGCCAGCCGGGAAAGAAGACCTGCCGCCCCCAGGCCAGGTCGGCCAGATCGCCGCTCCAATCTGCGGCCCTGTCCGTGTCGGCAAAGAAGTTGCCCGCGCCTGGCTTGCGCCGCCACACCTGCCCCGCCGCCCCGATTGCGCCCCGGTTGTAGAGTTGGGCCGCGACCCCACTCCACCCGCTTGGGATCTGGCTTTCGTCGCCATAGACCAGCAGATCCGCAACCTGTCCATCCGGCGCGGCGAGGTGGATCACCCCGCCGCTGTTGGTCAGCCGGGGCGCGCTGCCGGTCAGATCGGGTACGACCGGGTCGTCGTCCGCTCCCCATTCGCAGTGCGGGGCGAAACCGAAGGTGCGGCGGAAAATCGTTGGATTGGCCGTACACCAGAGACCCGCGCCTTCTGGAATTGTGAGTGTAGTGGTGACGGGGAAGCTGGCTGTGCGCCCGTTGCCGGTGATCCGCCAGCCAGCGAGGGAGACCTGTGCCGGGCCGTTGTTCCAAAGCCAAAGCGCTTCGTCGCCTTCGCCGCTTACTGCGCTGTCAATATGCGCGGCCGCGATCAGCAGGTGGGGCGCAGGCCGCTGGACGAGGGGAAGGTAAAGGGTGGGGGTAAGTGGGGCGCTGTAGTTGGTTGACTGGGGAGAGGCTGTGGCGTTGGGAAGCGGTGTTGCCAGAGCGAAGCCGACCAGCAGGGCGGAGAGAAGGGCAAGCGAACCCGCGCACAGCAGCGACAAAGGAGTTTGGCTGCGCTGGAAGCTGATCATCAACACCCTCCTCTCGATCAGGATCGTGTTCACCTTGACACTATTTCAACCGGCTGGTCACCCGCCCCAGAATATGGCCGCGGGGCATTGCGTCGAAGCCCCAATTGTCGCTTTCCATCGGGTTGTCGCTGCGCAGGACATAGCGTCCATCCTCCCGCATCTCGGCCACCCGTTTGACAATCTGCGCATCTGCGCGAAAGGGATGGCGTGTGAGTACCAGATCACCGATCTGGGGCGGCTGCTTGTCGTAGGCTGCGGGGTCAAAAAAGATGACTGCACCCGGCGGCAGGCTGGGCGTCATCGCTGCGCCCTCCACCCGGAAGGCGCGCCGCCGGCCAAAACGCCAGGCAAAGAGTTCCCGCCAGCCGCTTTTGGGTAGAGTCTCTTTCATCGCTCTTTCAGACTCCGGGCAATTGTCGCCAGCACATCTGCCAATGTGACCGCTGCGTGGGGCTGGATATTTTCTTCAGCGCCGTCGTGGATGTGGTAGGGGAAGGTGGGCAATGTCAGGTGTGTTCATAGCACAGTTTCAATCCGCGCAATTCGTTCGAGTACGTATTGGCGTAAGACATACATACCGGACCATTCAAAGAAGTCCATGGCGTCGCCCAATTCTCCGGACTCAAATTTTTCATTCATTTCTGCCGAACTCATTTCGTACTGTTCTTCAAAAGCGCGCAAATCCCGCTCATACTCGGCAAGACGGCGATGTTCATCCTCCAATTTGAATTGGAGCAGTTTGCCTAAAGTCTGTTCCAACGCCCCGTCGTCGTGATAGGCGTCTCGTAAAGCCTCAAAAACCGCTATTGCGCTCATCCCTTTCTCTCCTACTTTGTCTCAGCAATCTTCGCCGCTTCCACTATCTCCCACAACCGGTTCGGACTGAGCGGAATCTCCCGAATCTCCAATCCCAGATCGCTGTACGCGTTTTCCAGCGCCTGGGCAAAGAGCGCGCCTACGGGGATCGCGCCGGCTTCGCCCGCGCCTTTGACGCCCATCGGGTTGAGCGGCGACGGCGTTTCAATGTGGTCGCCGATGATAGTGGGCACATCCAGGGCGGTGGGCAGCAGATAGTCCATCAGCGAGGCGTTGAGCAGCGCGCCGTTTTCGCTGAAATGCAACTGCTCGTAGAAAGCGTTGCCGATGCCCTGGGCCACACCGCCCTGAATCTGTCCTTCCAGAATCAGCGGGTTGATCACCCGCCCGCAGTCATGCACGACGACGTATTTCTGTATCTTCACCTGAAAAGTGTCGGGGTCAACCTCCACAATCATGGCATGCACACCGCTGGCCGTTGCGCCCCGCTCCGGGCCGAAGAAGTCGGTGGCTTCTAGCCCCGGCTCTGTGCCCGGTTTGACCGCGCCGCGCAGGGGGTTGGCCGCCTGCGCCAGTTGGCCGAGCGGGATGGCCGTGGCCGGTACACCTTTCACCTGCACGCTGCCGTTCACCAGCTCCAAATCCTCCAGCGCAGCTTCCAACTTCTCCCCAGCCAGCTTTAGCACTTTGGCGCGCACTTTCGTCGCCGCGGCATTGATGGCATTGCCCGCCACCACCGCGCCCCGGCTGGCAAAGGTGCCCGCGCCCCAGTAGAAAAGGTCGGTGTCGCCGGTGACGACGTGAATATCGGCCACAGCCACGCCCAACTGCTCGGCCACCACCTGGGCAAAGCTCGTAAAGTGGCCCTGGCCCTGCGTCCCGATGCCGGTGACGACGCTGACTTTGCCGCTGGCCTCGACTGTCACCCGCGCCCCCTCATAGGGGCCGATGCCCGTGCCTTCGATGTAATTGACGACGCCGATGCCGACGCGCTTGCCTGCGGCTTGCAGGCGGGGCTTCTCCTCGGCCAGAAATTGTTCATAGCCGATCAGTTCCAGCGCCCGATCCAGCGCCGGCGCGTAGTTGCCGCTGTCATAGACCAGCGGAGCAAAGTCCTGGTAGATGATTTCGTTGTTGTAGGGGAAGGCTTCCGGCGGGATGAAATTCTTGCGCCGTATCTCTACCGGGTCAATGCCCAAATCGGCGGCGGCGATGTCGAGCAGCCGCTCCATCACAAAGACGCCGTGTTGACGGCCCGCGCCCCGATACGGGGTGACAATCGGTTTGGTGGTGAAGACAGAAGTAAACTCTGAGTAATAATTGGGCACCACATACGGGCCGAGAAGCGTACACTGGCTATTGATGGGCACAGTCAACCCGTAGGGCGCATAGGCCCCGGCGTCGTGTAGAAAGACATCCTTGACGCCCAGAATTGTGCCGTCCTTCTGCAAGGCAATCGCCGAGTCGTGGATCTGTCCGCGTTCCTGGGTGGTGGCGTAGAAGTTCTCTTCCCGATCCTCAATCCATTTGAGCGGGCGCTCCAATTGGACTGTAGCCCAGGCCAGCAGCACCTCTTCCGGGTAGAACATCATAATTTTGGGGCCAAAGCCGCCGCCGATGAAGGGCGCGATCACCCGCACCTGATGCTCCGACAGCCCCAGCATCCCGGCCAGCCCGTTGCGGATGGCGATGGGGGCCTGCGTCGTGTCCCAGACGGTCAGGTGCTGGGTTTTGGCTTCCCAGTGGGCGACGATGCCCCGGTTTTCCATGGCCGCGGCTGTGCCCCGGTCGTAGAGGAAACGGCGGCGGATCACCAGATCCGCCTCTGCCTCGGCCCGCGCCCAATCACCCTTTTTCTGGACGACGTGGGCGGAGACGTTGTGTCCCAAATCTTCGTGTACCAGCGCTGCGCTGTCGGTCAGGGCGGCTTCCAAATCCACCACCGCGTCCAGCACGTCGTAGTCCACAAAAATATCGTCCAGCGCGTCTTCGGCGACGTAGCGGCTTTCGGCCACAACCATCACCAGCGCTTCCCCGGCGTGGCGCACTTTGCCCTTGGCCAATGGAACCTGCGTGCGCTGGTGAAACTCAATGTTGGCGATAGGCGGCGGCGGCACAAGCAGCGGGCCGGGCTTCCAGTAGTCGCCCAGATCATCCGCCGTGTAGACCGCCAGCACGCCGGGCCGCGCCCGCGCCGCGCTGACGTCAACCGCATTGATGCGGGCGTGGGCCAGATCGCTGCGCAGAAAGGCCACGTGCAGCATCCCCGGCAGGTACACGTCGTCCACAAAAAGGGCGCGCCCGGTGAGCAGGCGGGGGTCTTCGTTGCGTTTGATGGGTTGGCCGAAGAAGCGGGTGGTCATAGGGTTTGGGTACGATTGGTATAGAAGCCGGGGTTGGCGGGTCAGTTAGAAAAGTGATACGTGAAACGTGAGATCACCGGCCTTTCTCACGTTTCACGTATCACTTTTCGTTTGTCAGTCCCCCATCGCCGCGGCCAATTCACCCACTACCGCCTTCTCCTTCACCCGTTGACCGCTCAGCCACCCACCCACAGCCAGGGCCGCGGGTTGCAACACCGCGCAGACGGCAAAGGTGATGAGTACCGTCAACAGGTGGTCGGTCGGGGTGAAGCGGGTGAGATAGGGCAGGTAGACGAACTGAATGGTGGGCAGGGCGATGACGACGAAACCAGCGGTAAAGGCAGCAGCCTCGACCAGCGCCTGTGACAGCCCTTTCCGATTGGAGCGCTGGGCAGCGATGTCCAGCAGCAGCGCGCCCAGAACGAAGACAAGCGTCATGCGGGGGGGTTCGCCGCTAACCACTTCGGCAAAAGCCGACGAGCCGATGCGCCAGGCAAAGAAGAGCAGAGCAACGGTCGTAGCTGTCCACGGGCCTGCAACCAGCCGCCGTCCCAGCGAGATGACGAAAAAGGCGAATCCTGCCAGAATGACCGGGTAGAGCCAGGCGGGGCGGGCCAGAATCAGCCCAGAGACCGTCTTTAGTTCCCATTCCAGCACAGCCACCAGATAGGCTTCACTGAGGGTAATCCCCAACAGAAGCAGTATGAGCAGACTACCAGCGCGCTGGGACCCACTTTTTTGAAAGGATTGGAGCAGAAGACCAATGGCGCACAGGGAAGTGGAGACCGCTGCCAGCATTAAAAAAATGTGGGGGACACTCCACGCCGTCAGATCGACGCCGTAGAGTTCGTGCCAGATGGCATCGCCGGGCACGGAGAGCAGACCGTAGCCAGCGGCCAGGACGGTTGCCCCCACGTAGGGGCTGCGGCGTACCCACAGGCGCGGGTCACGGATACCCGCGGCCAGATTGGGCCTGGCCAGGGCAATCAATCCTGCAATTGCCACCACAAACGAAAGCAGAAAGCCGCTGTAGAGCATCAGGTGGGGCGGCCACAGAAAGTCATCGCCGCCGGGCACAATGCCGGTGACGACGTGCTCGCTGGCGTCCCAGTAGCCACCCACGGAGAAGAGAAAGACGCCCAGGGCAATCAGCAGCCCAAAGGTCTGGGATGTCTTGGGCGAAACCGGTAGGGCCTTCTTCACCGAAGCTGCCAGCGGTGACGCATAGAGCCACCAGGCAACCAGCCCAATCCCCCCGATGGCGACGACGGAGAAGATCAGCCCTTCCAGAAAAAGTGATTGTTGCATAGAAAATCTCCCTAAAAATTAGTTGCGGGTTTGGTGTAGGCGAATCCGCCCCGGTTCCACAATCCAGAGACGCCCAATCAAAGGCTCGGTTGGCAATGCCTTCAGCAGCGTGCGCGCTAGATTCTCCAGAAGTGCCCGGCTGGGATTCTGCGGTGAACGAATAACAATGATTCCACCGCACAGTTCCGGCGGAAAATGGACGACATCCGAAAAGTCGAGGTCCAGAGTGACAAGACATCGCTGTTCTTGACAGCAAATTTCGTAGATGCGCTGGTCCTTTGCTCCTTGTAATCCTTCTTCAAAGACAGTGTGAACGTCATGCCCGGCGTCGGCGAAGATGTGCTGTGTTCGGACGCCAAAATTTTCATCGAGTTTGAATTTCACGCTGCCAACTCCATTGGGATCTCCACGAAGCGCTCGCGTGACATTTCTGCGCCGTAGGCGATGGCAGCGCGGATGTCTTCTGTGCTCAAGTGTGGATAATCTGCGAGAATCTCCTGAATGGACATCCCATCGGCCAAAAAGTCGAGAAGGAGAGAGACCCAAATGCGCGTGCCTCGAATACAGGGCTTGCCAAAACAGACATACGGGTCGATAGAGATTCGTTTGAGCAGCGCTGTTCGGTCGTTCATTAAGAGTGATTGTTGCATCTACTATTTCCTTTCTTGCTCTCAAATGTCCTCGTAGTTGACATCTTCTTTGCGGCGCACCCGCAGGATGCGGACAATCTGTAACTCGTCGTCCACAGAATAGACAACGCGCCAACGACCTGCCAGCCAGATTCGGTAGATGTGTGGTTTGTCTCGCAACTCTTTGGCCTGCCCAGGAAATGGGTTGTGCCCCAACTCCCCTATCAACTGGCGCGCCTGTGACCGGATGTGTCCAGGCAATCCCGCAATTTCCTGACGCGCAGGCTGTGCCACTTCAATCTGGTAACTCACCAGCAGCCTCGGCTCGCACTAATTCGGCCTCGAAATCTGTCCAACTCATCCACGTCTCAGGCCGATCCCCGTATTCTTCCAGTACAGCTAACGCATCCAGCAAAAGCAATTCATCGCCCGCTTCATCTGCCTCTCCCTCCTGCTGCCCATTCTCGGCAATGGAGGGCTGCCTATCGAGCAAGCGCAACAGTTCCTCGCGTACAATACGCCGCACGAAATGTTCCAGGTTTTGGTTGGGAATCCGTACTGTCAACTCCAGGGCATCCACGTCCATCGTTTATTGCTCCTTCCTTTCCCGCATCAGCCGCGCCCCCACCTGCACGGCCTCCACAATTTTCTGGTAGCCGGTGCAGCGGCAAAGATTGCCGGAAAGCGCATCCCGGATTTCGGCCTCGGAAGGGTCCGGGTTTTCCTCCAAAAAGGGGACGAGGCTCATCAGAATCCCCGGTGTGCAGTAGCCGCATTGCAGGCCGTGGGCTTCCCAGAAACCGGTCTGCAACGGGTGCATCTGCTCCGGTTTTGGCCCTGTCGCCAGCCCCTCGACGGTCATCACCTGCCGCCCGTTGGTCTGCACGGCAAAGAGCAGACACGAACGCACGGGCGCACCATCCAGCAGCACAGTACACGCCCCGCAGACGCCGTGTTCACAGCCTACATGCGTTCCCGTCAGTTTCAAATCGTGGCGCAGAAAGTCACTGAGCAGCAGCCGCGCCTCGACGGAGCGAGAATAGACAATCGAATTGACGGTCAGTGTAATTGGGTGGTTCACCAGATACCTCGTGTGAAGAAGGATATTGGGTAT
This sequence comes from Litorilinea aerophila, assembly GCA_945897075.1. Classification (GTDB taxonomy): domain Bacteria; phylum Chloroflexota; class Anaerolineae; order Caldilineales; family Caldilineaceae; genus JACQGT01. Next base: position 10,843 of record CAMDEX010000126.1, read on the forward strand.
TGGATATTTCGCAGGGGCGACGTGCCGGCGTCACTACGAAATATCCAATACCCAATATCTATTACCTTTCTTTTGCCCGTTCGACGGCTCGACTCAACACCCGCCCCGCCAGCACCTTTGCCAGGTGGCGGCGGTAGTCGGCGCTGGCGTGGATGTCGCTGCCGGGGGCGATGTCCTGGGCCGCGGCGATGGCGGCCACGGCGCGGATGACGGCGGCGGTGGGCATTTCCCCGATCAATGCTGTTTCGGCCTGCAATGCTTCGGTCGGGAAGTCGCCCACACTCAGATAGACCAGACGAGATGCTGCGATTGTGCCGTCCGCGGCCAGCGTCACAGTCGCGGCCGCGCCCGCCATCGCGTAGTCGCCGTGACGCCGCGCCACTTCGTCAAAGGCCCAGCCGGTGCGGGCGGGCAGGTCGGGTACGGTAATCTCCACCAGCAGCTCGTCGGGCTGCAAATCCGTGGCGAAAAGGTCGAGATAGAAATTTTTGGCGTCCACCCAGCGCTCGCCCCGGCTGCTCTGCACGCGCAGACGGGCATCCAGCGTCACGGCCAGCACAGGCAACTCGGAAGCCGGGTCGGCGTGGGCCAGGCTGCCGCCGAAAGTGCCCCGGTTGCGGATCTGCGGGTGGGCAATGTGGGGCATTGTCTCGTGGATCAGCGGGGCGCGTGCGTGTACCACTGGGCTGCGCTCCACCGTGCGCTGGCGGGTCATCGCGCCGATGCGCAGACCGTCGCCGTTCTCCCGGATAAAAAAGAGTTCGTCAATCCCGTTCAGGTCCACCAGCACAGCCGGCTGCGCCAGACGAAAATTCATCGTCGGCACCAGGCTTTGCCCGCCCGCCAGCGGCTTGGCGTCGTAGCCGTACTCAGCCAGCAACGCCAGGGCTTCGGGAAGACTTTTGGGTGCAAAGTAGTCAAACGCAGCGGGTTTCATACAGGCGAATCCAAGAATAGAACGCGGATTAGACCGGAAAAGGCGGATGGATGCGGATTTTTACGGAATACGCAGTACGCATTACGGATTGTACCAGCACTTTCCACCGGACGAAAAGAGCGTTCGCTTACGTTCTTCCCGTGCGCTCCCACCAGCGGGGCGAAGCCGCGCCTTTGCCGCTGTTCCAGAATTGAAAGGTGAATTGACTATCGCTTCAGATGTCTGTACAATGGGTATGTGTATGTTTTGAAACTATGCGCATACAATCGGAAGGAGACCCAATGGCGACATTAGACAAGCGGGTTCAGGTACTCATGCCGGAGGAAATGGTGCGTCATTTGACAATTCTGGCGCAAGAACAGGAACAATCGGTTGGTCATCTGATTCGGGAAGCAGTCGTCCAGCTTTACTTTACAGACGAAGCAGAACGGGAACTAGCCAATCGTCGTCGGATGGTGGAAGATATGATTGCGCTCAATTTTCCTGTCGGTGACTGGCAGAGTATAGAAGCAGAGATCGAGACGATGTGGGAGTCCACCGTAGATGGTATCGGCGAGGACGACTGATGGCTGACCCTACCTATTTCATCGACACAAATGTCTTTGTCTACGCCATCGGCCAGCCGAGTCCATTCAAACAACCCTGCGCCGAGATTTTGCGCGCCATCGCTGGTCGAAAAATCCAATCGGCTACAAGCGTAGAAGTTTTGCAAGAGATTCTGCACATCTACAGCCGGCGCAACCGCAGAGCCGAAGCCGTCGAGTTGGCGCGCACTTTTGGCGGGCAGGTGACCCATCTACTACCGATTACCCAGGCTGTCTTCACCCACGCGCTGACCATCCACAGCCGGTTTTCCCAACTGACCGCCAAAGATTCGCTCCACACTGCCACCGTCTACCATTTCGGCCTCACCCACATCCTCTCCGCCGACCACCACTTTGACGGTCTCCCCGGCATCACCCGCGTCGATCCGCTGGGATGGAGAAAGGGGATCGGAGAATAGGGATTGGGGACTGGGAATCGGGTAGTTGCCCAGTCCCCAGTCTCCGATCCCCAATCCCTATTCCTCCAAAAAGGCCACAGCCCGGCAGAAAGCCGCCTCGCCGCCTTTGAAGAGCCAGGGGAAGGCGCCGAGGGTGATGCGTTTGTTCTGCAACTCCGGTGCGCCGATCTGCCCGCCCATATTTTCCACATGAACGCAGTCGTGGGGGAAGAGCGCGTTGTGGGTAAGCTGATAGGCTGCGGCGGGGAAGAGCTCATCCACGGCGTCGGAGCCGCCAAATTTGTCCTCGCATTGCTTGCGCACCTTCTGCCAATGTTCCAGCCCGCCCCGGCCCAGAAAGCGGCCAATCGGCAGGTTCATTGGGTGGTCGGTGGAGATCATATCCACGCCCCACAGGTGAATCTTCTTGTCCAGTAGCCACTGACAGATGCTGTGATGGGGGCCGGGATGCCGCTGGATGTACTTTTCCTCATCCCCGTCCGGGGCCAGAAAGCTGTATTTGTGCCAGCCGGTGTTGATAAAGAGGATATCCCCCTCGCGCACTTCCGCCCGCGCCTCGATGTCCTCCGGGCGGAAGATGTCCAACTCGCCCAGCATATCGGAAAGGTCCACAATCACGCCGGGGCCGTAGAGCCAGTCCAGCGGCAACTGGTCAATCGTCTTTCCATTCGTAACAAAATGGCGGGGCGCGTCCAGATGGGTTCCCATGTGGTTGGAAGTCTGGATATACTGCGCGTTCACTCCGTGCTCCGACTTGCGCTTGAAGTACTTCACCTCAAAGGGCGGGTAGAAGGGCCAGAACGAGCAGTCCTGGTTCAGCGGTTGGGAGAGGTCGTAGATTTTCATTGGGTGTACTCCGGATGATTGGGTGTAAAAGTGAACAGTAATCAGTAATCAGTGGTGTCGTCGACAAAATAGTCTGCTGGCGGGTCGTGCAGGGAGTGGTAATCTTGAAGACAGAATGTTGCGGATTTCTCGATCATTCCGTTGAGAAGCCTCCCGATTTCCTGGCATTGGGATTTAAGTGGTTCAGCGGCCGTCCGATCCCAGTATTCACAATCGAATGCCACACCGATCCAGTGTTGGGTTTCCAGTTGTTCGCCGTCGGCGTCCGTGAGTTTGCTGACGAAGTGACGTTCGTAACGCCGTTTGGCCCAGGCTTCAGCGATCTGCCCGCCAATCGAACGAGACGAACGGCGAATCTGGTCGGTCAATGCATACATCTCGTCTTTGGGAAATTGTTTGCTCAAGATAAAAATTTCTTTTGCCAACTTGCGCGACTTGCGATAAGCAAGCAATTCACGAAAGCTGTTTGCATGTGGAAGTTCGCTTGCCATACGCCATACCTCATCGTCACTACAGATCAGCAGCCTATACGGCTCAATCGCCACATACCCACTGATTACTGTTCACTGATAACTGCTCACTCGACTCCCGAAATATCCAATACCTTAATATCCATATCTCTCCGCAAACGCCACCAGCGCCTCCTCGAAGATCGCCAGGGGTGGGCGGACGAGACCCGCGCCGATCTGCCCGACACCGGCCTCTTTGTGCGCGATGCCGGTGTTGACGCGCGGGGTGATGCCCGTTTCGACGACGGCGCGCAGGTCAATGCCCACGGGCGTGCCGCGGAAGTCCAGTTGGGGGATGGTAAAGGCTTTGTGTTCGGCCACGCTGATTTCGTACATCTCCAGTGTGGCGTTGATGGCGTCCTTCGGCGTGCCGCTGACAAAAGTGACGATGGCGGGCGCGGCGGCCATGGCAAAGGCACCGATGCCCGCTGTTTCGGTGATGGTGCTGTCGCCGATATCCCGGTTGGCATCCGCGGCCTGGAAGCCGGGGAAGTAGAGACCCTGCGGTATTTGCGCGGCTCCGGTGAACCAGCGCTCGCCCAGCCCGCTGACCCGGATGCCAAAATCCGTGCCGTTGCGCGCCATCGCCGTGACGAGGGTGCTGCCCTCCACGCCGTGGGCCGCGTCGGCCATTGCCTTGCAGGCGGCCATCACCGGGTTGAGTACACTGAGCGCGTTGTCACCCAACGCCTGGATGATGGCGGCGGCGGTGGCAGCGTCGGGCGCGGCGCGGGCGATGTGGGGGGCCAGGTTTTTGGTGTAGAGAAGCGAAGCGGCTTTGTTGCGGTTGTGGCCTTCGTCGCCCATGTGCAGCGCCTCGGCCAGCAGGGCGCGTATGTCCAACCCGCCGGTGGCTGCGATGGCCGCAGCCAGCACCGGGGCCATCACGTCGTGCATCCAGCGCAGTTTGGCCTGCACCTCCTCGCTGTACGCGCCGTAGCGCAGCACTTTGCCGTAGCCCTCGTTGAGATTGGAGAAGGCCCGGTTGCCGTGGGTCTTGTTCTCGATGACGTAGACGGCCATAGACGGCGACGTGACGCCCGCCATTGGCCCGACTGTGCTGTGGTGGTGGCACGGCTCCAACTGCACCGCGCCGGTGGTAATCAGCGCTTCCGCTTGCGCCGCGTTACGCGCCCGCCCCTCGAAGATCAGCGCGCCGATCACCGCTCCCTTCAACGGCCCGGAGGCCCGCTCCCACGTAATCGGCGGCCCCGCGTGGAGCAGGAGATTTTCGTGCATCCCCGGAATCAGATCCAGCGCCCTGCCCAGACCGACGAGGACAGGCCGGGCTTCGATCATTCGTTCGACGGCGGTGGCGTTGGCTTGATCAATCGTATTCACAGGGTAATCCTCTTGCTGGGTTGTAGGTTGAATAGAGAAGTTAGCGCGCGCCCGGCCACGGCCCCGGTCTCTGCTCCGGAAATTCGTGGCTGCGTATCTCTTCTTTGAATAGGCGCATCCCCCGCGCCTGGTAATTGTTGAGGGCGTTGGGATGATCTTGGGTGCAGGTGTGCAGCCAGACGCGCTGGCCGCCGATCGCCCAGGCGGTCTCAATGGCTTCTGTCAGCAGGTGACCGCCCAGCCCCTCTCCGACAAAACGGGGAATCAGGCCAAAATGCTCGATTTCTATATCGGTCGCCGTATGTGCCCGCAATTCAAAATAACCGGCGGGCGTACCAGCGACGTAGAGAACCCACGTGCGTAGCCCCGGCTGGGTCAGCCACTGCTGCCACTTATCGTAGCTCCAACCGATACGGGCAGTCCAGAACCAGTCACCCCCCACCGCCGTGTAGAGAAAACGGTTCAACTCCGGCAGGGGAATCTGCGCTTCAATCAACGCCAGATCGCTCCGCCCCGTCACCCGTTTCGGTCGCAATTGGGTGCGGTCGGTGATTTCAAGATAGTAGGTCGTTACTTCGATTTGCACGATCTCTCCTCTTTTTCTAGCGACGCATTCTAGCCAGCAGCCCCATCAATTTTTCATTTCCCCCCGCCGGTGGTTTCCAGTCTACATGGACAACCGCCGCGCCCTGCGCTTGTAGGCTCTCGGCGAAGGATTCCAGACCGACGTTGAGGGCGGAAAAGGGGATCGGGGATTGGGGATTGGGGATTAGGGATTGGGGATTGGGGATTGCACTGTCTGCCGTCCGCGGTCCGCCGTCCGTCGTCAGGGCTGCTTCCACCGCGCGCACGGCTTCGTCGTGGCGGGTGAAGACGATAGCACCCGCTGCGGTCAGTTGCTCGATCTGGCTATCCAGCCCTTGCGGGTCCGCGTCCGTGCCGATGACGACGGCGACGACGGGCAGTTGACGGCCCGCTGCGTTGGCTGTGGCGATGGCGGCGCGGATGGCGGGGGCCAGTTCGCTGGCCGGGTTGCGGTGTGCGCCGTCGCCCAACACCAGATCGAGCAGAAGCAGACCGGTCTGCGCGTCCGCTGCCTCGGCGTGGATGCGGCGCACGCGCAGGTCGTTGTCCAGCATCGGGTGCAGGCGACCGACGGTAAATTCGTCCTCGCCCAAATCCACAATTGTATGGCCCTGGCTCGTGTGGGGATTCTCCAAGCGCGGCCCACCCTTCAGCGGCGCATTGGAATAGACCGTCGGCAGATAGTCTTGCAGGAGAAGGAGCGCTTCGTAGGCGAGGGTGCCGCCGGAATAAAGACCGCGCAGGAATTGTGAATGGTGAACGGTGAATTGTGAATTGTGAATTGTGACGACGGACGGCGGACGGCGGACGGCGGACGGCGTTGCCAGGACGACGGCCAACTCGGCTGCCTCGTCCAGCGTCTCCACAAAATGCAGAGTTTCCGGTTCTTCTCCTCCTCCGCGCCTCTGCGCCTCTGCGGGAGAATAGCCAATAAAATCCACCACAACCGGTTTGCCGCTCTGCCGGGCCAGGGCCAGCAGTTCCGCGGCCACCACTGGCGCGGGCGGCTTGGAAACGAGGACGATCACTTCCGTAGCCGGGTCGGCGACCAGACGGGCCAACGCCTGCTTCGCCGTCACGCCACCCACCGCCGCTGACAGATCCCGCCCACCCGTGCCGTATGCCTGGCTGATGCCGCCGCCCAGCCGGTGGATGCCGACCGTCACCGCTTGCAGACCCGTCCCGGAGGCGGCCACAACGCCGATAGTCCCCCGGCGCACCCGATTGGCAAAGCCCAGCCCCGCCCCCTCCACAATCGCCGTGCCGCAGTCCGGCCCCATCACCAGCAAACCCTTCTCGGTGGCGGCGTTTTTGAGGGAGATTTCATCTTCCAGGGAAATGTTATCGCTGTAGAGAAAGACGTTTTTCCCCAAATCCAGCGCCTGGCGCGCCACCCCTGCCGCGTAGCGCCCCGGCACAGAAATTAGCACCCAGCCAGCTTCCGGCAGCATTTTGGCCGCGCTCTCCAGACTTTTGGGCCGGTAGTCGTCGTCGGCGCGGGTCGAACGATGGCGGGTCAGCAGAGCGTCCACCTGGGCCAGCGCGGCGCGGGCGGCATCTATTTCGTCTGCGCGGACGACGATGACCAAATCCTCCGGCGCAGCGGTCTGAATTTCCGGGGTGAGCAGCCCGCTCTGTTCCAGTAACTCTTTGTTGGCTGTTGTACACATCACCACACCCGCGTCGTCAACGCCAGGCAGATCGGCCAGGGCGCGCTGCAACTGCATCAGCACCACCGAATCGGGCGCATATAAAACTTGGGGGAGGGTAGACAGAGGGAGAGAAAAGGTGTAATCTTATGGGGCAATCCGCGCTATCAGAAAGGAGTCCAGCCCGATGCTACGCCTCACGAACAGTTTTGACCAAATCAATGACCCGGAACACCCGACC
>CAMDEX010000127.1 GCA_945897075.1 Litorilinea aerophila
TGCCGTCATTCGTAACATTGCTATCTCCTTCTACTCATATTGAGGCCGCTGCATCGCTCCACAGCTCTGAGTTCCCTTTGACCACCCGCACAAATCCCCTCCTTTTGTGCCTTCTTTTCTTCCCTCCACCCCATATTGAGAATTGCTGAACGGATGATTGTCTGCTTGACAACCATCACGCTACGCGTTACTATTTGTCTATGATTCTCTCATTTCGCGATACTGAAACAGAGGCACTGGCGCAAGGGCGGCGGGTCCGACGGTTTATCAACATTGAGACTGTCGCCCGCCGTAAACTACGCCAGTTGCAGATCGTTGGCCGACTTGATGATCTTCGCATTCCTCCCGGCAACCGATTGGAAGCACTACGGGGAGATCGGGCTGGGCAGTACAGTATCCGAATCAACGATCAGTTTCGCATCTGTTTTCGTTGGACAGGGGCAGACGCCGAAGACGTGGAGATTGTGGATTATCATTGAAGGGATAAACCAATGCGCGAACTTGAACCTGTGACACCGGGTGAATTGCTATCTGAAGAATTTTTGAAGCCGATGGGTCTTTCCCAATACCGCTTGGCCAAAGAGATCGACGTGCCAGCCCAGCGCATCATCAGCGAGATTGTCGCAGGCCGTCGCGCCATCACCGCAGACACCGACCTGCGCCTGTGCCGCTTCTTTGGCTTGTCCAACGGCTACTGGCTGCGGGCACAAATTGCGTATGACACAGAAGTAGCGGAAGAGCAGCTTGCCGACATTCTGGAGAAAATCACCCCGTGGCAGACAAGCCACTCTGTGGGTCTGGCCGGATAAGACCAACCCTCTACTTTTCCCCGCCCTCAATCCGAATGGCCTGCATCACCTTTGCAATCTGCCGGTCGAATTTGTCGCTGTCAGTCTTCCAGCCGATGAAGTCCCCGGCCAGCCGGTTGCGGATGCGCAGCGCACCCCCGCTGTATTCCGGGTTAAAGAGATGACCGTCCAGGTCCAGGGGGATGAGTCGCCACTGATCGCCCGTTGCGTTCTTCCGCAATTCCGTTTCCCGGTGCAGGGCCAGGTCGATCTCAAAGTTGACCCACCCACTGCCCAGAGATTCCTGCGAGCAGCAGAGCAGAAATTTGTCGGTCAGGCGGATGCCGCTCTCGATGTTGTGTGTGATGGGCACGCCCAGGCGCGCGTCTTTCTCATCCAGCCAGCAACGCACGCCTTTGCCCTGCAATGTGTCGTGCAGGCGCTGGGCAAAGGTTGCGTCCGCGTGGCTGTAGCTGATAAAACAGGAGTAAAACTCGAAGGGTTTGGCGGTCAGCGAGTGCATGTACTCGATGAAAATTTTCGGCACGCCACAGCCACGCAGGAAGATTTCGGGGATTTGGCCTTTGGATAGGTATATTGTGTCAATTCCGATAGTGGACGGGCCGCGGTGCCGGATTGTTTCTAAGCCTTTGATTTTGCCTAAATCAACATTCGCAAATATCGAATGATCGAGATTAGCGTTGCCAAAGTTTGTGTTCAAGAAGAATGTACCCCAGAAGTACGCTCGGTGGAGATTTGCAGAGTCCAGGTCTGTACCGGCGAGATATGCAGCGCTGAAATCCGCATCAGTGAGGTTCGCACCGACGAGTTTCGCTTCAGTGAGATTTGCATCGGTAAGATTCGTGCCATCGAGGCTCGCATAACTGAGGTTCGTACCGCTGAAATCCAAACCACCGAGGTTTGCACCTCTAAGCTTCGCACCGCTGAGATCCATTCCGCTGAAAGCTGAATTTGGAGAGCCTAGCAAATCGCTGCTGAGATCAATATGAACTTCTGGATTGCCTAACCGCCATTGATTCCACACAGCGCCGCCCTGCCGCAGAATCGCTACCTGTTCCTCGCTCGCCATGCCATTTTCCTTTGCACTTGCACGGGCGTACACCCGATTCCGGGAAGCAGCACCCGACGATCCTGCCCAGTCCAGCCGTCGCCGGTTGAGTAGCCGCCGCCGACAACTTCCATCTTTGCGCTCAGGTAGTGGCGGCGTATCGAAACCCGGACGGCGGGTCTACGCGAGAAATTGCTGTTTTCGTGTAGACCCGCTTTGGTTTCGATACGCCTCGATGATTCGGCTACTCAACCGGCGCTGATCTTCACTCGTGCAAAGCCCCAGTCCAGCCGTCGCCGGTTGAGTAGCCGCCGCCGACAACTTCCATCTTGGCGCTCAGGTGGTGGCGGCGTATCGAAACCAAGACGGCGGGTCTACGTTGAATTTCGTTGTTTCCTCGTCAACCCGCTTAGTTTCGATACGCCGGGAAACAGCCCCCGGCTACTCAACCGGCGCTGGACTTCCACCCTATCATCCCATCATCCCACCATCTCACCCCAAATCGGCCAGATTCGCCTGCAACTGCACCCGCTGACCGCGCAATTCCTCCAGCTTCGCCTTCTCCCGGCCCACCACCTGCTCCGGCGCTTTGGCGAGAAAACCCTCATTCCCCAGCAGCCCGTCGATGCGGGCGATTTGCCCGTCCACATTCTCCATCTCTTTTTGCAGCCGCTTGCGCTCCGCCTCCATATCCACCAGACCGGCCAGGGGCAGGTAGACGGTCACGCCGCCGACGGCCAAGGCCACGGCTTTGGCCGGTGCGGGCAGATCCGCGGCGATCTGCAAACTCTCCCCTTCGATTTTGGCCTGGCTGACCAGCAGAGCCGCATTTTCCGTCACCAGTCCGGTGTATTCACCGGCGGCGATCAGCGCGGCCACCCGGCGCCCCGGCTCCACATTGTACTCGCTGCGCGCATTGCGCACGGCCCGGATCATCTCTTGCAGGCGGCCAAAGTCTGCTTCCGCGCTGGCGTCGGCCAGACCGGCGGGGGCAGGCCAACGGCTGGTCATCAGCGCCTCGCCCGCGTCGGCCACGCCGGGCAGATGGCTCCAGATGGCTTCGGTGACAAAAGGCATATACGGGTGCAGCAGACGCATGGACTGTTCCAGCACGTAGGCCAGCACCTGACGGGTAGCCTGGGCTGCGGTCACATCGCCGCCGTAAAGTCGGGTCTTGGCCGCTTCGATGTACCAGTCGCAATACTCATTCCAGAGAAATTCGTATAGCTGGCGACCCGCCTCGCCCAACTGCCAATCCCCCACCAGCCGGGTCACATTCTCGCGCACGCTCTCCAGGCGGCTGAGAATCCAGCGGTCCGAGAGGTTCAGCCGGGCCGGGTCGGGCAGGGCATAGGTGACGGCGTGGCTGTCATCGGTCTGGGCCAGCTCCATTTCGGCCTGTTCCAGATTCATCAGCACAAAGCGGGCCGCGTTCCAGATTTTGTTGGCAAAGTTGCGGTTGGCCTCGATGCGGGTCAAACTCAGTTTCGTATCGTTGCCCGGTGTGCCGCCCGTGAGCAGTGTAAAGCGCAGCGCGTCGGTGCCGTATTCGTAGATCAGATCGAGCGGGTCCATCACATTGCCCAGGCTCTTGCTCATCTTGCGCCCGGTCTCGTCGCGCACCAGCCCGTGCAGATAGACGGTGTGGAAGGGGACTGCGCCTGTGAAGTGTAGCCCCAAGGCAATCATCCGCGCCACCCAGAAAAAGAGGATATCGTAGCCCGTTTCCAGCACGGATGTGGGGTAATAGCGGGCCAGGTCTGTGGTCTGGGCGGGCCAACCCAGCGTGCTGAAGGGCCACAGCCCGCTGCTGAACCAGGTGTCCAGCACGTCTGGGTCCTGTTCCAACGCCACCGGCTTGCCGTAATGAGCAATGGCCTGCTCTGCCGCGCTGCTCGCGTTGCGCGCCGCAAACTGCTGGCCGTCCGGCCCATACCAGACGGGGATGCGGTGTCCCCACCAGAGCTGGCGGCTGATGCACCAGTCGCGGATGTTCTCCATCCAGTGGTAATAGATTTTATCGAAGCGCTCCGGCACGATACGGATCGCGCCCGAACGCACGGCCTCGATAGCCGGGCCGGCCAGGGGGTCCATCTTGACAAACCACTGGGTGCTGAGCAGCGGTTCGACAACTGTGTGGCAGCGCTCGCAGTGGCCCACCTGGTGCGGGTGAATTTTTTCGCCCACCACCAGACCAGCGGCGCGCATATCTTCCCAGAGTTTCTGGCGGGCCTCAAAACGATCCAGCCCGGCGTAGGGGCCAGCCGCGGCGTTGAGGGTGGCGTCTTTGTGCATAATATTAATCGAGGGCAGGTTGTGCCGCTTGCCGATTTCGTAGTCGTTGGGGTCGTGACCGGGTGTCACCTTCAACGCGCCTGTGCCAAAGGCCGGGTCCACATGCGCGTCGGCGATAATGGGAATCTCTCGCCCCAAAATCGGCAGCAGCGCGGTCTTGCCCAGCAGATGGGTGTAGCGCGCGTCCTCTGGATGAACGGCCACGGCGCTGTCGCCCAGAATCGTCTCCGGGCGGGTGGTGCTGACTTCCAGAAAACCGCCGTCCTGCAGCGGGTAGCGGAAGGTGTAGAGTTTGCCCTCCACCTCCTCGTGTTCCACTTCCAGATCGCTGATGGCGCTCTGGCAGCGCGGACACCAGTTGACCAGATAGTTGCCCCGGTAGATCAGCCCGTCCTGGTAGAGGCGGAGAAAGGCTTCCAGCACAGCGTCGCTCAGCCCGTCGTCCAGGGTGAAGCGCTCGCGCCCCCAGTCGCAGGAGATACCCATACGCCGCTGCTGCTGGGTGATACGCCCGTGATATTCGTCCTTCCAGTCCCACACCTCCTGGACAAAGCGCGCCCGGCCCAAGTCGTGGCGGCTGATGCCCTGCTCGGCCAGCTTGCGCTCCACCACATTTTGGGTGGCAATGCCCGCGTGATCGGTGCCGGGCAGCCAGAGGGTGGGGCGACCGGTCATGCGGTAGTAGCGTGTCAGCATATCCTCGACGCTGCTGGTGATGGCGTGGCCCAGATGGAGCGCGCCGGTCACATTCGGTGGCGGCATGGAGATGACGAACGATTCAGCGTCCGGGTCGGCCAGACCGCTCGCCATCTGCTGCTCCGGGTGGAAGAAGCCGCTCTTTTCCCACCAGCTATACAACTTTTCCTCCCACTCGCGGGGGTTGTAGGTCTTGGGCATTTCCTGTTGCGTTGCCATCAGATTTCACCTTTCTAACTGCGTTGTGCGTGGTGCGTGGTGCGTCTACCAGCGCAAGATTGATGCCAAAAGGGTTTGCCGCGTGTCTGTACGGCAAAATATGAGGCGCGTTTGATCGTCATTACAGGCACGCATTCCCCAATAAAAAAAAAGTCGCCACGTCTCAAAGGACGAAGCGACTTCGCGGTGCCACCTTTGTTAGTGAACAGGAAACGTGCCGTAGCGCTAATCTCCTAATCTCTCAATCTCGTCCACATGGGTGAGATTAGGAGATTGAGAGATTATCCAGATAGCCCCATCTGCTCACTCTCTCAACGCGCTAACGGGCGGACCCGGACGGAGTTACTCACTGTTCACCCCGCCAACCTTCCCGGCGACTTCTCCCCTGCGCCTGCGAACGCTTCTTTCAGCCATGAAAGCGTCTCTCTGCCGCCCGCTGGGGGATACTCCTCCGGTGCATTGTCGTTGACTCTGCGTATGTTTTTGGTCTGAAAAGTATAGCGGGTAGGGAGGGGAATGTCAATTTCCGTAGGTTGCACGCTGCCGCAACGACCGCACGACCGTCACCCCTACCACCAACAACGTGGCCGGAATGACGACGTAGAGCATGGCATCGGCAAAGACAGAGAGGCGCACGTTGCCAGTGGCCGACATAATCAGATAGACAGTGTAGGCCACGTAATAGCCCAGGAGCAGGATCCCTTCCCAACGCGAAATACGGCTGCCTGTGAAAAAGAGGGGCAGGCAGATGGCCGCTACTGCCAACATCACGGGAATGTCCACGGCTACGGCTGTCTCGGAAACAGCAACACCCCCAGATGCAAACAGCCCGCCAATCCCCAGCACGCCCAGAATATTGAAGATGTTGCTGCCCACCACATTGCCCACGGCAATGTCCCGTTCCCCTCGGATGCTGGCGATTACTGAGGTGGCTACCTCTGGCATGGATGTACCTGCGGCCACGATAGTCAGGCCGATCACCAATTCGCTGACGCCCAGCGCTTCGGCGAAGGCCACTGCGCTGTCCACCAGCCAGCGGGAACCCAGCGCCAGCGCGCCCAGTCCGCCCACAATGAGCAGCAGATCGACAGGCCAGGTGCGGGCCGTTGCGCTCGAAGCGCCAAAGGCTTCTTCATATTCTGCCTTCACCGCTTGGCTTTCTCGACGACTCAAGTAGACGGTGAAGATCACGTAGGCGATCAGTCCCAAAACAAGAATAATGTTCTCGGTGCGGCTGAGCATAAAATCCTGCACAAATACCAGCACCAGCACCGAGAGGCCGATCATCAGCGGCACATCCCAGCGGATCAACTGCTGGGCCACGACCAAGGGAGTGATCAGTGCCGAGACACCCAGGATGAAGAGCACATTGAAGGTATTGCTGCCCACAACGTTGCCTATCATCAGATCTGGCTGATTCGCCAGCGCCGTCTGAATGCTCACGATCAACTCCGGTGAACTGGTGCCAAAAGCAACGACTGTGAGGCCGACGACCAGGGGTGAGATACCGATGCCCACGGCCAGCCGAGACGCGCCCGTACCAGAATTTCTGCACCTCCAATCAGCAGTAGCAAGCCAGCAATTAAGAAACCGATTGTAGCCAGTGACATTGGGAATTGAACCTCGTCAGGCGTGATAGTGGATGGTTGGTGAATTCACTGCAAGGCAGAATTGTACCGCGGAACTTACGCAAAAATGTGATCGAGAATCCGATCGATCATATTACCGCTCTGGCAGGAAAGCCGCCGCGGCGGTCAACTCGTCTTCCTTGCGTCTGCGCCCCAGCACGCGCATGCGGATGCGTGTTGGGTTACCTGCACCGTCCAGATCAATCTCCGCTTTGCGCCGCAGGTAGATGGCTGCGCCTGCGCCCGCGCTCAGCCGCGGCCAGAGAGAAAAATAGACCACCTGGGCCGCGTCGTCATAAACAGCCTCGCCTGACCCCACGGGATCGCCCGCTGTGTGGGGCGTCCCGCTGTAGTTATGGCGCAGCCAGCGGCCAATCCCCAGCCGTTTGTTGTCAACAATCTGCACACCCAACAGCCGGAAATTTTCCACAATCGCGTCCACTTCCAATGGGACACGCTCGTCGGCTGGGCTGGCCGGCCGAAAACGCACTTCGATCAGGTCCTGCTGTTGCAGCCAGACCGCCCGGAAAGGGACGGTGTAGCTAGTGGAATGGGTTTCGTTCAAAAGGTACTCCTCTGCCTGATTGACTGACAAAAATGGAAATGACGGCTCTTTCCACAGAAAACAAAACCACCGGCTGATTTCAGCAATCCACCACCTATGAGCAGCGGGCTACTCATTATAGCACACTATAGCACACTCGTTCCGACGTCAATGTGTCTGCAACCAGGCCAGCGCGCCCAGCCCCGCGGCCCGGCCTGTAGCAAAAGAAGCTGTGAGCAGATAGCCGCCGGTGGGCGCTTCCCAGTCCAGCATCTCCCCCGCGCAGAAGACACCGGGCAGTTGGCGCAACATCAGGTGTTCGTCCATCTCTGCAAAGGGTACACCGCCCGCTGTGCTGATCGCTTCGGCCAGGGGACGCGGCGCAATGAGCGAGACGGGCAAGCCTTTGATGGCTGCGGCCAGACGACGGGGATCGTCGAAAACGTCCCGTTCCACAAACTCCCAGAGCAGCCCTGCCTTCACCCCCTCCAGATTGACCGCCTGTTGCAGATGCTTTGCCAGCGAACGCTTGCCCCGTGGCTGGGATAGACGGCTGACCAGCCGTTCTTCCGTCCAATCCGGGGCCAAATCCAGATGAACGAGCGCAATGCCTGTGGCTTCAATCGTATTTCGGATGGGGGCAGAGAGGGCGTAGATCAGACTGCCCTCCACACCGGTTGCCGTAATCACAAACTCGCCATATTGCGTGTAGTCACAAGAGGCGTCGTCGCGCAGGCGGATGATGGCTGGTTTGACCGGTTGCCCCTCGAAACGACTGCGGAAATGCTCTGTCCAGCCGACATCGAAGCCACAGTTGGCCGGGCGCAAGGGCGCAATCGTCACCCCGCGCGCCGCCAGCAGAGATACCCAGCCGCCGTCTGACCCCAGTTTCGGCCAGCTTCCTCCGCCCAGAGCCAGCACCGTTGCCGCAGCCTCTACCCGCACCTCGTCATTTCGTGTAGCGAAACAAAGAGTGCCGTCGCCATTCCAGCCCAGCCAGCGCTGGCCGACGTGAAAGACGACGCCCGCTGCGCGCAGACGGCGCAGCCAGGCGCGCAGGAGAGGCGCTGCCTTCATCTCGCTGGGGAAGACCCGGCCCGATGTGCCCACGAATGTATCCACGCCCAACTCGGCGGCCCAGGCGCGCAGGTCGTCCGGCCCGAAGGCGTCGAGAAAAGAGGAGAGATTGTCCCGCCGCGAGCCATAGCGGGTGACAAATGCCGGGTAGGGTTCGGAGTGGGTCAGGTTCAGCCCGCCCTTGCCCGCCAGCAGAAACTTGCGCCCCACCGACGGCATCGCGTCGTAGAGATGCACCGCCAGCCCGGCCCGGCTGATCACCTCGGCGGCCATCAGCCCCGCCGGTCCCCCGCCGATGACAACAATTTTGGTCATTGACACTCCAAGAGAGAACACGGATTGCAGAATTTACGGATCAGAAGAATCCTCTAATCCGTCAATTCCGTAATCCGTGTTCTCACTACCGCAAGAAAGCCTCGTGCAGGCCACCGTCTACGCTGAGAATCTGGCCGCTGGTCTTGCTCAGGGCGCGGCTGGTGAGCAGCCAGGCCGCCTCTGCCTGGTCTTCCGGTGTGATCGGCGCGCGGGTGAGGGTGCGTTGGGCGTAGAATTCGGCCAGCCGGTTGCGCAGCGCGTCGGTCTCCTCGGCTTCGTCGTAGGGCAAAGTGTATTTCGCCAGGGAGCTGATCACCCGCTCGCGCGGGAACATCGCGCTGCCCTTCACAACCGTCGCCGGGGCCAGCCCGTTGACGCGCACCAGGGGCGCAAGTTCAATCGCCAACTCGCGCACCAGATGGTTGGCCGCAGCTTTGCTGGTGTCGTAGGCCAGACTGCCCTTCTTTGCCACCGCGCCGTTGACGCTTGTGGTCAGCACAAGCGTACCGGGCAGCCCCTGCGCCTGCCAGATCGCGCGCGCCTCGTCGGCCACAATATAGCTGCCGGTCACATTAACGGCGAAGGTCAGCCCCCATTTGTCGTCGGGGATGTGGCCGCTGGTATCCGGCGGGAAGAAGATGCCGGCGGTGATGACCAGATTGTCAATGCCGCCGTAGGCCAGCACCACCTGCTCCAGCATCCCGCGCACACTGGCCCGCTCAGTGATATTCACCGCCAGCCCGATGGCGGGGCCACAGGCGGAGATGCCCGTGCCCGCCACGCCGATGCCCACGCCGTAGAGGGCGGTCAGCTCGTCGGCGGTGGAATGGGCCGCCTCGCTGCTCAGATCGGCGCAGACAACGTGCGCGCCTTCCCGCGCCAGCCGGTGGGCTACCGATTTGCCGATGCCGCTCCCCGCGCCGACGACGACAGCGACGTTGCGCGCCAGCTCCTGCTCCGGCGGCATACGGCGCAGCTTCGCCTCTTCCAGCAACCAGTATTCGATGTCGAAGGCTTCCCGGGCGGGCAGGGCGGTATACTCGTCCAGCGCCTCCGCGCCGCGCATCACCTCCACCGCGCAGTTGTAGAACTCGGCTGTCACCCGGCTCTCGCTCTTGTTCTTGCCCCAGGCCACCATCCCCACGCCGGGGATAAGGATGACCGTCGGGTTGGGGTCGCGCATGGCCGGGGAATTGGGGTGTTTGCAGGCGTTGTAATAGGCCGCGTAGTCCAGCCGGTATTGGGCCAACCCACTCTCCAGCTTGGCCAGCAGTGCGGCCAAATCTTCGCTTTGCGGATTCCACGCCACGTAGAGCGGTTTGATTTTGGTGCGCAGGAAGTGGTCCGGGCAGGAGGTGCCCAACTCGGCCAGACGGGGCGCGTCGTGGCTGTCGACAAATTCCAAAATGGCCGCGTCGCTCTGCACGGTGGCGATAAAGCGATTCTGCTGACTGACCAGCCCGCGCAGCCGGGGCAGCAGCGCCACCAGCAGGTTGTCGCGGGCCGCGTCACTGAGTGGCGCATATTTCTGCCCGCCAAAAGTTTTGTCGCCTTTGTCGTGGCTGGCGATGTAGTGGGCGGCTTTTTCGATAATCGCCAGGGAGAGTTCGTAGCACTCCTTGTCGTCGTCGGCCCAGTTGATCAGCCCGTGACCGCCCATCACCAGCCCCCGGTAGTGCGGGTTCTGCCGGGCCAGATCGCCCATTTTCAGCCCCAGATCGTAGCCGGGCCGCTGCCAGCCCACCCAGCCGATCTCGTCGCCGTAGATTTCTGCGGTCAACTCCTGGGAATTTTTAGCCGCGGCGATGGCGATGACGGCGTTGGGGTGGGTGTGATCGACGTGCGCGGCGGGGATGAAGGAGTGTAGGGGCGTGTCGATGGAGGTGGCGCGGGGGTTGAGGTTGTAGACGCAATGGGTGTAGAGGGCCACCATTTCGTCCTCGATGGCGGTCTTGACGCCCTTCTCTGCGGCCCGGTCGTAGATGGCACGCAGGCTAGCCAGTTTGTCCATAGACAACGAGGCGAAGTTGGCACGCTTGGAGGTGCGCAGGTCGCCGCCGGAGCCTTTGACCCACAGCACCTCCACCGGCTCGCCGCTGAGGGGATCGGCCATCGGCACTTTCGATGACGTATTGCCGCCGCCGGTGTTGGTGATGCGCTGGTCCGCGCCCAGCAGGTTGGAACGGTAGACGAGACGCTCCACCGGGTCGAGCCTGTCAGCGGTAGCGTCGTCCCACAAGTAATTGACGTGTTGGTATTGGAATGGCATTGGGTTGTTCTCTTTCGTGCAGGGGATAGGTGATTGCGCAGGAAAGAGTGTAGCAGAAAGTGGGGGGTTGTGCGAGTTTGCTGGCAAGAAAAGAGCCGGAGCGGAAATTCGACCCGCCCCGACTCTTCGTCACGTATGGTACTCTTGCACCAGTACTACTTTCGTCCATACATCAAAAAGGCCACGGCCAGCAGGACATCCAGCACGACAGCCACCCACCCCATCCCGTTGATCACTCCACCAGTGATCCCTAGCAGCAGGACGAGTGCACCGATGGTGTGTTGCAGTATAAAGCCCCAGACAATCGCCGAACGGGCATCGGAGATACCTGCGTTGCGGGCCAGCCAGCTCATCAGTGCTAACCCAAGCAGACCACCGCCGTAGGTCCGGGCGATCAGTTCGGCGGCTGCGCTGCTTTCTGCACCAAAGCTGGTCAGTTGCATAGCCGGGACCAGAAGAAAGCCCAGGCCAAAGAGCAGAGAGAGTACAGAATTGACGGTAAAAACGGTACTGAGTTTCATCGATCTTCTCCTGTCGAATTAGTAATGAAACGGATGGTCACGGATAATATCGGCGTTCTGGTGCGTCGTCTGCGCGATCTGTGTTCCTATCAAGCAGTTGCCGATGACTTCTTCCAAGTTGCTCTCTGCTGAGTCGGCGTGTTGTGCGGATGCGCCCGGTTCGCCTTCCACACCCGCCACATCATCGCCGGTGTCATCAGGCTGGTGGGGGGTGCCAGCAGATTCATCACCTTCAGGAATGCCTGCCCCACCTCCGGGTCGAAGCGGGTGGCTCGATGGACCGCGGCCACATAGCGATTGATCAGATCCACACCGCCGGGTTTGGGTCCGGTGGTCTGAGGGAAGCGGAAATCCTCGCCCACCGAAAGCTGCCAAGGGATGTCTACTACTTTGGCCGCGGCTTTGAAAAAGGTGCGGGCCAGTAATTCTGGCGCAACCGACTTCTGGGCCAGAATCTTATCCAGGCTGGCAGCCTGCAGAATGGCAGAACTCATCCCCTGGCCGTAGGTGGGGTTGAAGCTGCTGATGGCGTCGCCCAGCACCAGAAAGCCCTGGGGAAAACGCTCCAACTGCTCGTAGTGGCGGCGCAGGCTGGCCGGGAACCTGTGGGGAATGATCTCCGATATCGGCTCCGAAGTGCTGATGATCCGGTAAATGTCCGGGTTGGGCAGGGAACGCACAAAGGCATTGAACCCCTCCTCATCGCCGGGGGCGTGATCGCCCCCCCAGCCGCCGATGGAGAGAATCCAGCGGTCGCCCTCGATGGGGAAGAGGCCGCCAAAACGACTTTCCCTGGGCGCTTCCGGTGTGGAGAGCAGCCAGCTCTGGGCCAGGGGATTGTTGGGGTCGCGACGGTAGAGACGGGTGGCGTAGCCCACATCCACCTTCACTTCGCTCTCTGCCGGGGCCGTATAGCCCAATTCGGTCAGCCATTGGGGCGCGCGCGAGCCGCGGCCAGTGGCGTCCACCACCAGGTCGGCGCTGATCGTCTCGTTGTGGGTGGACGTGCCCCGGTTCTCCACCTCTACGCCGATGACCCGTACCCGATCCGCCATCGTCACCAGCCCTTTGACTGCTGTGTTGTCGCGCAGGGTGACATTGGGACGGGCCAGGGTGCGCTGGCGCACCAGAGATTCCAGCAGCGGGCGGCTCATTGTGGCGGCATTCAGCCCCAGATGAAATCGCTGGCGGAAACCGCCGTAGCTGTGCCAGTGCATGGATTCAGCCATATCAGCCACCATCGCACCGTTGGCAGCCAGCGCTTCGGGCAAATCGGGGAAGTAGTGGGTAAGAGTATTCAGCCCGCTGGCCAGCAGACCGTGCAAGTGGCGGGTCTGGGGCTGCCCCTTGCGCGATTGGGGTTCAACGGTGACTGTATCCCGTTCCAAGATCGTCACCTGGTTGAAGTGTTGGCTGAGGACACGGGCAGTAATCAGCCCGGCCATACTGGCACCGAGAACGAGAGCGTGGCTACGAGCAGCGTTTTGCGTATTCATCTGAATTCTCCTGTGGGTTGATATCTGATTTCCACCGTTTGTGGTTGACCCCAGGATAGCGCCGTTGGCTGCTCACTTTCCAGTCCACGGATTGTTCACTTTTTGCTCATCAGGCCAGGCAACCGGCTGATACCGACAGCGACGAAAAGCGGACGCAGATTGCGCAGAAACCACAGATTTTCGCAGATTTTGTAGTGATCAGACTGATAGTAAAAAAGCTGGACGCAGATAAACGCAGATTTTTGCCTCTGAATCAGCGTCCCATTTTCTTTTCAGCATCATCCTGACCACTACAGATTTTCGCAGATTGAATCCGTGTTCCTTTTCATCCGTGTATACAAAGTTGACTGTCGCAAGCGAACCGCTTGCGTTACAGTCTATCCATTCCGCCACAGATAGCGGTTCAGCCGCGTCCCCGTCAGCCGGAAGCCGATGCGTTCGTAGACCCGGATCGCCATCTCCGTGGCGAAGAGCGCGGCGTAGCGCACCCCCATCGCCCGCGCCTGCAAGAGCGGGGCCAGCGAGATGGCCGCGCCGATGCCCATTCCTCGCGCTGCCGGCACCGTTGCTACGCCAAAAATGCCCGCCACACCGCCGCCCACAAAGAGCATATTTGTCGCCACAGGCTCGCCATGCAAGCGTCCCAAATACATCTGCCAGGGCGTCTGTTCAATGCCCAGCGACAGAGCGGCCTGCACCCAGCCATCGGCCATTCTTTCGGGCATCTCATAAGCCGTCACCAACACCCGCTTGAAATCTTGCAGATCGGCCTCGCTTTGCACTGGCGAAATCACAAAACCCGACGGCGTCTGCTCCAGCACCGCCTCGTTCATCCGCTGCAGATCCGCCACCATCCCCGGCGCACCGCTGGCCGTGGAGACAACACCGGCCGCCATCTCCTCGGACTGCTCGGCCATATCAATCAGCCCTCTGGCCTGTAAACGCTGGCCCAAATCGTCCGGCGTCGTGCCTGGCCCCGTCCACCAGAAGAAGAAGGGCGCGTTACGGGCGCGAAACCAGGCGATTGTCTCGTCAATGGCCGCGTCGGTCTCCTCTGCGGCCAGATGGGTGGCCCAGACGCCTTTGTACATCGGGTTGGTGGGGAAGGTGTGATGGCGGCTCAACTGTGCGCTTTCCTCGATTTCCCCGCCGGGCAGCGTCGTAGCCATTGCCCGAAAGAGGGCAAAGAGATTCTCCTGGACAGTTAGGGCCAGTTCTGTATCAGTGGGATTGGTCATCATCGGTTGCGCTTCCATTTGCTTGCTTGCCTTTCTGGTAACTGTTCTGAAAATAGCCAAGTAACGCAAGCTGTTAGCTTGCGGCAGCCCGCACTGACAGTGCGGGTTACAAAGGACGGCGTCCGATTTTCGTCGTTACCGGTGTCAGCCGGTCGTGTTGCCTGTTCAGAAAATAGCCAAGTAACGCAAGCTGTTAGCTTGCGGCAGCCCGCACTGACAGTGCGGGTTACAAAGAACGGCGTCCGCTTTTCGTCGGTTTCGGTGTCAGCCGATCGTGTTGCCTGTTCAGCCTATCAAAAGCGGACGCAGATTATAAAGATTGAAACAAAGATCAGCCCAAATCGTTTCAAATCATGAAAATCTGCGTCCATTTTTTGCTTCTGACCTACTCGTCCAGAATCTGATACGCCTGCCCCAACTCGACTGCGATCTGCCGCCAATCGGCCTCCACATCCTCCGAATAGCCGCCGGTGATGCGATCCACGCGGGCTGCGGCTTGTGCGCGCATCTCCGCCGAGCGGCGCGCCACCTCTGGCGAGACAGCGAAGAGCGCTTCGTGTAGCGATGATAGGGCCTCCACCATCGGCGTCAGATCGCCTGTATGATCGGGCGCGGTTTTGCGCTCGTTTGCCAGTCGGCGGTGGACAACCCAATAGTCCATTTCCAGGGCCGCCAGCTTCTCAGCGTCGGCGGCAATGCCCGCGGCGCGGCGCGCTTTGGCGTAGTAGTGGGCCAGATGCGCCGTGGCCGCGGGGATGTCGTTGTCCACTGGCGCAAAGGCCAGGCTGGCCCGCACCACATCCAGCGAAGCCAGAATCGCATTCGGCCAGGACATGCCAAACTGTTCGCGGTTCAATTGCACCATCAGTCCCAGCACACGCAGCCAGTCGCGGTCATAATAGGCCCGCCAGCCCGCGCTTTCGAAATAGGCGATTCGTCCAGCGTCAAAAGAGCGATCTGCCATTTTGCCTTCCTTTTGCCGTGTGGTAGTCCAGAAAAACGCAACCAAAATCGTCAACGCCAAAACCCACAACCTGCGCCGACTCGACCAGACCTGCTTGCCTGTGGATGCAGCGTTGGCCGTCTTTGCTGATTCAATGTTGCCCGTTGCCATTTGTGTCACCTCATTCGTGGTCGTTAGCGGTGGACTTCTCAACTGTCATCAGGATAGACCGATTTCGGATACGTGTCCAGCCTAGAAAGTGTTCAGATTCTGTCCACTTCTGCGTTGCTATCGCAACGTTGAAACCGGAAAGCGGTTGTGTTGTCATCTACTTACGCCATCTCCTAAAATTTTGGATTTTTTGTGTTGACATATAGCTATTTCTTTGCTATCGTGGTGTAAGTTCCTGCCAATCAATTCTGCTGAAATTTTGATGGAGAGACGAGACCAGTGGCCGAGCAATCACGCGCCCAGAACGATAAGTCCACAGAGAGCAAGAGCAGCAAAGATCAGGTGCAGGCTAAGCCAGGCGCTGTAGGGCAGATCCAAGCTGCGTTGGCCGTGCGCCGCGCCCAGGTTGCGCCCAGTAATCTGACGGCGGCGGATGTCATGCAACTACAGCGCACGATTGGCAACCAGGCCACGGGGCGTCTATTGCAGGCCAAACTGAAGCTAGGCCCGGCGGTGGATCCAGATGAGCAAGAGACCGACCGCACAGCCCAACAAGTGGTGCGTTCTCTGACCGCCCCTCCGCCGCCCGTGCAGCGGGAAGAGAACGACGAGGCTGCGCCTATGCAGGTCAGCCGCTTTGCTGATTCTATTGCTGACCTGCAGCGTAGGGATAAACGTGAGCCTAAGCAAAAATTTGTGTTACGGAAGATTCAACGCGCCTATGAAGAGGACGAGGATATCCAGGCCAAACCCCTGACCGTCTCACCGGCTGGGGATGCGGTCATTCAACGCGCCTGGCATACCTTTCCTCTCGATTACACGGCTATCGATCAGGAAAAGGGCCAGGGTCAGATTCGCACCAAAGCGTGGAAAAGAGGCGGCAGTCTGAAAGAGTGGGTTGGGAAGTTTCATAGCGCGCTCGTCAAACGCAGTGAAAGGGACGCTTTGGTGGCCCTGAATGGCCTGAAAGCGCGCCTGGAAAGTGATCAGCAGCTCGCAGTGCAGGGGAAATTGAAAGCGCCCAAAGGTGTCAAAAACTTCAACGTAGGGGCGGCGCAGCAGAATGCGGTGGGCTTTTTCGCCAAGTGGATTCTATCGGTGCAAGAACACATAGATTACGCCAATACGACCGGCGATTGGATGACCGATTTCCGCGAAAAATATATCAATGAGCCGATGGGCGCTACACTGACCCCCAAAGAGGCCGTGTTGAACAATCTTGCAAATGTAGATCAGGCGACCCCTGAGCGAGTGCAGGCTGTTGGCAGGATGTGGGATCTGGGTGGTATGCCAATGCGGCAGCGTATGACCGACGTGATGGGAGGCGTCTCCGATTTGCCGCGCATGTCTGGCATGGAATACTTTCTGGAACAGGTCAGTCCAATCCATGTCGGTTATTCAAGAGCGCTGAATATGTTCGATATGTGGATGCAGGGGGTTCTCTATCATAATTGGGTGTACCCCTGGGAGACCTGGATGCCGACCAAATCAGGTGAAAATCAGTATGGGGAAGAAAGAATCATTGACTCGTATGATCCCATCACCCGTGCCCAGTATCAACTCACGCCGAACGGGAAGCGGATTGTCAAGGCAGATACCAACCCTCTGATTGGCGACAACATCTACGTGCTTACGAAAGACAATGTTTGGTATGGCGGCGCAAAAGACGGCCCCGTCCATCACAGTTCGTTTATGCAAGGCGCACCGGTCAAATGCGCCGGTCATCTACACACTGACAACAGCGGCAACTTGACGGGGATTGACACCAGCAGCGGTCACTACGCACCCGACATGACCGCCCTCCGGCGCGCGGCAGCCGTGCTTAAATCACAAATGGATGTCAGCGATGTGCAGGTGGCTGACTTTAGGGGTGGGGGGCAACAATCTTTGGACAACTTCTTGAGGGGGTAGATCACCCTACCGGAAAATCCGACCGATTGGGAATGTAGCTCAACAGCGGCAGATCGTCGAGAAGCAGCGTATCGAGGTGGGCGGCGGCAAAGTCCCAGCCGGCTTGTGTAACCCGTTTGGCCGTAATCGCAGCTTCGACCCGGGCGCGTGTTTTCTCCCCGCCCAGAAGCCTGACGAGCGCAAGCAAGACGTTATGCTGCACAATCTCACCCGGATAGCCGAGCAAAAAAATCAAGCGGTCGGCGTCTGTCTGGCGGGCATATTCAAGCAATGTCAGCGAGGCGCGGTCAGCAAGCACCGGACGGGCTTCAAAGATGATGATTTGCAGCCGCTCGACAATCACGGCACGGTCAGCATTCAACCAGCTGGCGACCCGGCCGCGTAACCCGACGATCGCGGCCAGTGTCGTGTAGGTCATCGGCTCGCGCAGCCCGCGCAGTAGCGCCGCCCCCCTTCGCTCGGCAGGAATCAGATCGGGATGCATGAGCAGATTGGCAACTGCTTGCGGGTCATCCCAGCGGTCGAGTACTTGACTGATAGTTTGTATGTCGGTTTGGCTTAAGGTGGTCAACTGCCTAGCGAGTTGCTGCGCATCGTCCAATTCTTCAGTCTGCAAAAATAGAGCCAAATTACCATTCATGTTGCCACCTCATAGCGAGTGTAGTTACTCGAACCAGTCTATAGTTTTTCAGATAAAGATTTGCACTGTAGGGGCGCTGCTT
>CAMDEX010000128.1 GCA_945897075.1 Litorilinea aerophila
TATTTGGTCGGGATCATTGGCAGTGGTCTGGGTTTCTTTGTCTATGCCAATGCGGGCAATTTTTGGCTGGCAATTCTGGCTGCGGGTTTGCACGCAGTGCCCTGGTTTCTACGCGAGATTGTGATCGACAGTATTGTGCAACAGTGGGCAACGCCGCATCTGCGCGGGCGGGTTTTTGCCATTTTGCAGATGGAACGCCCCCTGGGGCTACTCATATTCACTACTCTCTTCTCGGCCTATATTGACCAGTTAGGCCCGGTTCTTCTGATCAACGTGGCAGGGGTCATCTATACGGCGGTGGGGTTATGGGCGGTCAGCCGGATCGCCACCTTGCGCGGGGTGACGCCCTGGGATGCCCAAGAGTAAGAGCCTGAATTATTCAACAGGCTCTTGGCTAACCACAGAATACACGAAACACACGGAAGGGAAGACAAAAGAAAATTTTCCGTGTGTTTCGTGTATTCCGTGGTTGTTGGTTTGTGTCGCTCGTGTCTGAATTATTCAACAGCCTCTAAATACCCTCTCATTCAGAAAATGTATGCCCCCCAACTTGCCAAACGCCTCCGTTTGTGGGAAAATTCACACAATAGGTATAAACTGACCAGTCGGTTTATAGCGAATGGGAGGATGACGCGAATAGTTAACGCGCTGGGGATGACACAGGGTGTCCCTGTCCCTCAACGAACCCAACCGACCAACCATTCGCGTAATCCTCCCATTCGCGGTCATTTGGTTGTATGCTCTACCACCTTATTCCGTACCCGCGCAAGATCG
Source organism: Litorilinea aerophila (assembly GCA_945897075.1). Classification (GTDB taxonomy): domain Bacteria; phylum Chloroflexota; class Anaerolineae; order Caldilineales; family Caldilineaceae; genus JACQGT01. The sequence goes on from CAMDEX010000128.1 coordinate 775, forward strand.
ACGGTATATGCATTAGTCGTTCGCCACTACACGTAGTGAGTGGTGCGTGGATCAATCGTCACTACTGCTTGACGCACTACGCACCACGCCGCCTTTTAACTTGTGGCTTCGCCACCTTACGGAATACGCAATACGCAATGTCCCAATCCACCCGCGACCCGGAAAACACCAAAGAGCGCATTCTCGATGCAGCGCTGGATGTCTTTAGCCGCAAGGGCTATCACGACACCCGCATGGACGAGATTGTGGACGAGAGCCACACATCCAAAGGCTCCATCTACTTCCATTTTCCCAACAAAGAGCGTCTCTTTCTGGCCCTGGTGGATAAATTGGCCGATCTGTTGGAACGCCGCGTGAGCGAAGCCATCCGCGAACACGACAAGGGGATGGCGAAGGTGCAGGCCGCGCTGGAAGCCATCCTGGAGACCTTTGGCCGCTACCGGCGACCAGCCAAGATCCTCCGCGTGCAGGCGTCCGGTCTCGGCCCCGCCTTCGAGCAGAAGCGCCAGGAGGTCAACGACCGCTTTGCCCGGCTCATCGAAAGCTATTTGATCGAAGCGGTGGAGGTGGGCGACATTCAGCCGGTGGACACGGATGTGGTGGCATACGCCTGGATGGGGGCCATCTACCAACTGGTTATTCGCTGGGTCTACACTGGCGAACCGCAGCCACAACGCATCATCGAGACGCTGCTGCCCGTTCTGCTGCGCAGTGTGGATTACCACCCGGAGGCGGAGAGTGTCCATGCCTAGCCCAGCGCGCACCCAAGCAACCGAACAATTATTGACAGAATACCAGGCAGAGCGCAATGGACGGCTGGTCAGTGCGAGCCGACCCGCGCCCGATCTGACGCCTCCCCGCTTCCTGGCGCAGGCGGCGGGCCAGGCGCGCATCTACTGGCGCGACGGCAACACGGGCGTCACCTTTGCCGGGATGGGTGCGGCGCTGGAACTCTTCGGCTACGGCGAAAATCGCTACCGGACGGTCGAGCGGCAGGCCCGGCAACTCTTTGCCCAGGCCACCAGCGCAGCCGACAACGCCCTGGCCGCGCCCCGGCTCTTCGGCGGTTTTGCTTTCAGCGACGATTTCATCCCCGATGTGGCGTGGAGCGCCTTTCACCCAGCCCATTTCATTTTGCCCCACTACCAGCTTGCCTGCTGCAACGGGGAAAGCTGGCTGACTATCAACGCGCTGATCCCCGACGGGGAGAGTGTGGCGGAGGCGCGGTTGGGGCTGCAAGAGGCGCTGGCCGACCGCTTGGCGCTGCTGTCCGAGCAGACCTGCCAGGTTTCAGAAAATCTGGCAGATCTTGCGCCGCTGATTGACTATCCCCTCTCCTACGCCGAGTGGGAGCGGATGATCGAGACGGCCCACGGCGCATTCGGGACGACGCTGCTCAAAAAGGTGGTACTTTCGCGCATCTGCCAGCTACGCAGTCAGCACGCCATAGACACCGACGCAGCCCTGGCCCAGTTGGACGCGCGTTATCCCGGCTGCTACACCTTTCTCTTTGAACCGCGCCCCCACCACGCTTTTTTGGGTGCGCCGCCGGAATTGCTGGTGGGCGTGCAGGGCGACCGACTGGAAACGATGGGGCTGGCCGGCTCCGCGCCGCGCGGGGTCACGCCGCAGGAGGACGCGGCCAACGGCGCGGCTCTCTTGGCCTCCGCCAAAGATCGCCACGAACACGCACTCGTCGTGGACGCGCTGCGCCGCCGCCTGACACCCATCACCCGCTGCCTGGAGATCGCCGACGAACCCCAATTGTTGACGCTGAGCAACATCCACCACCTGCGCACACCTGTCAATGGAACGCTCTGCGACCCGCGCGGTGTGCTACCGCTGGTGGAACTGCTGCATCCCACGCCGGCGCTGGGGGGCAGCCCGCGCGAGCTGGCCCTGGATTTTATCCAGCAGCACGAACCGACCCTGCGCGGCTGGTACGCCGGACCGGTCGGTTGGATCGACGCCAACTTGGACGGCGCATTTGCGGTCGCCATCCGTGCCGCGGTTGTGCAGAAAAAGCGGGCCTGGCTCTATGCGGGCGGCGGCATTGTGCCCGGTTCGGTGGCCGAGAAAGAATGGGAGGAGACGGAATGGAAGTTCAGGCCGATGTTAGGGGTGTTGAATGCGTAATCCCTCTCTCCTCTACGCCGAAACCCTTGTGTACGCCCTGGCCGGCGCGGGGCTGCGCGATGTCTGTATCGCGCCCGGCTCCCGTTCTACGCCGTTGACGCTGGCCTTCGATGCCCACCCGGAGGTGACAGTCCATCTGCATTTGGACGAGCGCTGCGCGGGTTTCTATGCGCTGGGGCTGGCCCTGGCAACGGAACGGCCTGTAGCGCTGGTCTGCACTTCCGGCACGGCGGCGGTCGAGTTCCACCCGGCGCTGGTGGAAGCGCGGATGTCCGGTGTGCCTCTGCTGGTGCTGACAGCGGACCGTCCGCCGGAGCTGCGCCATAGTGGGGCCAACCAGACGATTGACCAGGTGAAGATGTACGGGGATCACGTCCTGTGGGCGGTGGACGCGGCTGTGCCAGAAAACGACCCGCCGCAGGTGGCGCTGCGTAATCTGCGCACGACCGCCGCGCGCGCCCTGGCCGTGGCCGACGGGCTGGTGAAAGGGCCAGTACATCTCAATCTGCCCTTCCGCAAGCCGTTGGAGCCGGACGGTGCGTACAACCCCGTCTTCGGGCCAAGTGTGACTACACGAATGCAGCGCGGGACACTCCATCCGTCCGCGCAGCAGAGCGACGAGCTGGCCGAGTTGATTGCCGGGCACGAACGGGGCGTGATTGTCTGCGGCCCCCGCTGTCCCGGCGGTGACTTCCCCGCGGCGGTGGCGGAGCTGGCCCGGCGCAGCGGCTACCCGATTTTTGCCGATCCCCTTTCCGGCGTGCGCTTCGGCCCGCACACAGCCGACGCACCGATTATCGCCTGCTACGAGACGCTTCTCAACGGCGATCCGGGCTGGGGGCAGCCAGAGGTGGTGATCCGCTTCGGCGCAGTGCCCACGAGCAAATGGCTGAATGGTTGGTTGGATAGCGGGGAGTGGGGATCGGGGATCGGAGATCGGGGATCGGGGATCGTCGCCCAGTCCCCAGTCCCCAGTCCCCAGTCGCCAGTCCCCAATCCCCAATCCCCAGTCCCCAGTCCCCAACTCCACATTCGCGCCGACGGCGTCTGGTCGGACGACAGCCACCGGGTGAGCGACTATTTGCAGGCGGATGAGACGCTGACTTGCCGGGCGCTGGCCGGACGGATAAGCCGGGGCTACAGCGCCTGGACTACACGAATTCTGGCAACAGAGCGGCATTTTTGGCAGACGGCTTCAGTTTCGCTACACGAAAAATGGTTCGATGTGGCTGCTGTCGCCGCGTTGATGGAAGCGCTGCCGGATGGGGTCAATCTCTTTGTGGGCAACAGCCTGCCCATCCGTCACGTTGACCAGTTTGCCCAGCCTTCCGCCAAAAGGCTCAACGTTTTCGGAAATCGGGGGGCCAGCGGCATTGACGGGGTGGTTTCCAGCAGCCTGGGCGTGGCCGCGGCGGAGCGGGCAACGCCGACAGTCCTGCTTATCGGGGATATTTCGTTTTATCACGACCTGAACGGGCTGCTGGCGGTGCGTCAACAGAAGCTGGAAAATGTGACGATTGTACTGCTCCACAACGACGGCGGCAGCATCTTTCGCCGTTTGCCCATCGCCGGTCAAGAACCAGCCTTCACCCGCCTCTTCCTCACCCCGCACGGCCTGGACTTTGCGCCGGTCATCCGTATGTACGGGCTTGAACACACGCAGGCCGACAGCCGGGAGAGTCTACGCAGCGCACTGGCCGCATCCATCCGGGACAAAAAGCCGACAGTCATCGAAGTCCGCACGGACGGGGCGCGGGATGAGGAGATGCGGCGGGCGGTGGGGAGAAAAATCCGGCAAGAAGTCGCAAATCAACTATCCAGCGGAAAGGTGAAACGTGAAACGTGAGATCGCTCGGCGTCATCTCACGTTTCACGTTTCACCCATCTCAAAGAACAATCAGTCAAGGAGTTCACAATGCAATTTCACACATCCGGCGTCGCCTGGCAATCCGTCGCCGACTACAGCGACATCACCTATCACAAAGCCGACGGGATGGCGCGCATCGCCTTCAACCGGCCTGAGGTACGCAACGCCTTTCGTCCGCGCACGATTGACGAGATGACCGCGGCATTCAAAGACGCCTGGGCCGACCAGTCCATCGGCGTTGTGCTGCTCACAGGCAACGGCCCGTCGCCCAAAGACGGGGTACACGCCTTCTGCGCCGGCGGCGACCAGAAGATTCGCGGGCACGCTGGCTATGTGGGCGACGACGGCGTGGCCCGGCTCAATGTGCTGGAGTTGCAGCGCATCATCCGCACAATGCCCAAACCGGTCATTGCCCTGGTCAACGGCTACGCCATCGGCGGCGGCCACGTCCTGCACGTCATCTGCGATCTGAGCCTGGCCTCGGAGAATGCCGTTTTCGGTCAGACGGGGCCGATTGTGGGCAGCTTCGACGGTGGCTACGGGGCCAGCTACTTGGCGAGTATTGTGGGCCAGAAAAAGGCCCGCGAAATTTGGTATCTCTGCCGCCAGTACAGCGCGGCGGAAGCGCTGGAGATGGGGCTGGTCAACCGGGTGCTGCCGACGGTGGAGGCGCTGGAAGCGGAAGGGGTGCAGTGGGCGCAGGAGATTTTGAGCAAAAGCCCGCTTGCCATTCGCTTCCTCAAAGCCGGTTTCAATGCGGACTTGGATGGCCAGACCGGTCTGCAAGTGTTGGCGGGCGACGCCACAATGCTCTTTTACATGACCGAAGAGGGCCAGGAAGGGCGCAACGCCTTCAACGAGCGACGGGAACCGGACTTTAAGCAGTATCCGTGGAGGGCGTAGGGACTGGGAATTGGGGATTGGGGACTGGGGATCGGACGATTCCCGATCCCGAATCCCCAGTCCCTAATCCCCAGTCCCCGATCCCCTATGCCCGACTGGCTCCGTTTTCGCACCCGCGCCACCCCCCACAAACTCGCCGTCCTTTGCGACGGGCGCTCTGTCAGCTATGCCGAATTGGATCGGCTGGCGGATGGCTTCGCCGCGGGATTGCTTGCGCGCGGCGTGCAGCCGGGGGAGCGGGTGGCGACACGTCTGCCCAACAGCATTGAGTACATCGCCCTCATCCACGCCGTCGCCCGCGTCGGCGCGGTTCTCGTGCCTCTCAACACACGACTCACGGAGCAGGAGATCGGGTATCAGACTGGATTGACGGAGCCAGTGTTAGGCATTGGGGACTGGCGATTGGTGACTGGCAACTGGCAACCGCCGACAGTCACACCTTCTGAACTCACCCAGTCACCCAATCACCCTGTCATCCCTTCCTCCCTTCCTCCCTTCCTCCCTTCTCCCCACCCCCAATCGATTATCTTCACCTCCGGCACAACGGGCCAACCGAAAGGCGCTCTCCTCACCTTCGACAACCACCTGTGGAGCGCCAACGCCTCGGCGTACCGGATTGGGATCGCTGTCAACGACCGCTGGCTAAGTTGCCTGCCGCTCTATCACGTCGGCGGGCTGGCGGTGGTCTTCCGCTCCTGTCTCTACGGCACGGCGATTGTCTTGCACGAACGCTTCGACGTAGACGCTTTCCACGCCAGTCTGGACACGGATAGTGTGACTCTCACCTCCCTCGTCCCCACAATGCTGCACCGGCTGTTGCAGAGCCGCAGCACTCCCTGGCCTGCATCCCTGCGGCTGGTGTTGCTGGGCGGCGCGGCAGCCACACCCGAACTGCTGGCCGCGGCCTGGGACGCGGGCGTGCCGGTCGCGCCCACCTACGGGCTGACCGAAGCGTCGTCCCAGGTGGCGACGGCGCTGCCCGCTGACGCCCGTCGCAAACCGGGCACAGTGGGCAAGCCGCTGCTCTTTACGGAAGTGCGCATTGTGGACAACTCAGCACCTGACCGTCAGGGAGGGAGTCTCCCGCTAGGCGAAATCGGCGAGGTGCTGGTGCGCGGGCCGCAGGTGATGGCGGGCTATTACCGCAACCCGGACGCCACCGAACGCACAATCCGCGACGGCTGGCTGCATACGGGCGATCTCGGCTATGTGGACGACGAGGGCGATCTTTTCCTCGTGCAGCGGCGCAGCGACCTGATTGTGAGCGGTGGCGAAAACGTCTACCCGGCCGAGGTGGAGGCGGTGTTGCGCCAGCACCCGGCGGTGGCGGAGGCGTGCGTCGTCGGCGTGGCCGATGCAGAATGGGGGCAGCGGGTGGCGGCGGCGGTGCAGCTTCACCCTGGCGCAATGGTGGAAGTAGAATTGCTGTTGAATTTCTGCCGGGAACGGCTGGCGGGCTACAAAATGCCCCGGCTGTTGCGCTTTGTGGAAGAGTTGCCCCAGACCGCTTCGGGCAAGATCGAGCGGCGGCGGGTGGTGGAGATGCTGGGGTGATGGGATGAAGGGATGAAAAGTTGGGTGGTTGCAACCCGGCTTTTCTGCTATACTGGGATCAGAGCGGATGAATGAATCTGAAGGACACACGAGGTACTCCCATGAAAATCCAAGTTGTGATTCACCAAGCTGAGGAGGGCGGCTACTGGGCAGAAGTGCCTGCCATTCCGGGCTGCGCGACACAGGGAGAAACCTTCGAGGAGTTGTTGCAGAACATCTACGCGGCTGTTGAGGGGTGTTTGTCCGTTCCGATGGAATTGCCCGCCAACGGGTAACTGCTCAACCTCATTGCCTGGGTCGGAAGAACCCGACTACAGCTTATGTGGAGCGGGTACAGTGTCTGTGCGTTGGGTACGGCGTCTGTGCGCGAGGTATAGCATCCGTGGATGGATCCACAGCGCCTGTGCGTTGGGTACAGCCGCTGTGCGTCGGGTACAGCCGCTGTGCGCCGGGTACATAGCGCCTGTGCGTTGGATACAGCCTCTGTGCGTCGGGTACAGCCTCTGTGCGTCGGGTGCGGCATCTGCCGCCGACCACGCCATCACAGACAGAATGGCGCGTCTACCTGCCGGGGATTGTGCGGTGATGAATTGTGCTGCGCATAAAAGCGAACAGCCCTGCCCCGTTCCCCGGTCTCCACGCCGAAGGTTGGGGCAGGGCTGTTTTTAGATACAGGTGACCAGTGCGTCCACCGTTCGGCGCTCCAAGCGCACCAGTTGGGCAAGGATCGCTGTGGTATAATACATCACCAAAGGCATGCGTTTTCGACTGGACGCAGGATTCGATTTAATTCCACATACAAGGTAGCTTATGCCACAACGCGATCTATACCACCACGTCGTTCGGCAGGCTTTAATCAAAGATGGATGGACCATCACCGACGATCCCTTTGCCCTTGAGTACAAGGGAATGTGGGTTTATGCTGATTTGGGAGCGGAGCGTCCTCTGGCTGCGGAAAAAGCAGAACGAAAAATCGTGGTTGAGATCAAAATGTTTGGCGCACCCTCACTGATGACAGAGCTTCAGAAAGCACTGGGGCAGTACGGCGTCTACCGCACCTTTCTAAAGGGATCCAGCCCGGAGCGTGAACTCTTTCTAGCCGTGGCACTGGATGTTTACCAGGACTTTTTGCAGCAGCCCGCCATTCGGGATGTGCTGATTGACCATCGTGTTCATTTGCTGGTTTTTGACCCGACGGTGGAGGAGATCATTCAATGGACAGAGTAAAGCAGTATCAGAAAATCCTCGAACATACGCTCCTGAGATACGCTGAGTACACACCGAGCCATGGCAACATCGAGATGTACCCCATCTTCGACGAGTCACGCGGACACTATCTGCTGCTTGGCATCGGGTGGGATCGGAACGGACGGGTCCACTCAACCCTTCTACACTGCCGGCTTCAGAATGGCAAAGTCTGGCTGGAACAAGAAAACACAGATACGAACGTCGCCGAGGAACTGGTGGCGGCAGGCATTGCCAAAGAGGATATTGTGCTTGGTTTCTATCGACCGGAACGGCGCGCATTGACCGAATTCGCCGTCGCCTGAAATCTGCGCCCACGCTTTCCGGGATCAATTTCTTCCATTCAGAGCAACCCGAAACTGCCCCATACTGCTCCGCCTCTCCGCCTCATTGCCTGGGCCGGAAGAACCCGGCTACAACTTGTGTGGAGCGGGTACGGCGTATGTGCGTCGGGTACAGAGGCTGTGGGTGAGGCATGGCATCTGTAGGTGATCCACAGCGACTGTGCAGGATACACAGAAGCTGTGCATCGGGTACGGCGTCTGTATGCCGGGTACAGCCTCTGTGCGTCGGGTACAGATGCTGTGCGCCGGGTACAGCCTCTGTGCGCCGGGTACAGCATCTGCGCATCACATACAGCTACGGTACCTGACCTCATTCCGGGAATTGACCAGAAGCTATTCGGACTGCGGACTACCCCAGGAGGATACCCCAATGCACGCCCGCTTCGCCCACACACTTCTGACCCTACTCATGACCACAGGTCTACTCTTGACTCCCTCTCTTTCGGGAATTGTTGATATCAGTGCGTCAATTGAGAAAGATGGATTCGAGTGGGTATCTGAAACGAATAGTCTGAGTCAATATGACCTCACAGACAATGCGGGAGGAACAGGTGTGGTTTCCGCCGTATCGTCTGTATATTCGTTTTTGCATCAGGTACAAAATGACGATATCCCATCTACACCCCAAGTTGACATCGAACTAACTCCAGTGTCGGACTTAAACTCAGGGTTAGTAGCATACTACAATTTTGATAATGAGAACGTTCAAGATGGCACTGACGGCACTGACAATCACAATGACGGTATTGTCAGCAATGGCTCAATCACATATATTGAGGGTATTATCGGGAAAGCGGCGAAGTTTGGTGGATATGACAATCCAACAATTTTGAAAGTTCCTAATTCATACACACTTCAATTCGCTGAAGCAGCCTCATTCTCGATGTGGGTTCGAGTGGATGGCAGCTATGGTCAGACTAACCTCAATTGTAGCGGGTCGAAGGTAAACAACGCTCATCAGGTCTTAGTATCAAAAAGCGGTGATCGTTATGGGTTAGTTAATTATGCTTTGATTGGACAAGATGAAAAAGTATGGCTGAGAAGTCATTTCGGTCAGAACGGTTCTTTTACAGACATTGCAGGGCAACCAAACTTTGCTAACGCCAGGAACAAAAAAGAAGAATGGTTTCATCTGGCAACCGTATTTGATCAATCAGGGACCCATCTCTACATAAATGGTAATCTCATTGCAGAAGATTACCGACCAGCGCCTTTTGGCACCGCCAATAGTGAAGATTTGTATTTTGGTATGCAACTAGGCAAGGGTTCCTGTCTGCAATCGTGGTACCCGCTAGATGGAGTTCTTGATGAGATTCGAATTTACAACCGTTCGCTATCAATTGAAGAAATCGAGAAACTCTCCAGCCCCTTTATGGGCCCACCACTCCTAATAGTGCATGGCATTCAACTTCGCGGCGAGGGATACGAGTGCTCACTTGTGCCAAAACGATACCCCATTGCTGCATCCACTCTGAGTGACTTGCCAAGTTGGTTTACCGAAGATTACCAGGTCTGGCAGGCGTATCTGGACAGCAGACCAATTCATACACCTTCCATCGAGACAAACGCCAAATGTTTGAGTAAACAGATTTCAGCGCTCTACGAGCAATCCGGACATCAGAAGATTACGATCATCGCCCACAGTATGGGTGGACTGGTCAGCCGCGCCTGTCTCTCACTTGCGGACTGCCGGGACAAAGTAAAAACTGTCTACACACTCGGCTCACCCCACGGCGGGCTGAATCTAGATGCCCTAGTAAAAATCCTGCTCGCTCTGAAGGCACCGCTGCTGAAAGACGGTATTTGCCTTATCCAACAAGCGCTCTGCCAGTTTGGATCGGATAGTATGGCATTGTTCAATGCCAATAACCCAAACCAGAGAGAAATTACATATACCTTTATCGGCGGCGATGCGACGCCCAACACTCAGTTAGGATGGCTGCTTGAGCATACGGAGGGCAGTAACGACGGTCTTGTGGGGCATCAAAGCTCAATGGGCTGGGCATCACGCACGAACTGGTATCTACCGATCGACTGGCCTGACGCATCCTTACCCTCCTTGTATTGGACCGCTGAAGTGCATATTGGCGATTGGGGCAACGCTTATTACGAAAATCGTCCCGAAAGTGATGACGGCTCATCCGAAGGTCGAAGCCAATCCTATGCCTGTATCCAGCACCAAATGGGCAAAATTCCCCGTCCCGACTTTTGCCGGAACCCATTGGCTGCCCAAGAAGCGCGAGCATCCGCTGATATTCCCGCCCTGTCACAGACGACGGCCAGTATCAGCGGAGAGATTTCCACCGGCCAGACCGTCACCCACACCCTCAGTGTAGACACCGCCGCGGCCTCTCTCTTCACCCTGGCCTGGACCGACGGAACGGTTGAGTTCTCGCTGCTACGGCCCGACGGCCAGGCCATCAACCCGGCCTACGCCGCGACCCATCCCGGAGAAGTAGCCTTTACCAGCGCAGCCGCCAGCCCGGAGTTCCCGGCCTTTGCCTCCTACGCCTTCACCAGCACTCTGGCCGGCAACTGGCAGTTGCGGATTGACGGCGCAGATGTGGGCAGCAGCCCAGCCGGCTATGTGGGCTTTGTGGCGATGGAAACCGGTCGCTCGTTGACTGTCAGCCAGGACAAGACACTCTACGCCGTGGGCGATACGGCCACCTTCACCGCTACGTTACAGGGCGGCGCCGGCGGCATTGCCGGGGTCACAGTCACGGCGGCCTTGAACCGGCCCGATGGCATCACCGAAACGCTCACGCTGGCGGATGTGGGCGGCGGGGTCTACCGCACAAACTACTTTGTGCCCGACGCTGGGGGGCGGGTGGTGATGAGCATTGTGGCCGCAGGCAGCGACAGCGGCGTACCCTTCACCCGCCAGGAGGAACGCATCTGGGCGATTGCGCCGGATACGGCCCAGTTTACGGACGTGACGACTGACCGGGGCGTGGATGGAGACGGCAACGGTCGCTTCGAATCCCTGCGCGTGGACGTGCAGGTCAATGTCACCCAGCCCGCCACCTATACCCTTTCGGCCCGATTGGCGAAGGGCGGCGTCTCCATCGGCAGCACTGCGGTCTACACCGAAATCGCAGCGGCGGGCGTCTATACCCTGCCGCTCTCTTTTGACGGTTCGAACATTTGGGCAGCACAGCAAGACGGCCCCTATTCTGTAGCAGACGCCGTGCTGAACAACATTTCCATCGGCAGTGTGCCGGTCGCTGCCGTCGAGACGCTGCACACGACAGCAGCCTACGCCGCGGACGACTTTGCGCCGGATCTGCCACCGCTTACACTGGCAATTGATGGCCCGACAGTCGGGGTCGTGGGCAACAGCTATCTGTTCACAGCCACGACCGGCCCTATCAGCACAACAGTGCCGTTAAGCTACACATGGCAGGCCAGCGGACAAAGCCAGCTTGTCCACAGCGCTGCTCTGACATACGCTGTGAGCTATACGTGGAACGCGCTAGGCGAGCAGACCATCGAAGTGGCTGCCAGCAACAGCGCGGGTGTCGTCACATCCACGCACACAATTACAATCAACGAGGCTCCAACGCCCACACCGACACCGACTGAGACGCCGACGCCAACCGTCACGCCAACGGAGACGCCAACAGAAACTCCGACGGCAACGACGACCCCGACACCCACGACAACTCACACGCCAACAGCCACACCGACCAGTACGCCGACAGCTACGCCGTCGCTGACGCCAACAGGGACGGCAACTACAACCCCAACGCCGACGGCAACTCACACGCCAACAGCCACACTGACCAGTACACCGACAGCTACGCCATCGCGCACGGTGACGCCAACAGGAACGCCGACGCCAACGATGACCCCAACACCGACGGCGACAACGCCATCACAGACCGAGTGGCGCGTCTACCTGCCGGGGATTTTGAGGTAATGAACTGTGCCAGGCGGCAAATGGCCGAGATGTTCCGGTCATTTGCCCCACGACGCGCCAGGAGGTGGGGTTGAATCCCCACCTCCTGGCAAGCGACAAATGGTCATAAATTGGATATTGGGTATTGGGTCACGCCCACGTACTACCCAATACCCAATACCTACTATCTCTTACTGCACTTCCCCAATCCGTTCGGCTTCGTCCAGATTGTCCGAGGTGATCATCTTCGGGGTGATGAAGACCGTATCCGAGGCGGGTTTGGTGCCGTCGTTGATGAAGTCAAGCAGCGTATGCAGCGAGGTGCGTGTCTGCTCGCCGGGGAACTGCTCCACCGAGCCGTAGAGCAGACCGTCCTGGATGGCTTTGATGGCTTCGGGCAGGGCGTCGTAGCCGATGACCGGAATGTCCAGACCGGCGGCCTTGACGGCTTCGGCTGCGCCCAGCGCCATATCGTCGTTGGCGGCCACAATCGCGTCGGGGTTGGGGGTTGCGCCGAGACAACTTTCGGTCACTTTCAGACCGTCGGCGCGGTTGAAGTTGCCGGTCTGCTGGCAGGGAATGGTGAAGTTGCCAGCGGCGTCGATGATATTGTGCAAGCCCTGGCCGCGGTCAATGGCGGGCGATGCGCCGGGCGTGCCCTGCAACTCAAAGATCGTCGCGCCGGAGGGGAAGAGCGCGAGCAGCGCCGACCCCTGGGCTTCGCCGCCCAGGACATTCTCCGCGCCAACGTGGGCCAGCAGCCCGGTAGCGCCGGGCGCACGCCGGTCTACGGTCACAACGGGGATGCCTGCATCCACCACCGCCTGAATCACCTCCACCAGACCTTCGGTGGTGCGCGGGCTGACGATCAGACCGTCATAGCCATTGACAATCACCGATTCCAGGTCGGCGACCTGCTTTTCGGTGTTGTCTTGGCCGTCCAGAGTGATAATCTCCACGCCCAGCCGCTCTCCCTCTTCGCGCACCTGCTTTTCCATGTGGACGAAGAAGGGGAAGTTCAGGCCGGGGATCGAAAAGGCGATGCGCAGGGGCGCAGCCGGGGCAGCCGCGGCTGGGGCAGCGGCATCAATCCCCGCTTCTCCGGCCCGCTCCGCCTCGTCGAGATTGTCCAGGCTAATCATCTTCGGCGTGATGAAGACCGTATCCGAGGCCGGTTTCGTGCCGTCGTTGATAAAATCAAGAAGGGTGTGTAGGGAGGTGCGCGTCTGTTCGCCGGGGAACTGCTCCACCGAGCCGTAGAGCAAGCCGTCCTGGATGGCTTTGATGGCTTCGGGCAGGGCGTCGTAGCCGATGACCGGGATGCTGAGACCGGCGGCTTTGACGGCTTCAGCAGCGCCCAGCGCCATATCGTCGTTGGCGGCCACAATCGCGTCCGGGTTGGGGGTTGCGCCCAGGCAGCTTTCGGTCACTTTCAGACCGTCAGCGCGGTTGAAGTTGCCGGTCTGCTGGCAGGGGATCGTAAAGTTGCCCGCCTTGTCAATGATGTTGTGCAGCCCCTGGCCGCGATCGATGGCGGGCGACGCGCCCGGTGAGCCTTGCAATTCAAAAATTGTGCCGCCAGCCGGGAAGAGGGCGACCAGCGCCGACCCCTGGGCTTCGCCGCCCAGGACATTCTCCGCGCCGACGTGGGCCAGCAGCCCGTTGACGCCCGGCGCGCGGCGGTCTACTGTGACGACGGGGATGCCCGCATCCACCACGGCCTGGATCACTTCGACCAGACCTTCGGTGGTGCGCGGGCTGACAATCAGACCGTCCAACCCCTGGGCGATGACCGATTCCAGATCAGCCACCTGCTTTTCGGTGTTGTCCTGGCCGTCCAGGGTGATGATCTCCACGCCCAGCCGGGCCCCCTCTTCCCGCACCTGCTTGTCCATATGCACGAAGAAGGGAAAGTTGAGGCCGGGGATGGAGAAGGCGATGCGTAGGGGCTTGGCTTCGGGCGCGGCCGGCGCGGCTGGGGCTTCGGCTGGCGTTTCGGCGGGGGTCGCAGGCGTGCAGGCGCTCAGCAAGAGTACCAAGACGGCCAGTAAACCAAACAGTGTGCGAAGGCGTTTCGAGAAAGTTCTTTGCTGCATGTGCTGTGATCTCCTGTGTGAAAAGCGAATAAAAGACGAAAAAGCGCTTTGCCTTCCCATTGCGGAAGGCTAACGCCGACGTCGCTTGACGAGTTGGTCGAAATAGACGGCAAAGACGATAATCAGCCCGACGACAATCTGTTGGAAATAGGGGTTGACATTGAGCAGTGTCAGCCCGTTGGAGAGGACGCCGATCAGCAGAATGCCGACGACTGTGCCAAAGATGCCGCCCTCGCCGCCAAAGAGACTGGTGCCGCCGATGACGACACCAGCGATGACGGTCAGTTCATAGCCGATGCCCGCCACCTGTTCCGCCGAATTGAGACGGGAAGAGAGCAGGAAACCGGCGAAACCCGCGCACAGACCGCTGATGACGTAGACGCTGGTAATCACCCGGTTTGTGTTCAAACCAGAGAGACGGGCCGCCTCGGCATTGCCACCGGTGGCGTAGATGTGGCGGCCAAAACGCATATATTTCAGTCCGACAAAGCCCACAATGGCAACCAGGGCAAAGATCACCACCGGAATGGGCACAGGGCCGATGAAGCCTTGACCGAAGACTTTATACTCGTCGCGGAACGCGCTGATCGGCTGGCCGCCCGACCAGAGCAGCGTCGCGCCGCGGAAGATCGACATCCCGCCCAGAGTGACAATGAAGGGGGGTACTTTCAGCTTGCTGATGCTCAACCCCTGCAACAGCCCCCCCAACAGCCCCACTGTAATCGCGGCGGCCGCGGCCGCGGGCACGCCATAGCCCGCGGCTTCGCCCGCCGCGCCCACACTGAGCAGACCGCGCCCGCCCTTTTCCACCGAGGCGGCAACCAGCCCGGCAAAGGCCAGCAGCGAACCAATCGAGAGGTCAATCCCGCCGGTCAGGATGACATACGTCATACCCACCGCCAGCACGCCGTAGATGGAGACCTGGCGCAGCACATTGAAGATGTTGCGTTGGGAGGCAAAGGCCGGTTCCAGCCACCAGAAGATGACACAGATGACGACGAGAACGATCAGTGCGCCGAATTGACCGACCAGAGCAACCCAGTCGGTCTGTTCCACTTGCTTCCCGGCTCGCGCGCTGGGTTTGGTTGCAGTCACAGGGATTTCTCTCCATCTTTGGGTAGGGGGTACGCAGTTGGGGTTTCGATACGCCGCGCAGACTCGGCTACTCAACCTGCCAACTGCGTAGCTCCATCTTTGAGTAGGGCGTGTTCACGCAACGTACAGTAGTGCATCAATGCTTCCTGCGAGACTTCGCTGCGCGGCAGAATGCCGGTCAGCCGTCCTTCGGTCAGACAGAGTACCCGGTCGCACATGGCCTGCAATTCGGGAAATTCCGAGGAGATCATCAGAATACTGATGCCCTGGCCCACCAGTTGGTGCATCAGATCGTAGATTTCTGATTTGGCCCCCACGTCTATGCCGCGCGTCGGCTCGTCCATAATCAGAATTTTGGGCTGCATCATCAGCCATTTGGCGATGACCACCTTTTGCTGGTTGCCGCCGCTCAGATTCACTACCCGGCGCTCGATGGACGGTGTGCGTATCTGAAAACGCTGGACATAGTTTGCCACGCCTTGCGCCTCCTCCCACCGACGCACAAAGCCGAGACGGGTGAAGGCGGCCAGATTGACCAACGACATATTCTGGCGCACGGCCATACCCAAAATCAACCCCTGCCCCTTGCGGTCTTCGGGCACAAGCCCGATGCCCAGGCGGATGGCGTCACGCGGCGAGTTGATGCGCACGGGCTTGCCTTCCAGCACAATCTGCCCGCTCGTGCGCTTGTCCGCGCCAAAAATAGCGCGCACCAATTCCGTGCGCCCCGCGCCGACCAGACCCGCCAGCCCCAGAATCTCGCCGCGGCGCAAATCGAAGCTGATGTCACGCAGCACTTCGGCGTCGGCGTTCTGGGCGTTGCCGCGCAGCGAGAGATGGCGCACCTCCAGCACAGTATCATCCACCAGCGCATCGGCCTTCTCGTCTTCGTGGAAGAAGGTCTCCAACGAGCGGCCAACCATCAGACGAATCAGATCGTCTTTGCTCACATCGTTCACTGACACATCGCCCACATGACGGCCATCGCGCAGCACCGTCACCCGGTCGCAGATGTGGATGACCTCTTCCAGCCGGTGGGAGATGAAGATAATACCGATGCCGTTCTGCTTGAGTTCACGCATAATGGCAAAGAGCGTCTCCACTTCGGACTCAGAGAGGGCCGAGGTGGGTTCGTCCATAATCAGCACTTTCACCTGGCGCGAGATGGTTTTGGCGATCTCTACCATCTGCTGTTCGGCCACGGAGAGGCTGCGCACGGGCGCATTGGGGCGCAGATTCAGCTTCAGGTGATCGAGGATGGCCTGGGTTTCGGCCTCCATCTGGCGGCGGCTGACAAAAAGCCCCGGACCCGGCTCGCGCCCGACAAAGATGTTTTCCATCACCGTCAGGTTGGGCAGCAGATTGAGTTCCTGATAGATAATGGCAACGCCCAATTGCTGGGCCTGTTGGGGGCCGGTGATGTGGAGCAGCTTGCCCTCCAGCGCAATCTCGCCGCTGTCCGTGGGGTAGACGCCGGAGAGCAGTTTCATCAGTGTGGATTTGCCCGCGCCGTTCTGACCGATCAGACCGAGAATCTCGCCCGCGGCCACATGCAAGCTCACGTTGTCGAGAGCCTGCACGCCAGGAAACGATTTGCTCACGTTTTCCATCCAGAGCAGTGCGGTTGACCGATCCATGCCGCGGTGACTTTCTGTGTGGGTAGAGCGGTGTGAGTAGGTTTGTGCTTGTGGGGGTACGCTGAAGTAGAAGTATAACACAGACAGGGGTGGCGTCAAATCGCTTTTTATGAACGGGTGTGCGTCAGATTTTTAGAAATGTGGCTGAAACCTTCGTCA
>CAMDEX010000129.1 GCA_945897075.1 Litorilinea aerophila
CTACAGTGCAAATCTTTATCTGAAAAACTATAATACCAATCGCGCCGCCATTGGCTACCAGAATGGCTTTTTTGCCTGCGTTGATAGCTTTTGACAGTAAGCGTTAGTACTTTTGTCATACGCCCAGCAGGTGGGTGATGATCGTCGCGCCGCTGCCGCCGATGTTTTGGGCCATGCCGATGCGGGCGTGCGCCACCTGATTCTTGCCCGCCTGACCGGTCAACTGCAATACAGTCTCCACAATTTGATAGACGCCGGTTGCGCCCACCGGATGACCCCGGCTCTTCAGCCCGCCCATTGTGCTGATGGGCAAACGGCCACCCACGCCAATCTCGCCGTCCACCCCCATACGCCAACCCTCGCCGCGGCGGGCAAAGCCGGTGGCTTCCAGGCTGAGCGCACTCATAATCGTAAAGGCGTCGTGCAGCTCGAAGAAGTCAATCTCGTCCGGTCTGATGCCGCCCTGCAGATAGGCTTTTTGGCTGCTCAGATAGCCCGCTTCCAGAAAGAGCGGGTCTTTGCGGTCGTGGACGGCCAGAGTGTCGGTGGCGCTGGCACTGGCGAGAATCTGCACTGCGCCGCGATGTTGGCCGACAGTGAATTCGGACGCCCGCGCCGTAGGCACCAGCACCAGCGCGGCCGCGCCGTCGCAGACCGGGCTGCTGTCCATCATATTGATGGGCGTAGAGATCATCGGGGCATTGACATATTCTTTCATGCCGATGGCGCGCTGGAACATCGCGTTCGGGTTGTTGGCCCCGTTGCGGTGGGCGTTGATGCTGAAACCGGCGAAGGCGTCCAGCGGCACGTCGTATTCGTATTGGTAGCGTTGCATCAGCAGGGCATTCAACCCCACAAAGGTAATGCCGTGCGCCGCCTCGTACTCGGCGTCGGACGCGCTGGCCAGACCGGCGGTTGTGCTGCCGCTGGGGGTGTCGGTCATCTTTTCCACGCCAGCCACAATCACCAGATCGTGCATACCGCTGGCAATCGCCATACAGCCCACACGCAGCGCGGCCGCGCCGCTGGCACAGGCCGCCTCGACTTTGGCCGCTTCGATGCCGCGCAGCCCGCTAAAGTCGGCGATGAGGGTGGCAAGATGCTCCTGTTCCAGCAACGGACCGCTGAGCATATTGCCCACAAAGAGCGCGTCGGCCCGCTCGATGCCCGCGTCCTGCATGGCCGCGGCGATGGCCGCGTGGGCCAGATGGCGCACAGAGAGATCCCAATGCTCGCCCACGGGTGTCTGACCAATACCGACGATAGAAACTCCACGCATAGAAAGCCTCCGAGAACACGGATTACAGAATTGACGGATTGTCACGATTGTAGGGCGGATTGGCAATCTGCCCAAAGAGAACACGGATTGCAGAATTTACGGATTGTAGCAGACGAATTGTGCCAGGGATTTGCTGTCAAAAGCTATCGTTTTGGGGAATCCAGGAAAGTGGAGAGGGGATGGAAGAAATGGTGAATTGTGAATTGTGAATTGTGAATGGGGGATCACCTGCCACCTGCCACCTGCGACCTGCGACCTGCCACCTGCCACCTGCTACTTGAGAATATAGTACGTCGCCCGCTTGGAACCGATGCGGATGAGTGTGTTGCGTTCCACCAGATCGGAGAGGTCGCGGCGGATGGTTTCGGCGCTGACATCGGGGATGAGTTGTTGGTAGTCGCTGTTGGTGATGCGCCCGTGCTGGCGCAGAAAAGCCAGGGCCATCTCCTGCCGTTCGTTGAAAAAGGGGTGTGTGACCGGCTGCTGGGGCTGGGGGCTGGCGGTATTCTCGCCCAGAGAGCGCAGGGTGACTTGAAAACCCGCGGCCGTCTCGGCGAATTCTGGTGGGGGCAGCCCCAGACCGGCCATCGCCGCGATCATCCGGTTGATGCCGTAGCCAAGCCGTTCGATATAGCCCAGATCGCTGAGGACGGCCACAATCGCTTCGTTGCGGCTGTAACGCTCGTCCAGCAGATTTTCCAACGTCACGTGGCCGGGCAGACGGCCAGGGCTGTAGACTTCCAGCCGGTCGCTGAACATCAGCAGACGGATGCCCTCGCCGCGGATGCTGTAGTCGCGGTGGGCCACGGCGTTGACAATCGCCTCACGCACCACTGCCACCGGATACTCAACCAGATCTTCGCGCACGATCCCGGCAATGCGCATCGTGCGGCGCATATTGCCCACCACAAAAGCCTCGGCCTGGCGAATCTGATCACCCAGTGGCCCGTCAATCTCCTGGCGCACAAACTCGTCGCTCATCTCCGGGCCGGGGTAGCGCACACAGACGATCTCCGCGCTGCGCAAAAAACGCTGGGGGTTGCGGCCAAAGAGCAGAATCCCAGCGACTGTGGGCACGTAGTCAGCGCCGTCGCCCCTTCTGACCACACAGCCCCGCCCCACCAGCAGTTGCCCCACATCCTCCTGCGGCCCGACCTGGATTGTTTCCAGATAGCGGCGAATCTCTCCCCGCTCCAGATCGTCCAGCGTGGCGTCTTCGACAACACCGGTCTCGAAGCCCGCCTCGGCCCGGTCAAAGAGCAGGCGGCGCAGTTCCGGGGTGGTGAGCGCGCGGTTCTGCGCCCCCGTGCGGGTGAGATAGCGCCCTTGCAGACTATAGATGTGGGGCAGGCCGGGGGGCACATAGACGACGACCAGCGGGTTGCCCTCCAACGCAACGCTTTGTGGCGCGGGCAGAATCAGCGGCGGGTCGGTAAGCAGACCGGCCTGGATGACCCTTTCCTGTATCTCGGCGGGGTCACTGCCGGTCTGGGGTTTGCCCACTTTTGTCACCCCTACCAGCGCCATCCCGCCGTGGGCGTTGGCCAAGGCGGCCAGCCCCTCGCCCAGCGCGGCCACGGAGGATTTGGCGGATAAAAAAAGCAGGCGGTCATTCTCGCCGGCGGCCAACAACGCGGAGAGCGCCTCGACGCTGAGATCGGAAGGGCGGGGGTTGGCAAAATTCATCGTCTCAACCTTTGGGTTCAACGGGCGCAACACCCACAATGCGCCACTGGTCGGTGGTGCGCTGGCTGTTGTTGGTAGGCAGATGCTCCAGTCTGAACTCGTAGAGACGGGTCTCCTCGCCGTTCTGGTTGGCATAGACAATCCAGGCGCGCACTGTCGTTTGCAGGGGCGCACCGTCCTGGGTTGTCTGGAACGGGCCGATGGCGTCCACTGACTGGTGGTATTGCAGGGCGAAGACGCGCAGATAGTCGGCGAGGGTGCGGGCGACCGTCTCACGCGCATCTGCGGCCATCAGCTCCCGATGACCGTTGGGATCGAGCAGCCAGGCCAGCACCACCGCCTCCGGGTAGAAGGGTATCTCTGGGCTGCCGTAACAGAAGATGAGCGCGCGCGGCCCCTCCACATAATAGATCGCCGGACGGAACGCGCCATCGCTCGTATAGTCCGGGTCCAGATAGCGCGTCCAGAGCGACTCTTTGCAAAGCTGGCTGCGGTCGTTCTCCGGGTAGCGGGCGCGCACCTGGCGGATGGGAGAGCGATCTCCGCCCCCATCCCACTTCTCCACCTTCAGCCCGCCCGACGCACTGATCTGCGCGCTGCCATAGCCCTCGCGGGGGTTGCTCCACCAGAAGACGCTGATATGGGTGACGCCGCCGATGGCGCTCTTGCCGCCGTAGACCACCAATTCGTCGTTGGCGGGCAATGCGGCGGAGGTGGCGGTGATCATTGCCCCCGCGCTCTGCTGGGCCGCCAGCGCTTCAAAATAGCGGTTCTCCACTTCCTCGGCCAGCACCCGCTTGACCGCAAAGAATGTCGGTGGATCGGCTTGGGGTGGGGCCACAAAGCCATAGCCCGCGCCCCGCCAATAGCTGGGGAGAAGCGTGTAAGGTTGCAGCCAGGGGGAGGGCGGGCGGGCGTCGGCTGCGTTGGCGGGCACAGATGCGGGCGTCTGGCTGTCGTAGATCACCCCGCCGATGGGGCCGGCGACGGAATCCCCGTCGGCGGTTGTGCTGGCGTCGTAGGTGTAAAAGAGGAGATATTCCTCTTCGCCGTCGGCGTCAATGTTGACCGGCGTCCAATTGCCTACGGCTTTCCACTCGGAGGGCAGAATAACGCTCAGGTCTATGTTCAACGGATCCTCTCCTCGGCTGCACCCAGCGAGGAGAAGCGGAAAAATCAGAGAACAGAGCAAACGAACGAGTGTTGCAGCCATTTTACCCTCCTGCCGGGGCGGTGGGTTGGGGCGGGACAAGCACAGGCTCGTCCGTCGCGGCGTGTACCCAATCGTCAGCCGGGAAGTGGCCGGGGTGCAATGTATTCCACGCCTCGCGCAGTTCAGCGGCCACAAAGACCGAGCCGCTGCCCACCAGCAACCCGCCCTGCGGGGTCAATGCGTTGGCGGCCAGGATCGCCTCCGTCAGCGACGGCGCGGCCACTACCTGCACATGCCCGGCGTCGGCGCGGCGGGCTACAATCTGGCCGAATTGGGCGGCGAGATCGGCAAGGGGGGTGGCTTTGGGGTGCTGGCTCTGTACCAGCACCACCCGCGGCGTAGCATCCAGAATCAGCTCCATCTCCGGGGCCAACTCCTTATCCCGGTTGGCCCCAAAGATAAACGTAATCGGCCGTCCCGGATAGAACTCTTCCAGCGTGGCAAGAAGCAGCGTCACGCTGTCCACATTGTGGGCGCAATCCACCAGCAGGGGAAAAGGCGCGTCGTCGGCCAGCGGCAACAGCTCGAAACGGCCCGGCCAGTGGGTGGCGGCCAACCCCCGTTCCATTGCCACCGCATCGGCCTGAATCCACCCGCGTTCGGCCAGGCTGACGGTCATCGCCCAGGCCAGGGCCGCGTTGACCTGCTGGTGGTCGCCGGCCAGGGGAACGGCGTGGCTGCGCAAAGGTTGCACTACACGCAAAGGCGCGTCCAGTTCGTCGGCCCGCTCCGCCAGCGCGTGGGTCGCTTCTTCCAACTGGGGTGCGCTGAAGATGGGCACACCGGCTTTGATGATGCCTGCCTTCTCGCGCGCAATTTTTTCAATCGTATCGCCCAGGACGTGCATGTGATCCATACTGATACGGGTGATGGCGCAGACCGCGGGCAGGAGGACGTTTGTGCTGTCCAGACGCCCGCCCAGCCCCACTTCGACGACAGCAAACTCCACCCCAGCCTCGGCGAAGTGCTGGAAGGCCAGGGCGGTGATGCGGTCAAAAACGCCCAAATCTTCCACCGCGTCCATTTTATCCTGCACCCGGCTGACCAGTGCGGCCAGTTGGTCGCGGCTGATCAGTTGGCCGTTGACGCGGATGCGCTCGCGGAAGCTGTGCAGATGGGGGCTGGTAAAGAGGCCGGTGCGGTAGCCCAGATGACGCAGGATGGATTCGCTGTAGGCGCTGGTGCTGCCTTTGCCCTTTGTGCCGGTGATATGGACGGCCTGGAAACGCTGTTGCGGGTTGCCCAAATGTTCAAGAATCTCGCGCATACGGGCCAGGCTGCGCTCCGGGTTGTCGTATTTGCGCCCGCGCCCAGTGAAGCGGACGTCGCGGAAGATCCAGGCCAGACTCTCCGCGTAGGAGAGCTGTGTCGGGTTGTCGTTGTGTACGTGGGTTGAGACCGGAGAGAACTCCACTGTCGTCGCCTCCATCGGGGCACAGGGAAGATGGCTCGCATAGGAAATGGTTTGATCAGGACTTACGCAGTTACTGTGGGAACGCCAGCATCCTGCTGGCTGCCGCCAGGGATGGCGGCGTTCCCGACTGCGTAAATCCTCTGGGAACGCCAGCATCCTGCTGGCTGCCGCCAGGGATGGCGGCGTTCCCGACTGCGTAAATCCTGTTGATTGTAACCCAGCGATGGAGTCCATTGCAAAAACCGAGTTTTTGATAAAAACTCGGTTTTTGAAAATTACTGCGCTTTCGCCCCCGTCGTTGCAGAAGTGCAGGGCGTGGGCGTATACTTTCCTTATGGCTCATCGAAAATTTGCAGGCAGCAAACCTGCGCCCAATCCCATCCATACGCACCCCTTGCGCGACTCCCGCTGGACACTGCTGATTGCGCCCGGCCTAGCCATCAAACGCTGGATTTTCCTGCTGCTGGCCGGTGTCTTTGTGGCCGGGCTGGGGTTGGCCTTTATCCTGCGCAACCTAGCCGTCCCGCCTTTTCTGCCCGCGCCTGTGGTTGGGCTGACCCTGCCTGCCCTCTCCGACTGGCTGCGCGGCGGGCTTTTCTTGGCCGCGGGGACGCTTCTGGTTGGCTATGGCGTCTGGCAGATCAACCGGCAGCTTGCCAGCGTCCTGCTCGGCCGCGGCGATTCGTTGGACAGCCGGGAGTTAGTGGACGCGCTGGTGACCAGCCAGGCACGCCGCCAGCGCCAGACCGGGCCAAAGGTGGTGGTCATCGGCGGGGGCACAGGCATGCCCACCCTCCTGCGCGGGCTACGCCGCTACACAGAAAACATCACCGCCGTCGTGACAGTTGCTGATGACGGGGGCAGCAGCGGTCTTTTGCGCCAGCGTATGGGTGTGCTGCCGCCGGGGGACTTTCGCAACAACATCGCCGCGCTCAGTGATGCCGAAGAGCTGATGACCCAACTGCTCCAATACCGCTTTGGCGACCGCGACGGGCTGGACAACCACAACTTTGGCAACCTCTTTATTACGACAATGACGGCCCTCAGCGGCAGCTTTGAAGCGGGGATTGCCGACAGCAGCCGGGTGCTGGCCGTGCGCGGGCGCATCCTGCCCAGCACACTGGACAACGTGACGCTCTGCGCCGAGATCAAACGACCGCGCAAAGGCGAATACGTCAACGGCGATGGGCAGCCCCACCCGGAAGAGTGGCTCTTTGTGCGCGGCGAAAGCCAGATTGCCGGTGTCGGCGGCGAGATTGTGCGGGTTCACCTGGAGCCGTCCGCGTGTCGGGCTTACCCGGAGACAGTGCGCGCTATCCTGCAGGCGGACCTGATTTTGGCCGCGCCGGGCAGCTTCTTCACCAGCCTGATGCCCAATCTGCTCGTGCCTTACGTGCGCGAGGCGATCCGGGCGTCGCGGGCCGTGCGCTTCTACGTCTGCAATGTGGCGACAGAGGGGGGCGAGACCGACGGCTTCGGCGTCAGCGATCACATGCGCCATCTGCGCCTGCACGCCGACGACGCTTTTACGGCTGTGCTTGCCAACGACGCGTATGTGCGTCACCCCGCGCATGTGGCAGGGGTGGAGTGGGTCACGCTGCCGCCTGCTGATGAAGCGCTTGACTATCGCCTCTTCACCGGCGATCTGGTGGACGATGCAACCCCGCGCCATCACCACCCGGATAAGATGGCCGCACAGGTGATGGACGTCTACCGGGTTCTGCTGGCCGAAAAAGAAGAACAAAAATCAGAGACCCCTGCAAACAGCCCTTCCGCCCGACCTGTGATAGAATGAAATTGTGGGCTGTAAGCCTAATTTTTCGGGCATCGCCGACCGGTCAAGGAAGTGCCGGTCAAGCTCCACAACTGAATACGATCTCTGGCGCAGCGAAAGAAGGATATAGTGTTTCGGGTTACGAAAAACATTATCTGAACTTCTGGGAAAGCTACGCTGACACATTTTCACCTTTCCGAAGGAGCAACACAATGGCTACACGAATTGCAATCAACGGTTTTGGACGCATTGGCCGCCAGGTGACCAAAGCGTTCTTCGAGAAACACCCCGGCGAGTTCGACATCGTGGCGATCAACGACCTCTCGAATGTCAAAACCAACGCCCATCTCTTCAAATATGACAGCAACTACGGCGCGTTCAAAGGCACTGTGGAGGTGGACGGCGGCGACATCCTCATCAACGGCGACCGGCTGAAGGTGTTCAGCGAGCGCGACCCCAGCAAACTGCCCTGGGGTGATCTGGGCGTGGACTTGGTGGTGGAGAGCACAGGCATCTTTACCAGCAAAGAGAAGGCCGAACTGCACATCGCTGCGGGCGCAAAGAAGGTCATCATCAGCGCGCCGGCCAAAGGCGAAGATATTACGGTCTGCATGGGCGTCAACCACGAGAAGTACGATGCGGCCAAACACCACATCATCAGCAACGCAAGCTGCACCACCAACTGTCTGGCCCCGGCGGCCAAAGTTGTCAACGACACTTTTGGCATCGAACAGGGCGTGATGACGACCGTTCACGCCTACACCAACGACCAGCAGATTCTGGATTTGGTACACAGTGACCTGCGCCGGGCGCGGGCCGCCGGCCTGAGCATCATCCCCACCACCACCGGCGCGGCCAAAGCCGTCTCGCTGGTTGTGCCCGAACTGAAGGGAAAATTCGACGGTCTGGCTATGCGCGTCCCCACCTCCACCGTCTCGGTGGTGGACTTTGTGGCAAAGGTGAAGAACCCCGGCAGCACCGCGGATCTGCTGGCCGCCTTTGACGCGGCCGCGGCCGGGCCGATGGCGGGCATTCTGGCCGTCAGCCGCGAGCCGCTGGTGAGCATTGATTACAAGGGCAACGCCTTCAGCAGCACCATTGACGCTGAATTCACCGCTTTCTACGGCGATCTGGTGAAGGTGATCACCTGGTACGACAACGAGTGGGCCTACAGCGTGCGCGTCACCGACCTGGCCGCGTATATTGCCTCTAAAGGAATCTAACAGGCAGAAAGTGAACAGTAATCAGTAATCAGTTCTTCATGCGTCGTCGTGTACCATGAAAGATGAAAAGCGGAACGCAGATTGCGCAGAAACCACAGATTTACGCAGATTTTTTATCCGCGCTCATCAGCCCAATCCGCGTTATCCGCGTTCTATTTTTAGGGCAGTGGTACGATTCGTCACTGATAACTGATTACTGCTTACTTCCCCGGAGACGACTATGCGCAAACAGACCATTCGTGACATCCATTGGACGGGCAAACGGGCGCTGGTGCGGGTTGATTTCAATGTGCCCCAGGACGAGAACGGGGTGATTACTGACGACGCCCGCATCCAGGCCGCTTTGCCCACCCTCAATTACCTGCTGGAAAATGGCGCAGCGCTCGTGCTGATGAGCCATCTGGGCCGTCCCAAAGGCGGGCCAGACCCCAAGTATTCTATGCGCCCGATTGCGGAACACCTGGGCACGCTGCTCGGACGCCCTGCGCAGTTTGTGGGCGAGGTGGTAGGCCCAGAGGCCGAAGCCGCGGCGCAGAGACTCCAACCCGGCGACGTGCTGGTGATCGAGAACACCCGCTTTGACGTCCGCGAGACAAAGAACAGCCCCGAAATGGCGGCCCAGTTGGCCAAGCTGGGCGATGTCTTCGTCAACGACGCCTTTGGCAGCGCGCACCGCGCCCACGCCAGCACGACCGGTGTGGCGGACTATCTGCCTGCGGTGGCCGGTTTTCTGATGCAAAAGGAGCTGGACTATCTGGGCGGCGCGCTGGAAGAACCGCAGCGGCCTTTTGTGGCGATTCTGGGCGGGGCAAAAGTCTCGGACAAAATCGGGGTCATCGAAAATCTGCTGACCAAAGTGGACGCCATTCTCATCGGCGGCGGCATGGCCAATACTTTCCTACGCGCCCAGGGCTACGCCACAGGCAAGAGTCTGGTGGAGGAAGAGGCGCTG
This sequence comes from Litorilinea aerophila, assembly GCA_945897075.1. GTDB lineage: Bacteria > Chloroflexota > Anaerolineae > Caldilineales > Caldilineaceae > JACQGT01. The sequence goes on from CAMDEX010000129.1 coordinate 9,542, forward strand.
GAGACAGCGAAGGGATTGCTGCAAAAAGGCGGCGAACTGCTCCATCTGCCCGTAGACCTGGTGGTGGCGGACGCCTTCACCGCGGATGCGCAGCACGAGACCGTCGCCGTAGACGCCATCCCAGCCGGCTGGATGGCGCTGGACATCGGCCCCGCCTCCATCGCCCATTTCGCCAACCGGCTGGCGGGTGCCAAGACGGTCGTCTGGAACGGGCCGATGGGCGTCTTCGAGTTCCCGGCCTTTGCGCGGGGCACCGTCGCCATCGCCGAAATTCTGGCCAATCTGCCCAATGCCACGACGATCATCGGCGGCGGTGACAGCGCGGCCGCGGTGCGCCAGGCCGGGCTGGACGGCAAAATCTCCCATGTCAGCACGGGTGGCGGGGCCAGCCTGGAATTTCTGGAAGGCCAGGTGCTGCCCGGTGTGGCGGCGTTGAAAAACAAATAGAGACTGGGGATTGGGGACTAGGGATCGGAACAGATTCCCCAGTCCCAATCCCCAATCCCCAGTCCCCAATCCCCAATCTCCAACTATGTCACTTCTCAAACGACTCGCCTCCCTCTTTACCGGCAGACCGTCCAGCGGTAGCCGCAATTTGACGGTTTATGTGTTGAGCAACCGCTGCCGAGAGCCACTCAGCGCGGAGGTGGACACGCTCAACGCGCTCAGCGGCAGCGACGACAGCGACGCGGCCCTCTACACGCGCAAGGTGATGCAGGGCACGGGCAAGAACCGCTGCTTTGCCCAGGTGGAGGTCGAACTCTGGTTCGACAGCGGGCGCAAGCTGATCCGCCACGCGGTGAGCGGCGGGCGCTGGCTCACCGCGGAGGAGTACGCGGTAGAACTGGCCCGCTTCAACGCGCCGCCGGAAGAAAAGACAGATACAGGGGGAGCGGGCGGCTTTGGATAACAGATGGGACGCAGAGAAGAATAGAACGCGGATTTGGCTGATTGGGCGGATACAAACGGATTTAGAATTTCTATCTGCGTAAATCCGTTTTTTCTGCGTCATCTGCGTCCGCTTTTTCACAACTTTGGAGAACAATCCTATGCGTAAACCAATGATGGCCGGCAACTGGAAGATGAACAAGACGGTGGCCGAAGCCGGCGCGCTGGCGCGCCAGATCGTCGAACTGACCTCTGGCTATGCGAATGTAGACCGGGTCATCTGCCCGACGTTTGTTTGTCTCTCGGCGGTCAAAGCGGCTGTGGGCGATGCGCCGATTGCGGTAGGCGCGCAGAACTGCTACTGGGAAGCGAGCGGCGCGTTCACCGGTGAGGTGGCCGCGGCGCTGCTGGCCGGGCTGGTAGAATACGTCATCATCGGCCACAGCGAACGACGGCAGTTCTTCGGCGAGAGCGACGAGACGGTCAACAAGAAGGTCAAAGCGGCCCTGGCTGCCGGGCTGATACCGATTGTCTGCATCGGCGAGAGTCTGGCGCAGAACGAAGCGGGCGAGACGCAACCTTTCGTCAGCGGGCAGGTGCGCGGTGCGCTGGCTGGGCTGAGCGGAGAGCAGGTGCAATCCCTGGTGCTGGCCTATGAACCGATCTGGGCCATCGGCACGGGGCTGGCCGCCACCAGCCAGCAAGCGGGCGACATCTGCGGCGGTGTAGTGCGGGCGACGGTGCGCGAGTTGTACGGGGATGCGGTGGCTGACACCACACGGGTTCTGTATGGGGGCAGCACAAAGCCGGGCAACATCGCCGAAATTATGCAGCAGCCCGACATTGACGGCGCGCTGATCGGCGGCGCGGCGCTGGATGGCAAGAGTTACGGGGAGATGGTGCGGATTACGAGCGGGGTGTACGCGGGGTAGGACGCGAACAGAGCGATGATTAAATCGTTTCACAACGACGGCGTCGAAGATATCTTCAACCGCGTGAACTCGCGTGAGGCTCGCCGCACTTGTCCTGAGCAACTTTGGGGGCTTGCGCGACGCAAACTCGACCAGTTAAATGCTGTCGTGTCGCTGGACTCGTTGCGAATTCCCCCCGGCAACCGCCTGGAATCGCTGCAAGGAAACCGATCCGGGCAGCACAGCATCCGGATCAATGACCAGTACCGTGTCTGCTTTGTTTGGGGCAAAGAAGGGCCGGAAACGGTGGAGATCGTTGATTATCACTGAGCCGTTTGCGTATCAGAGATTTGAGAGGAGAGTGAGGGATGTTGCGTATTCCGACAGAGGGTCCACCCACCCATCCCGGTGAGATGTTGCTGGAAGAGTTTTTGCGACCATTGGGCATCACCCAATCCGACCTGGCAAAGTTGATCGGCGTCTCCTATCCGCGCATTAACGAATTGGTGCATGGCAAACGGGGTATGACGCCCGATACGGCCCTACGCTTGGAACAGCTATTGGGCATGGAGGCTCAGTTCTGGCTCAATTTGCAGTTGGTCTGGGATCTGTATCACGCCGAGCATTCGTCTGAGGCGCAGGAAATCACCCGAATTCAAAGGCTGCCCGCGCTGGCCGCGGCGCAATGACAGAGGAACATTACGGAGAGTATGCAGCAGCCCGACAGCGACGGCGCGCTCATCGGCGGCGTGGCGCTGGACGGGAAGAGTTATGGGGAGATGGTGCGGATTACGAGTGGGGTGTACGCGGGGTAGGACGCAGATTACGCTGAAACCGCAGATTTGCGCCGATCAGAATAGTGGTGGTGGTTGATGAGCCAATGGCAAGAGTTTATCCGTCTGAAAGCTGGAGAACGAAAGATCAAGTGGACGCGATATGCACTTGGCGCAATTGGCGTAGAACCTGCTACGGTACACGATGTAGAAGTTGCCTTGCAGGAAGCAACGGTACTCGAAGAATACCCGGTTCTCCATCGCTATCTACCGGACTGTCTGGTTCTGACTTTCACACATTCTGGACAGCCGTTCCATTGTGTTGTAGCATGTAATCAACCGGCAGATATGATTCTGATCGTGACGGTATATCAACCCAATAGGCAGGAGTGGGAAGATGATTGGCGAACGCGAAAATGAACGCTGCTATTTCTGTGGCGGCCAGCTCCAATCGGCTGTAACAATTATGCCATTCGTTGTGGGCAATAGCGTTGTGATTGTCAAAGAAGTACCGGCCGAGGTATGCAATCAGTGTGGCGAAGCGATAGTCAGCAGCGGTGTGGCAGCGATTATTGACCGCAAAGTCAAGCAGGCGCGACAGGCAGGGTTTGAGGTGACAGTGGTTGTCTACTCTGAGACAGAACTCGTGCCCGCGTGAGAGCGGGTAGTGGCAGCAGCAAATTCCTCACCATTGCCAAAATTATGCAGCAGCCCGACATCGGCGGCGCGGCGCTGATAGCAAGAGTTACGGGGAGATGGTGCGGATTACGAGCGGGGTGTACGCGGGGTAGAACCCTGCACTTAAAGAGCCATCCGGCGAAAAATGCAGACTTAAACACAGGAAAGGGCAAGGAATATGGCTACACTGACGCTTAGCGCCATCCTGGATGACTTGCAGGTAGCCGAAATGGGCCTGCACAAGTTTGAGCGCCGTTATTGGGTGAGTTCTGTGCATTTCTACGAACTTTACTCACAGGGTGTGCTGGATGACGGCACCCATAGCGAGGTTTTTGCCGAGTGGGCGGGTCACTATAAGCTGAAACTTAAGCGAGAGGCGGCGTTGGAGCAGTTGTCACGCCGACGTGTCGAACAATTACACCGTCAGGCCGATGGTGTAACTATTGAATTGGCTCCCCAGGAACCCGTGCTGGAACTGATCTGATGCTCTTCCCTTCCCGCGCTGCTTACGAGCGGTTCATCTATTCCCTGCCGGGCACCTATCCTGAGATTCAATCCTCAACGCTGCGTCTTTACACGAATAGCGCCAGCACCTGCTTTGTCCGTGGAAGTATCTGGTTTCAGAACGGAGTGGAACTGCGTGTCTTTGAATACCTTGACTTCTCGGATGGCGAACTTTTAGACTATAGCTATACGGTTTTTCATAACGAGGAACGTATCCGTTGGTATGACCCGCAACCCCATCCAGAGATCCCTGAGTTGATGAGGACGTTCCCTCATCACTTCCATGAACCTCCCGACATCAAACATAACCGCAAACCTGCCGTCGGTATCAGCTTCCAATCGCCCAATTTCCCCGCATTGATCAGCGACTGTAGCGCGCTCGCATAATTCTATAGTTTTACGTTTCGCCTGGAGCGCAGGATATCACCCAAATTCAACGGTTGCCCGCGCTGGCTGCGGCGCAATGACAAAGCAGAAGCAAGCCCGCCAACATCGCCGAAATTATGCAGCAGCCCGACGTCGACGGCGCGCTCATCGGCGGCGCGGCGCTGGATGGCAAGAGTTACGCGGAGATGGTGCGGATTACGAGCGGGGTGTACCAAGAGTAGGACGCGGATGCTGCGGATATGTATGGATATAAAAGAAGTTCGGAGATGAGAGGTTCCGGACTTCTTTTATATCTGCCACTATCGAATAACCAGCAAATTGAAAATTTGAAAACTATTCCTTTCGTTACAGGAAGCAACCTGACGTGACACTCTGTCCAGATAGACGCCATTTTCATTATGAGGAATTCATTCAACGTAGATAGTCACGCTATTGGAAGCCTTGTTTCCGTCTGAATCAGTCCCCATTAATGTAAGGACATGTGTTCCCGGTGGGAGACCTGCGTCTAGCTGAAGTATTTGACCATATCCAATAATTCCCATGACATCGGAATGCCATTTCAAATTCTCGTCTTGAAGCGTTCCGTCTTCGGGATCGTACCCACTTCCTAAGAAAATTATCGGTTGATTCTTGACAACAATTTCTTCGTTCCTTGGAGAAATAACCTGCACTGTGGGTTGAGAATGGATTTCGAACGCAAGTTCAAGTATGGCGTTGCCTGAATGGATTCCATCACTTACAATGACTTGAATTAACGGACGAGCGGACTCAACTAAGTTCTCAATCTGCACATTCAATTCTGTATGGGTGAGTTGTGTTCCAATCGTGTACCAGGTATCATCAGCGTTTGGTGAATATTGAACGAGGTAGACCAGTTTCTCGTCGTCGTCGTCTTTTGCCACCCATTCGATGTGAAGAATCTTTCCACTTGTGGCATCATCATTTAGTTTTGCTGATAAATTCTGAATCTTGGGCACTTCTGATCCTGACTTCAGTTCATGAAGAAGCTGGGTTTTGTAAAGTAACTGAACTCTCGACACATTGTCTATTTCAGCTATTTGTATGCGGAATCCTAAAATATCGGGCTTGGAAGTCGACGTATTCGAATTCTCAGACGTAGGTACAGGTGCTATTTTATATTCACCGACAACTTCAGAGGATGTGTCCAGAATGACTACTCTGTAGTCTGTCGATTCCGCAGGTTTATCAGCTACCCCAGTCACGCTGAATATCGGGCTCAAATATCCGGTTGTACCACTCACAATAACACCTGATATTACGAAAACTTTGGTTGTAGGCATAGGGGGCGTATCTACAATTTGGATGGTTGGTGTAGCAGTATCCCTCATATCGGATATTTGGCTGATGCTTACACACCCTGACAAAAATACACTCATGCTGATAACAACAAACAAGTGTCGAAGATTTATAACCATAAAATCCTCCTGTGATTCAAGTCAAACTGGCGGGCGACAAGTGAAGCAGCATTTCTAACTCCTGCGCTTCTGTGGATCAGACGATTCAATGATGCGTAATGTTCCAAGAACACGAATGGCGTCGGACAAATTGTCCGACGCCATTCGTGTTCTATCGACCCCTTCTTTACTCAGACTCAAGCGGACTGTTTGTAACAGTCAGCGTTACATTTGTGGACGCTTGGTTACCATCGCGATCCTTACCCGTCAGGGTAATTAGATGCTTACCTAGCTGTAGACCACTGTCCATCTGCAATGTCGATCCAACACCCAACCAACCCTGTTGATCAGATGTCCAGATTAGATTCTCATCTGCTAATATCCCATCCTCAGGATCTTGCCCATAGCCCATTAGGAACAAAGGATAGCCGACTTGTACAACAGTATCTGAGTTTGGGTTAATGATCGCAACAGACGGAGGCCGAGGAGCGAGCGCAAATGGACCATACGTCTTGCTTTCCACTCTTACTCCGTCCGATCGTTGAATCTCGACCAACAGATTATCAGATCGACCATAACTGGACAGGTCGGCAGTGATACCTGCCTGATGCAGATCGATGCTGACTGTTTGCCAGGTCTTGCCATTGTCAGATGATACCCGGGCCATATGGTAATAGGGGATTGATACCAACTTCTTCTGTGCCTCCGCATTCGTCACCACAAGTCTATCATTATTGACGCTTACTGATGGCGAAAATACGTTCTGTTGAGACTTTGTTACACCAGGAGATGTAATAACATCCAAGAGATTTCCTGAATGCTTAAGTTGGATTTTCGCCGCCTCGGCCAAAACAGGAACGTTGAGATAGAACCCTTGTGCTTCAGCTTCATGTCCATTGCTACCGGTAGCAATCATAGCCATCGGTTCAAAGGGATAAACCGCAAGAACTCGATTGTCTGAGGCAAGTAATTCAATCGTATATTCACTTTCCTCAACAATACCAGTGACCAGTGACTGCATCAAGAAAACCGGTTGTATTTTACTACCTGATGCATCTATAACTCCTGCAATCCGCCATGTCGTAGCTTGAGCGACCGAGTCCGGGATGTCTTTCGTCACAAATCGACCGTGCAGTCGTGGCTCGTCATGTAGCTTGCCGTAGGTGTAATCGGATATCCACCAGTTATCACTGCAATAACTCATGAAATCCCGAGCATCGGGAGTGTACACGTCTCTATCCACAACATCCAGACCATATTCACCAATTCGTGCATCTTCGTGACTGCTATCACCGGGCCACTGCGGATCCGGATTTGCAGGGCCACCACACGGAGCGTGTGGCCTTCCAAGCATGTGCCCTGTCTCATGAATTGCTGTTCTGGCCGTGCCCCGATCTGCACTATTTATGCCTACCCCAACATAACTATTTAGATAGGCGACTCCATTGATCGTCCTCGGTATATCGGGGGATAGGAGTCCGTAGTACAGTGTATTAGCCGGAGTGTGATTCAATCGATCCTTCATGGCATTCAGTATCTCGACGAGCATAGCATCGCTTTCCAAATGTTGCTCGGATGTACAGTATGCAAATTCGGCATCTAATTGGAAATCACGCTTACTAATTGGATAAGTGTCCTGAAACGCCTCATGAATTTCAGCCAGATTCGTGCTGGGCCGCAGAACATTATCGGGATCACAATTCCACGCGATCGGCACAAAACGAATCTGGAGAGTCTTTGCCGTTTCAAAACCCCGCCGTAATGTGCCATTTCCAGATGGGTATCGGTTATTGGCGTAGTTCTTCTCTTCTACCGTAAAGGCTGGGTTCACAACAGCATGGAAATCCACTGTTCCCGATATCCAATCTGTAGGTAATTGGAAATTGAGAGATCGACTGAAGTCACCCCGGTCAGGGTTCTTCCAGGCATTGAAGGGACCATTAAAGGGCTTAATCGGCGAATTGGATAGCTCCTTGCCATTTCGCACTGCATGAAGCTCAGCATTCACACTTCCTACCCATAGCTGCCAAACTGGGGCATCTACGTTAATGTAAAGCCGCGCAATAGCCGGTCTGCCCTCAATCAGAACGACAGAATTGTCGAGACTTTGAATTGCCTGTGATATCTCCAAACCGCTGATAGTTAAGTCGACGTTACCCTCCGGCTCTCCCCACGTAAACGTCGCCTCGTAGCTGTTGTTCGACTCGTTCGACTCCGACACCGCCCCATTCACATCCGTCGTAATCTTCAGATTGTGATTCCCCGCCGTCGGCGTCAGATTCAACTGCCAGTCATTCACCGATGTATAATAGTTGCT
>CAMDEX010000130.1 GCA_945897075.1 Litorilinea aerophila
CCGTCGTGATATCAAGCCGTTTGGCGGCGTCCGCCTGCAACGTCAAACGCATCTGGTCTGTACCCTCTATTTTCGCAACAGAGACTGGCTCAGTTTTCGGTGCCTGGATGGATGGGGAGCATCCCAAGAGTTGCAGACTGGCAACGATGAGTATAAGAGCCAGCCCTATCGCCTTGCGTTTCATCTCTCTTTTCCCTTCTCACGTTCACGCGATGCGCGCGGTTTCAATCATCTCTTTGGATTGTACCTGAAACGTAGGCTGTTGCGTTGATGGGATTATAGGAGAGAGCGCGCCGTGATGCAAACCCTCGCTTGCGTTTGCACTCTCATTGCTCTAAACCATTTCCATAGGCGCTTGGCTCGCAAGACTGGCAAAATCTGCGGCCAGAAGCGCTGATCGTGGACTGCTGCATTAGTCGGATGTGTTTACGGGGGTGGGGTTGGTGTGGGGGTGAGGCGACCAACACAAAACGCGCGTGATCGCAGCAGCGGTCAGGTTGATCTACTGTTCGGCGCTGGTCATCGCTTCGACAACTGGCTGGCTTGTAAAAATTGTTGCCGGCACCGTGGTTTTCGCCATACGCTGCGGTTTCTGCCGGAGTGGGATTAGCTGACTGCCATGAAGAGCTAGCAGGGCATAGGTATAACCGTCCAACGAGACAAACTCTACTTCATATCCATCATTGGGATAGCACTCAACGACAGCACCAATTTCACCGCGAAATAGATTGTATTTTGGTACATCCATCGTCAGTGCGACCGCATCCAACAATTGAATTTCATTTTTCATCCTGTTTACTCCTACAATGGATAGCAGGTGACAAGTCGGGGGAAATCCTCATCTGGACGGATAATCCACGCACTGCGCACGATTGCTTGTCTACTTTGCCAAGTAAGCAAAAAGTCAATCACGTACCGTTGCCCATACTCATCCAGCTCACCTAACGTTGCTTCTTGCGCTCGGATCACACTGAGTAGAATCTGCCGTAGCGCCTCTACATGGTTGATATTCATGCCCAGCAGCATCGCAAATAAACGGGCTTTGTGACCACCAACCCGGTGTGTTGGGTTTAGGGCATAGTCACGTAACTTACTTACGTCAATGAAGGCGCGTTCAGCATTGGGTACTCTCATAGCCTTAATTGTACCGGCAAACGGCTAAAATGACAATGTGGCTTTCGAGAGAAGGGTGCTTTTTATGCCATTATTCACGATAAAACGGCTTTTCTCTCTGCAAACTTACCACACTTGACTTATATATGTCTGGGCTATTCACTGATACGAGGAACCGTCGAACGGGCTGCGCATCAGCCGGATGTGTATACGGGGGTGGGGCTGGTGGGGGGTGAAGCGGTGGGAAAAGAACGCTACTTTAACCCTATCAGCCAGTTGGTCACGTAGGCGGATAAGGGCAAGTAAAGAGTCTCTGCTAGGACGCCTGCAATGGCTTCTTTCCAAGTATAGTTTGGCCCAATGGCCTGCCCGATCTCCCCGAAGACGAACAGCAGCCACCACACAAAAGCGTAGAGAAGCCATTGCCCACTCAGTGAATTACGCGCGAAGTAGAAGAGAAGAACAAAGGCAATAGCCGTCCCGATTTTGGAAACAAAGACACCAATCAGAAACTGCGCTGGGGATGCGCCTTCTGTTGTCTTCAACCCTGCCACAACTGAGGCAAGACCGTATACGAAGATGGGCACAAGATAGATAATGGCTAACACAAAAACGATACTCAATATAACGTTTGTCATTGAACCACTACCTTTCTTTGAAAACACAGTTGCCAAATCATAAATTTGACACAATACCCGTGTCCTCAACTGCGGCCCCTTTGCCATGCGCAGGCGGCTGGATGTGTGAAGCGATGGGGCTGGTGTGGGGATGAGTGGGTGTGGCGCAAAAAGCGTGTGGCTCAACGGTTTGCGTTACCTGTTGGCGGGCGTGGACAATGCTTGGGAGCAGGATTCCACCTGGGCGTAGGAAAATGCTGGCAGAGTATACTGAAAGTTGTTTTGTGGTGCGACACGAACGCCTCCGGTTTTTATGCCGCTGCGCTTGTGCTACCGCGTAACATAACGATCCCCAGCCATAGGAACCACACTATCTGAACCAGACCAAAAATGAGCCCTACATCGCCGAGCCCCGGCAAAGCCGAGAGGATGCCCGCCGCGCCAATCACTATGCCAAGATAATTCAGCGTCTTGGGAAGCCCTCTTGCCTGCAAAGCTACCCAACTTATCAGTAGCATCCATAGGCCGCCTAGAATCTCATTCCCGCCGCCTATTCCATTACACACAGACTCAATCACCAACCAGACCGTCGTAGCTTGAGCCGGGTCTTTGCCATAGAGATTGACGACATTGTCCATACCAATGTTAAAGATCATGCCGCTGGCAATGACAACGGTCGCCCAGATTATCCCGATGGCGGTCGCTGTCTGCATCATTGCAGGCGAGTCGACTTTTAACCGCTCGTAGAGCGCTAACGTCAGGACAACCAGAAAGACCGCCCACACCTGATAGACGATTATGTACAGAATGTGCAGGCTGATTTGGTTATTCACGAGTACAGCTACCTGCTGGACAGGGTCATCCGGCCATCCCACTACGAGGAGAAAACCCATCATACCCACTATGTATGCAGCTCCCGCATACAGTGCGGCAAAGCCGCCGACTTTCTGTAAGGTTTTCATGGCGATCATTCTCCTTTTCTAATTGAATTGTCAGGCTTCGACGTTGCGCCAGGTCCATGCAAACCCGATGATCAGCAACAAACTGAGAGTCTCGACCGTGGCGATGAAAATGTAGTGGGGATAGGACGCCATGCCGCCCCAGATATAGGCGATGGTGACGAAGCCCACGACGATATTAACCCAGCGATTGATTCCGTACTTCAACACGCGTGACAGGAAGATCATGGCAATGCCGAGTTGCCCCATGATCGCGCCGATAAACATCAATTGGGGAATGGATGCGCCGGTGCTGGCTGAGGTCCGTGCCAATTCTTCCGCTGCGCCGGGGATGTTGAGCGAAAGGATGTCCGCTTTCAGCATGTTGAGCATGACCACGATCCATAGGGTCGAGAGCAGGACTTTCGTATCTATCTTTTTGATGGAATTCATTTTTGTTTTCTTTGTTTTGAATGATCTTGATGGGTTTCATCGAACTGAACCTGATTGACTGAGACCAATGGCATTCCCAAATCACGCACTTTTTTGAGCAATCCATGCAACGCGGCCTTATCAGCCGCCAGTGGCAATCCACCCATCACCCCGCCATCCCACTAAAAATCAACTTCTTTCCCTTCCATCGCATACAAAAACAGCCGCTCCAACTCATCCCCCGCCGGCATACGGGGCGCGGCTAGAATAGCGCTGTCGGAGAGGGCGTGGGTGCAGAGGGTTTCCAGCGCCTCTTCCAATGCACTGGCGCTGACGCCCAGCGCGGCGATGGAGGTGGGCTGGCCCAGCCGCGCTTCCAGCCCGCGCACAGCATCAATGAGCAGATGCGCACCGTTGGCTTCGTCGTCGCCGTCGGTCAGGCGCAGATGGCGGGCGATCTCCCCATAGCGGCTGACACCCGCGTTGGCGGTGTATTCCATCACATAAGGCAGAAAGAGGGCGACGGCCCGTCCGTGGGGAATTTTGAAGTAGCCGCCGAAACTGTGGCCCAGGGCGTGGGCCAGCCCCACGAAGGAGTTGCCAAAGGCCAGCCCGGCCAGTGTGGCCGCGTTGGCCATTTTTTCACGGGCTACGCTGTCGCTGTTGCCCTGCGCGTAGGACCGGGGCAGGTAGCAGAAGACCAGTTCGGCGGCTTTCAGGGCCAGGGCGTCGCTGTAGTCGTTGCGAAAGTTGGCGGCGTAGGCTTCGATGGCGTGGGTGAGCGCGTCCAGCCCCGTATCCGCGGTGACGCGGGGCGGCAGTTGGCTGGTCAGGGAAGGGTCGATCAGCGAGAGGGTGGGGATCAGTTCCCGGTTGCCCACCGAGATTTTGCGCCGCTGTTCCGGGTCGCTGAGCACCACATACATTGTGGCCTCGCTGCCTGTGCCGCTGGTGGTGGGGATGGCAACCATTTTGCATTTGTGCAGGTTCAGATCGAAGACCGGGGAAATCTCCTCCGCTTGCAGGTCGGGCCGTTCGTAAAGCGCCCACATGCCTTTGGCCGCGTCCAACGAGCTGCCGCCGCCCAGCCCGACGATCCAATCCGGCTGGAAGGCGGCGATCTGTTCCACACCCCGGCGCACAGTCTGGATGCTGGGGTCCGGCTCCACCTCGGCGAAGACCTGCACCTCCATTCCCGCCGCGGCCAGGTGGCGGCTGATGCGTGCGGTGAAGCCCAGACCGTCCAGCACCGGGTCGGTGACGATAAAAGCCCGCTCGCCCTGCAACTCTTCCAAATGCTCCAGGGCGTCTTCACCGAAGATGATGTGGGGGGAAGTGAAGAACCACATTTTAGAACTCCGTATCCACTTTGGTGGCGCAGCCCACCAACTCCTGGGCCGCTTTCACATTCTGCATAATTTTGATGAGGTTGCCGTCCAGCTTCAACTGGCGTGTCATCATCCCCTGGATGGGGTCGAGTTTGCCTTGCAAGACCTTCACCCACTGCTCGTGCTTGGCGGTGATCTTAAACTCCGGGTTCTTGAAGGCGGTGTCGGTTGTAAAGACCGCATCCCGGCATTGACCGTGCCAAAGGTCCATATAGACAATTTCGTTGCTACCGCTGACGACGAAGTAGAAGTCGCCCTCCCAGTTCTTGGCCGCCGCGGCGTATGCTTCGCTGCTGTTCACGGCTACTTTCATCGCGTCGGCCCAGGCCTGGCTGGGGAATTTTGCGCCCATTTGGTTGCTCCTCTGGTAAATTGGGTGGGGAAAACGCACACTTTCGCGGTCGCAGTATCCCGCCCGCCAGTGTCGGCTATGTTTCTGGCGTGTGGCAAGCGAACAGCTTGCGTTACTTAGTTTCGGGAGGGGAAGTGTCGTCGCCGCTCTGTTTGCGCTGGATGCGGGCCAAGCGGTGCTGGAGTTCGTTGATGGCCTGGGGGGAGCGCAAACGGGCGGGCGCGCTCTGCTGGTTATGCAGCGCCCAGGCCGTCCACATCTGGGCCTGTTCCAGATCGTTGCGTTGCCATTCGCAATACTTGGCCAATTCTATGTATGGGCGGGGGTCTGGGCCGGGAACAGTCGTCAGCCAGCGTTGCCAGAGCGCCGTGGCTTCGTCCCAACGTTCCTGGCGTTTGAAGAGCCAACCCAGCGCGTCGAAGACTTCGGGCAGCGCGTCCGCATCGTCGGTTGCGCGTGCGGAAACCAGACTTTCCAGCGCATGGGCAAAAGCCTGCTCCGCGCTCTCTTGCCAGCCCATCTCGGCGTGAACACGACCCACCGACGCCAAATCTAGCGGGTGGAGTTCACCGGTCTGGGCGGAGGCCACAGGGTTTGTATAATGGCGGCAGAGCAGTTCGGCCAGCGAGACCATCGAAACGATATCTTCCCGGTTGTGGTAGAAGACGCGGCGCATAGCGGCCGCGTTGCCCGTTTGCAAAAATTGGGTGTAGAGATAGGGGATGAGGCTGCCGGGCACGTCCTCTTCTGTGCGGCTGAGGGCGAGGATTTGCGCTTCCAGGTTGCCCAGCGAGCAGCTTGCCAGGCGGCGTTTCCAGAGGCGGCGGGCCGGATGGAGTAGGTCGAAATGTGCCCCGTCTTCGGCCAGAACGGGAGGCAGCGCGACACCCGCGGGCAGAAAGCGCCGGTTCATCTGGTAGCGCCCGCGCAGGAGCGGTGCGTCGAAGGTGCGCCCGTTGAAAGTGACCAGCCCGCTGCGTTCCCCTAGCAGTTCGGCCAGGGCGGTGAGCAGACTGCTCTCCTCGCCGGGGTGACGCATAAAGAATTGGCGGACGGTGAAGGAGACTGGGGAGTGGGGAGTGGGGATTGGGGATTGGGGATCGGGATGTCCCAAGTCTCCAGTCCCCTGTCCCCAGTCCCCACTCCCCAGTCCTTGAAAAATCCCCACCCCCACCATAAAGGCATAGACACCCGCGCCGCCGCCCAGACCGCTGGTTTCGGTGTCAATGAAGGCCACACGGCTGAAGTCGAAGCCTGTGTCCAGCCCGGCGTGGGGGTAGAGGGGCGCGATGGATTGGGGCGTTGTGTCGAGCAGCGCGCCCAGCGGGAGACGTCCGCGCACAGTCTCCACGGGGTAGCGTTCTGTGACCAGCCAGCAGCGCCCGCCCGCGTTTTCGATCTCCTCACCCGCAACCAGCGCATCCAACGCACCGGCGACGGAGTCCCCGCGCCGGGGCAGTTCCGCTGCGGCGGGAGAATTCTGTGGGCGCAGGCTTTGCAAGCGGCGCAGACGATCCAGGACAGATGACACGGGCGGCACTCCAGGGATGTGGTTGTTCGTTGGGGGTATTTTAGCGTAGGACGGAGTTTGAGGGAAACGGGGAAGGGAGGACAGGAGGAAGGGAGGACAGGAGGACAGGAGGAAGGGTCCCGTACCGTTCATTCACAATTCACAATTCCTCCCTTCTTCCCTTCCTCCCTTCTTCCCTTCCTCCCTTCTTCCCTTCCTCCCTTCCTCCTTCCACTTGCCACTCCCTCAGAGCGTCGTCTATAATGGCCTGTGGAAAGCGCCACTTGACCCCAAAGAATAGGAGACCTCTTTGCTTGAACAGTCCAAACGCTGGGAACAGTATCCCGCTGCCTCTATCGCCTTTCTGGAAGACAGCCCAGAACATCCAATTCTATTGCAGATTCTCTACAACCGGGGCATCCAAAAACCTGACCAGATTGCCAGCTTTCTGAACGGCGCAGACGCGGTGCAGGAAAATCCCTTTTTGCTCAAGGATATGTACCGGGCAGTGCAGCGTATCGTGGCCGCGATTGACAAAAAGGAGACCATCTGTGTCTACGGCGATTTCGACGCGGATGGCGTCACCGCCACCGCGCTGCTTGTCTCGGCGCTGCAAAAGGCGGGCGCACAGGTGGGCGGCTACATCCCCGACCGGGTGGACGAGGGCTATGGGCTAAATGTGGAGGCCATCGAACGGATCAGCCAGCAGGCCGAGCTGCTGGTGACCGTGGATTGCGGCATCCGCAGCATCGAAGAGGTGGCTGCGGCCCGGCGGCTGGGTATGGATGTGATCATTACAGATCATCACTCGGTGGGTAAGGAGCTGCCGCCCGCCCTGGCCGTCATCAATCCCCGGCGCAGCGACAACCGCCCAACTTTTGAGGGTCTGGCCGGTGTGGGTGTGGCCTACCGGCTGGCCCAGGGCGTGCTGCGCGCCGTCTCCCAAAAATCGCAGGCGACGCTCTCCGCTGAACAGGCCGCCGAGTTTGAAGTGGAACTGCTCGATCTGGTGGCGCTGGGCACCATCGCCGATATGATGCCGCTGGTGGGTGAGAACCGTTCGCTGGTGCGGCGCGGGCTGGCCCAGCTTGCCCAGGGACAGCGGGTGGGTCTCTTTGCGCTGATGGAGGTGGCCGGGATGCAGCCCGCCAGTGTAGACAGCACGTCGGTGAGCTTTCGTCTTGCCCCGCGCATCAACGCGGCGGGGCGGCTCTCCAACGCCCAACTCGCCTACGAACTCCTGCGCAGCGACGAATATAGCGCGGCCTACGATCTGGCTGCCCAATTGGAGGCGCTGAACCGGGAGCGCCAGCAGTTGACGGTGGACGCCCAGAATCTGGCCGAGCAGCAGTTGGGCGATGTGGGGGCGGCCCTGCCCGCCATCCTCATCACCGCCAGCCCGGATTTCCGTTCCGGGATCGTCGGGCTGGTGGCGGGGCGGCTGGCCGATCAGTATTACCGACCTGCAGTGGTGATCGAGCAGGGGCCAGAGACGAGCCGGGGCAGTGCACGCAGCATTGACGAGTTCGACATTACCGCCGCACTGGATCAGGTGGGTCATCTGCTGGTACGGCATGGCGGGCACAGCCGGGCCGCCGGTTTCACTGTTGCCAACGAACGCTACGCCGAGTTTGTGGAGGCGCTGACCGCGCTGGCCGTGGAGAGTCTGGCGGCTGTGCCCGATCTGCGCCCGCGTATGCGGATTGATGCCGAAGTCTCCTGGGACGATCTGACCTGGGCATTGCAGGGACAGCTCGCCCGTCTGGAGCCGTTGGGACAGGCCAACGATTCACCCCTGCTGCTGTTGCGCGGCTGCCGGGTACGCAGCGCCCGGGCGGTGGGCAGTGGCAAACATCTGAAACTGGTGTTGGACGGCTACCCCGGCTCCAGCGTGCTGGACGGCATCGGTTTTGGTCTGGGGGAGCGGGTCAGTGGGTTTCGCTCCGACGAGCGTCTGGATATTGCCTTCCATCTGGAGGTCAACGAATGGCAGGGGCGGCGGGGTTTGCAGTTGAATGTGCAGGACTTACGGACAGCGGGTCAGTGAGCAGTAATCAGTAGGGATGTAGCGTCACTGATGACTGCTTACTGCTCACTGATTACTGATGCCTGCTTACTTCTAAAAAGCGGAGATCAGCTATGTGGCAAAAACTGAGTACACCATTGAAAATCGGTCTCGTCGCGGGCGGGCTGGGAATTCTGCTCACTGTTGTGGGCATTCTGCGGGGCAACGTGCCGCCCACCCCGGCCAGCATCGGGATGGCCCTGCTCATCGGCGGGGGCGTCTGGTTTTTGGTGGCGTGGGCGGTGGCGTCCGCTGCAAACGATGTAGAACAGGACACCCAGGGAGAAAATCATTGATGACCCAACACAATTTGCATTCTGTGCGCGCCGTCCTGCTCGATATGGATGGCGTTGTCTATGTCGGCAACGACCCCTTGCCCGGTGTCCAGCCTCTTCTCGACTATCTGGCAGCCACCGGGCGCAGTTGGCTTTTTGTCACCAACAACTCCACGCGCACCCCGAAGCAGTTTGTCGACAAGATCAGCAAGATGGGCATCCGCGCTGACGAGAGCCATATCCTGAGCAGTTCGATGGCTACGGCGAACTGGCTGAAGGAGGAGTATCCCAACGGCGCGCGCATCTTTATCATCGGCGAGGAAGGGCTGCGCTGGGCGCTGGATCGTCAGGGCTTTACGCTGGTGGAAGACTACCAGCAAGCCGAGATTGTCGTCTCTGGCATTGATTTCCACGTCCGTTACGAGCGGCTGGCCGACGCCACCCTGGCCATCCGCCGCGGGGCGCGCTACGTGGCGACTAATTCGGATGGCTCCTTCCCCAGCGAACGGGGCGAGATCCCCGGAGCGGGTTCACTGATTGCCCTTTTGCAGACAGCCAGCGGTGTCACCCCCACAGTTATCGGCAAGCCCAATGCGGGGATGTACGAGCAGGCCATGCACAAATTGGGCAGCATTGCCGCCACTACCCTGATGGTGGGCGACCGTTACGATACGGACATCGAAGGCGCAGTGAAGTTGGGAATGCCTACGGCTGCGGTTCTTACAGGCATCACCCCGAAGGAGCAGTTCGAACGCGCACCCCTGCGCCCAGCCTTTATTTTACCGGGACTGCCCGAGCTACTCGAAGCGTTCAAGACGGCAGACCGATGAATGCGGAATGGGGAATGCGGAATGCGGAATGAAGAGGGTAGTGACGTTGTGTAGATGTGGGGTATTTGAGTGTGGGGTAGACAAATGAGCGACGATCTGAAGCGGCGGACAAAGGCGTAGCCATCATTGTCTCGTCCATCAACACCGCCCGTTCCAATAACCCAACACCCAGAAACCGCCGTTGAACTACCGAGTTCCATTTCACGTTCATCCCCACCCCTCCAATATCCAAAGGCCCCGCAATCGTCACTACCCTCTTCATTCCGCATTCTGCACTCCGCATTCCGCCATCCACACTATTTTTTGACCGCGCCCAATGCCACGCGCTACAATAGAGTGTATGACAGAAATCACTCTGAACGTGGGCGCTGGACAAAAAGAAAAGAGCGCGTTGCTCGATCTTTCGTTGGAGGAGCTGACGGAGGTTGTCGCGGGGTTGGGAGAGCCTGCCTACCGCGCCCGCCAAATCTGGGAGTGGGTCTACAAACATTTCGCTGTCTCGTTCGACGAGATGGCGAATCTTCCCAAAACGCTGCGCCAGGAGCTGGCCGCGGGTTGGGTCATCTCGCCCCTGCAATCGGCGACCCGCATCCTCTCGCAAGACGGCGACACCCAAAAGGTACTCTTTCGGCTGGCCGACGGGCAGACCATCGAAACGGTGCTGATGCTCTATGACAAGCGGCGTACCCTCTGCATCAGCAGCCAGGCCGGCTGCGCCATGGGTTGTACTTTCTGTGCCACGGCCCAGGGCGGTCTGGCGCGCAACCTGAGCGCCGGGGAGATTGTGGCCCAGGTGCTACACTTCGCCCGCTACCTGGCAAACAGCGCGGCCGAACCGCCGATGAATCTGGAGCGGCCCACATCCGTCACCAATGTCGTGCTGATGGGGATGGGCGAACCCATGCACAACTACCGCAATGTCTGGAGCGCGCTGCGCCGTCTGACCGACGCCGACGCCTTTGGGCTGGGCGCACGCCACATCACCCTCAGCACCGTCGGCCTGATCCCGATGATTGAGCGCATGGCCGATGAGGGGTTGCAGATTGCCCTGGCTGTCAGCTTGCACGCACCCAACGACGCCCTGCGCTCGTCGCTGGTGCCTATCAACAGCCGCTATCCCGTGGACGATCTGCTGGCGGCCGTGCAGCGTTACAGCGCCAAGACCCACCGCCGCGTCACCTTCGAGTATGCGCTGATGCAGGGCATCAACGACAGCCCGGCGTTGGCCGAGGAGCTGGCGGGCAAACTCAGCCCGCTGCTCTGTCACGTCAACGTCATCCCGCTCAACCCGATCCCGGACAGCCCTTTCCAGCCCACCAGCGACGCTGACACAGCCCGTTTCGTGGAGATTCTGCGCAGCCGGGGCGTGGCAGCCACCGTGCGTCTGCGCCGGGGCATCGAAATCAACGCCGGCTGCGGTCAACTGCGCCAGGCCGCGCAACGGATGGCAGCCTGATGGATGAAACAACAAAAACGCCGACCCTTGCGGGGCGACGTTTTGATTCTACGCAAAAAACCGGGTTTTTTGCTATTAAAAACTCGGTTTTTGAGGGAAAAGGTCTAGGCTTTGGAGAGCGTCTTGATGCAAGAAGCGCACATCCGCTTGGAGACAGTCGTGCTGCCCTCCGTCACTTTGACCTTCTGGATGTTGACATCCCATTTGTGGCGGGTGGCCTTCTTGGACCAGGGCCGGTTGTTGCCAAATTGGGGACCTTTGCCGCACTGTTGACACTTTGCCATAATTCGTTCGCTCCCTTATTGTCGTATGTGCGGTCATTCCCGCCACTGTTTACACTACGGTTGGATGTCTGCTCTGTCTTCTGGGAGAGGCGTGTCAGCCCCATTCCGTCCGACACAATATCTGTTTGAGATTACCACAACCATCTGCGACTGTCAAAAAGAGAAGAGCAAAACCGTCAATGCAAGCACACGTATGGAGTTCGTGCCGTGGGTAAAGTTCGTATTATCACAGATAGCAATGCCGCGCTTCCTGCCGACGTTTTGGAAGCCTACTCCATCGAAGTTATCCCCCAAGTTCTGCGCGTGGGGCGTGAACGCTACGAGGAGACCGCCGACTTTTCGGTCGAGCGTTTCTTTCAGCTCCTGCGCGAAAACCAGGTCGGCGGGCGTTCGGCTCTGCCCGAACTCGAAGCGCCCAACATCAACCGGGTTTTGGACTGCTACCAGAAGGTGGGCAAACAGGCCGACCAGGTGGTTGCCATCCACATGAGCGGCCAACTCAGCCCGATGTGGGCGCAATCGCGCAAGGCTGCCGAAATGATGATGGGGCGCTACGGCATCCGCGTCATTGACAGCCTGACCACTTCCATGGGGCTGAGTATCCTTGTGGAAAAGGCCGCCAAGGCCGCGGCCGCTGGGGCCGATCTGATCGAGATCGCCCGGCTGATCAACGGGACGATCCCCCATCTCTACGTCACCTTCTTTTCCGAGACGCTGCACTATCTGGAACGCAGCGCTAAGTTGGGGTCGGCCCAAAGTGTACTTGGCACGATGCTGGGCATCAAAGCCATGATTACGATGGAAGACGGCAAACTGATTCCGCTGGAAAAGGTGCAGAACCGGGAGGAGGTGGTGGAGAAGCTCTACAACTTTACCGCTGAATTCTCCAATCTGGAAGAGGTGGGCGTCGTCCAGCACCGCTACGAGCAGTCCCAGGATGCCTTTGTCCAGCACATGAAGGCTGGGCTGCCCGGCGTACCCATGCGCATCCTGCGCTACACGCCCAGTCTGGCGGCCCATCTCGGCCCCAATGTCATGGGTGTCATCGTCTACGAAGGACTTGTCTAATGGCGACAAACGCATTGACCCGGCTGCGCAATATCCTTGCGCTGGAAGAGAAGACCGGCTGGCGGGATCGGGCCGTGGTGGGCGGTATGGCCGCGCTGCAAGAACGCTGGCGGCACGACGCGCTGGCGGACGGCGTGGAAGCCGGGCTGGTCAGGGAGATCGGCACGCGCCTGCTGCGCTACGCCGACGCCAGCGAAGCGGAGCGCCAGCCGATCGCCCGCGCCATCCTGGCTCTGCTGGACAATCCCCAGCCAGTCGCGGCGGACCCCGCCCTTCGATGGACTCAGGACACCGCCCTGGCCGCGATTGACCAGGTGGCGACCAGCCAGACCGAACGCCCATTCCGGCCTGCGATCTTGCCGGAAGCGGTCATCGCGCCAGCGGGACCCACACCCCTTCGACAGGCGCAGGAGAGCGCCACGCCCGCGCCCACCCGCAAGGAAGCGCCGGTCAGCGCACCACCGGTCAACGCGGCGCAAAAGCTGGACGCGCCCGTCGGCAGCCTGCGCGGGGTTGGCCCTGCCCGCGCCGAACAGTTGGCCCGTCTGGGCGTAGAGACTGTTTGGCAGCTGATCTGGCATCTGCCCGCCCGCTACGACGATTTCAGCCGTCTGCGCACCATCGCCGAAATGCAGCCCGGCGAGCAGGTGACGGTGGCGGCCAACCTCTGGAAGCTGGAAAATCGCAAGCTGGCGATCAACCGGGAGATGGTGCAGGCGGTTCTCAACGACGGCACGGGCACGCTGCGCGCCACCTGGTGGAGCAAATGGAGCGCAGCCAAGCTGGAGATCGGCAAGAGCTACCGCTTCAGCGGCAAAGTCGGTCTGCATATGGGCTACAAAACCCTGGAAAGCCCGGTCTTTGAGCCGTTGGAGAGCAGCGAGATCGCCAACGGGCCGATTTTGCCCGTCTATCCCCTCACCGAAGGGCTGACAAGCAAGACGATTGGCGATCTGGTGGAGCAGGCACTGCGCGACGGGCTGGCCGCCGTGGGCGACCCCGTGCCGGAGAAGGTGCGCGCCAAATTTGGGTTGACCGGTCTCTCCAATGCGCTGAAGCAGATTCACCAGCCGGAGAACCCGGAACAGTTGGCTGTGGCGCGCAAACGGCTGGCCTTCGATGAATTTTTCTACATCCAATTGGGTGTGCAGCAGCGGCGTCACCTGTTGCAACAGGCCACGGCACGGGCATTGTCCTCTGACGACGCAGCCGTTGCGCAGTTTACGCGGGCGTTGCCCTTCGCTCTGACCGGCGCGCAGCAGCGGGTATTGGGCGAAGTGCGCCGTGACCTGGCGCGCAGCGTGCCCATGAGCCGTCTGGTGCAGGGCGATGTGGGCAGCGGCAAGACAGCGGTGGCTGCCGGCGCGATGTTCATCGCCGCGGCCAACGGCGCGCAGTCTGCTCTGCTCGCCCCCACCCAAATTCTGGCCGAACAGCACCACCGGGGGCTGAGCAGCCTGCTCGGCAACCTCACCCGGCCCGACGGCGCGCCCCTGCGCGTGGCCCTGCTCACCGGGCGGGTGACGGGTGGTGAGCGGGAGTCCGTCCTGGCCGGGCTGGCCGACGGTTCGGTGGATGTGGCTGTGGGCACGACTGCCCTAATCCAGGAGGGGGTGGCCTTCCACAACCTGGCCTTTGTGGTGGTGGACGAGCAGCACCGCTTTGGCGTGGAGCAGCGCGGCGCGCTGCGCGGTAAATCGTCCGACGAAGCCGCCGAAAATCTGGTCAGTCATATACTGGTGATGAGCGCCACCCCCATCCCGCGCAGTCTGGCGCTGACCGTCTATGGCGATCTGGACGTGAGTGTGATTGACGAGTTGCCGCCGGGCCGCACGCCGATTGTGACCAAACGCTTTGCCCCCGGCCAGCGGGAACGGCTCTACGCCTTTTTGCGGCGGCGGGTGCAGGAGGGGCGTCAGGCTTATATCATCTATCCGCTGGTGGAGGAGAGCGACAAGCTGGACGTGGGCGCGGCGGTGGACGAACACGCCCGCTTGAGCCAGGAGGTTTTCCCCGACCTGCGGCTGGGGTTGCTGCACGGACGACTGAGCGGCGGCGAAAAGGACGGGGTGATGCGCGCCTTTGGTGCGGGCGAGTTGGATGTGCTGGTCAGCACAAGCGTCGTGGAGGTGGGGATTGACGTGCCCAACGCTACGGTGATGCTGATCGAAGACGCCGAGCGTTTTGGGCTGGCCCAACTGCACCAGTTCCGTGGACGGGTGGGGCGGGGCAGCCACGCCAGCTCCTGCGCGCTGATCAGCCGGGCCGACAACCCCACCTCTATCGAACGGCTGGACGTGCTGATCGCCACCACCGACGGTTTTGCGATTGCGGAAAAGGACCTCGAACTGCGCGGCGCGGGCGATTTTCTGGGCACACGCCAGAGCGGTCTGCCCGACCTGAAGATGGCGATGCTCAGCGATACGGCTACGCTGGCCCTGGCCCAGCAGGCCGCCCAGGAACTCTTCGCCGCGGACCCGACATTGAGCAAATATCCGCAGCTACAAGAGCGGGTCACGCGCTTCTGGCGGGGTCACGGGGATGTGAGTTGAGGCCATTTTCCCTGTATATGGGCTAGGTTGAAGAGAGGAAAGGCGCACAATGTTACAATCAATCAAATGATTCTATTCCTCGTGTCCATTTGGAATAAAATGGAAAAGAATCAGCAAATTTATAGGAAACGAGTATGTCTGCAAAAGATGTTTATCATGATGTGGTGAAACAAGCCCTGAAGAATGAGGGATGGGAGATTACGGCTGACCCGCTGAGAATTCAGTTTTTGGGTGTCGAGTTCCGCATTGATTTGGGTGCAGAAAGGGTCATTGCAGCGGATCGAAATGGCGAGAAAATTGCCGTAGAAATCAAAAGTTTTCTCCGGTCATCGGCTATCACCGATTTTCATGAAGCATTTGGGCAGTATATCGATTATCGGGAGGGGTTGGCCCATACTGAACCAGATCGTCTCCTGTTTCTCGCAGTTCCGATCATCGCTTATCAGACTTTCTTCCAATTAGCCTTTGGGCAGTATATGATCCAACGCTATCAACTCAAGTTGATTGTCTATCATCCAGAAAGAGAGGTGATTGTTCAATGGTTGCCATAGAGGAATATCGAGAACGGGTTCAACAACTGTTAGCACACTACCAAATGCCCCCATTTTTGAAGGAAGGCGTGGAAACGCAGTTAATTGTGGATACCAAACACGATCACTATCAGTTGGTCAATGTCGGATGGGATAACGGGCAGCGTGTCTATGGGGTTGTCGTTCACATTGATATCAAAGACGACAAAATCTGGTTGCAACAAAATTTGACGGATCAACTTGTCGCTGAAGATTTGGTTGAGCTAGGTATTCCCAAAGATCGGATTGTTTTGGGCTTCCAACCTGTCTATATGCGCAAGCACACAAGTTTTGCTGTGAATTAGAAGCTGCAAAGACAGCAAGTGAAGGGGCTGCGTGGGGAAAAGCCTCCCGGCTGCGCTGACGGGCGGGGACGGCTCTGCTGGGGCGGGGTCACGGGGATCGGCGGACGGGTTTGAAGTCATAGGACACAACTTGCACAGAAGCAGCAAAGGTCAGGTACGGGGATCGGCGGACGGGTTTGAAGTCATAGGACGCAACTTGCACAGAAGCATCAAAGGTCAGGTGACGAATATGTACGCACAGATCACAGAGTATGAGGAAACACTGATCAGTATCTTGCACGCCTTGCCAATGGAACGGGTGGAACAGGTGGTAGATTTTGCCCGATTCATACAGTGGCAGGAGCTCGCGCAACGGGATGTTCTGCATGAGGATGAGACAGAGGAAGAGGTGCGAGCAGACAATGAACGCTGGGACGCCACCTTTGCCGCTTCTGGGGACAAACTGAGAAAGCTGGCCGATGAAGCGCGCAAAGAGATCAAAGCCGGGCGAACGTTGGAAATGATCTTCACTGACGACGGAAGGATCATACCCGGATGAAGATCAACTACGTTCTGGTGGGCGGGGTGGCATTGCTTACGTATATCGAAAGTAGAAATACACAAGACAGCGACCTGATTATCAGTACTTTCCCCTATGAACATTCCCTCCCCTCTCACCCCCTTCCTCTCGCAGCAGGGCTTTGTCGTTCTGGACGGCGGCCTGGCTACCGAATTGGAGCAGCGCGGCGCAGACCTGCGCGACGATCTCTGGTCCGCCCGTCTGTTGTTGGACGCTCCGGCGTTGATTCGCCAACTCCACTTCGACTATTTCGTGGCCGGTGCGGATATTGCGATCAGCGCCAGCTACCAGGCGAGTTTCCAGGGCTTTGCCCGGCGCGGGCTGAACCGGGAGGAAACGGCTCGTCTGATGCGGCTGAGTGTCAAGCTGGCGCGGGCGGCGCGGGATGAGTTTTGGGCCGACGAGGCCAACCGGAGCGGACGTTTGCGCCCACTCGTGGCGGCGTCGGTTGGCTGCTACGGTGCATTTCTGGCCGACGGCGCTGAATACCGAGGCGACTACGGCCTGACGCGGGAGGAGTTGATGGAATGGCATCGCCCGCGGCTGGCAGTGTTAGCGGAGAGTGGCGCAGACCTGCTGGCCTGTGAGACGATCCCGTGTCAGGTAGAGGCGGAAGCGCTGGTGGCTCTGCTCGCCGAATTTCCCGATACCCCGGCCTGGCTCAGTTTCAGTTGCCGAGACGAAAGCCGCGTCTGCCACGGCGAACTCTTTGCCGATTGTTTGGCCCAGGCTGCGGTCTCGCCCCAAGTGGTGGCTGTGGGCGTCAACTGCACGCCGCCCCGCTTTGTGGAGTCGTTGTTGCGCTCGGCCCGACCGCTGACAGACAAACCGCTGCTCTGCTACCCCAACAGCGGTGAAGTCTGGGACGGCGCGGCGCGCTGCTGGCGGGAGGGCAGCGGTGTCACCGACTTTGGCGCACCGGCCCGGCTCTGGCAGGAGGCCGGCGCTCAACTGATTGGCGGCTGCTGCCGCACCGGGCCGGACGACATTCGCCGCATCCGCCACAGCCTCGGCGCGATTTGATCCGTAGGGGCGCTGCTTGCTGCGCCCGACGCACACGGGCGCA
>CAMDEX010000131.1 GCA_945897075.1 Litorilinea aerophila
CGGGCGCAGCAAGCAGCGCCCCTACACATAATTACCTGTAAAACTATAGGAAATGTAGAGGTTATTGTAGCCCAATTTTGCATTCCCTGCCAAGCTAGGATAGATTATCTTTTCGCACTGCGCTGACTGCGAGACGAATCCGCCGCCGCCCAATTGCCGACAGAGAGCCAGATGAACCCCTTTGCGCCCCATTCATTTCTGAATTCCCACCTCTCCGGCCTGGAAGAGTACACGCCGATCCAGCCCTTCGAGGTGTTGAGCAAACGGCTGGGCATTCCCGCCAGCCAGATTGTCAAACTGGACGCCAACGAGAATCCCTACGGCCCGCTGCCCGCGGTAGTCGAGGCGCTGGCCGAATATCCCTACTACCACATCTACCCGGACCCCCAGCAGAGCGAACTGCGCGAAGCGTTGAGTGGTTTCATCGGTGTGCCCGCTGATCACATCTTGCCCGGCCAGGGCGCGGACGAACTGCTCGACTACATCTGCCGTCTCTTTCTCGCGCCCGGCGATGCCATCCTCAACACCCCGCCCACCTTTGGGATGTACAGCTTCGACGCCAAATTGCAGGGCGCAGAAGTCATTGATGTGTGGCGACGGGCGGATTACAGTGTGGATGTAGAAGGAATCGAAAAGATATTGGATATTGGATATTTCGTTGGCGACGACACCTCCCCAATCCCCAATACCCAATACCCAATACCCAATCCCCAGTCCCCAATCCCCAAACTCCTCTTCCTCACCGCCCCCAACAACCCCTCCGGCACGTGGCTGGCGGACGACGACCTGCGCCGTCTGCTGGCCCTGCCGCTGGTCGTTGTGCTGGACGAGGCTTACGTGGAGTTTGCCAACCAGCCCAGCCGGGCCGGGTGGGTGCTGGAACACGGCAATCTGATTGTCCTGCGCACCTTTAGCAAAGCCGCGGGGATTGCCGGTCTGCGTCTGGGCTACGGTATTTTTCCGTCCTGGCTGATGCCCCATCTGTGGAAGTTCAAGCAGCCCTACAATGTCAATGTGGCGGCGTCTGTGGCCGGGCTGGCCAGCCTGCGCCACACAGACCAGATTACCGCGGTCGTAGAAAAGCTCAAGACCGAGCGCGATCGGCTCTACGCCGAACTATCCACTATTCCTTACCTCCACCCCTATCCCTCTGAGGCCAACTTCGTCCTTTGCCGGGTGGAGGGGCGGGAAGCGGCCGCATTGAAACAGAGTCTGGAAGGCCAGGGCATTCTCGTCCGTTACTACAACAAACCGGGCCTGGATAACTGTATCCGCATTTCTGTTGGCCGCCCCGAACAGACAGATCGCTTGCTGGCGGCGCTGCGTCAGGTGTAAAACACAGCAGGTTAGAACACGGATTCCAGAATTCACGGATTGAACCCGGATTCCCAATCGCCAGAACACGGATTCCAGAATTTACGGATCAGCGCCGGGCTATCCAATCTCCCAATCCCCCAATCCCCAATATCCTCCTATGCCCCTCGTCACCGACCGCTCCTATCTCCACTACCAATACGCGGACAGCGAAAAGTTGCGCATCCGCCTGGACGCGCACCGGCTCTACAGCGAGCGCACGGACAACTTTATGGAGTGGGTGCTGGATCAGCTTGACCCCCAGCCGGGCGAGCGCATCGCCGACATCGGCTGCGGTCACGGCGTCTATCACCCGTGCCTGGCCCGCCGCGGCGCGCGGATTGTGGCCGTTGATGCGTCGCTGGGGATGCTGGCCGAAACCAGCGCCGCTGCCCGCCGCGACGCTCTGCCAGTGCTGGCTCTCCAATCCAACGC
This sequence comes from Litorilinea aerophila, assembly GCA_945897075.1. Classification (GTDB taxonomy): domain Bacteria; phylum Chloroflexota; class Anaerolineae; order Caldilineales; family Caldilineaceae; genus JACQGT01. The sequence continues at coordinate 1,789 of CAMDEX010000131.1, forward strand.
CGAACATCTGCCCCTGGCCGACGGCTGCTGCGACCGGCTGATGGCGAACCACATGCTCTATCACGTCCCGGACAAAATCGCCGCGCTGCGCGAGATGGGCCGGGTGGTGAAAGCGGGCGGGCGGCTTGTCTTTACCACCAACAGCGCGGACAACGGCGCACGTATGACGCAACTCCACGCAGAAGCCGCCGCCGAGTTGGGGTTGCACGCAGACAGCCGCTCGCTGATTGCAGATTTCACGCTGGAAAGCGGCGAGCCTCTCGTGCGCTCTCTCTTTCCCAACGCCGAATTGGTGATCCGCAACGACGCCTTTCTCTTCCCCACCGCCGACGCCTTTCTTGCCTACTACGCCTCCATGCGCATAGACGCTTTGATGGATGGCCGCGCCGACGGCAGCCAGCGGGCCGCACTCATCGAGATTGTCGGGCGCAAAGCCCAGGCCATCATCGCCGCCGAAGGCGTCTTGCGGATGTCAAAGGCAGTGGGCTGTTTCGTCGTGGAGAAGTGACCGCAGACCGCAGACCGCAGACCGCCGTCCACCGTCCGCCGTCTCTGGTACGCTTCTCACAGATTCCCCGCTTGCCCGGTGGTAGCCTACGGCTATGCGCCAAATACCCGAACTTTCCCTGTTGATTGTAGCCGACGACCTGCTCGCCCGGGCTGGTCTGGCCGCGCTTCTGGCTGCGCAGCCGCGCCTGCTTGTGGCTGGGCAGAGCGATTGCGGCCCGCAGTTGGACGCACTGCTTCAAGAACACGCGCCCGACGCCCTTCTCTGGGACTTGGGCTGGGACTACGGCGAGGCGGAAAACCGCCCCCTGCTGGAACGACTAGCCGACTTTGCCGCCCGTCTGCCTGTGCTGGCCCTGCTGCCGGATGGGGAAGAGGCAGGCCGTGTCTGGGCGGCGGGTGTGGCCGGTCTGCTGCCCCGTCAGGTAGACGGGGAACGGCTGGCCGCAGCGCTCACCGCGATTGCCGCTGGGCTGCTGGTGGTGGATGCCAGCCAGCGCGCTCTGCTTGTCTCGCCCGCGCATCTGCCTGTGCCCGAACTTCTCGAACCCCTGACCCCCCGCGAGGAAGAAGTCCTCGCTCTCCTGGCCGACGGGCTGACCAACCGGGCCATCGCCCGCCAGCTCGCCATCAGCGAAAACACCGTCAAATTTCACGTCCAATCCCTGCTGGGCAAGCTGGACGCACAGAGCCGCACAGATGCAGTCGTGCGGGCCACGCGGCTGGGGTTGCTGATACTATAGTAGCAGATATTGGGTATTGGATATTTCGTAGGGATGCCCACTCGACATCCCTACGAAATATCCAATACCCAATATCTTTTTCTTCCCCTACCCAAATTGATAGGCCGCCCCTACCCGTTCTGGTGATGCGCCGCTCTCTGCTTTCGTCTATCCTGTGTACATCGAATCCATAGGGTCATTCACTTTGACCCATTCACAGGAGAAATTCCAATGTCAACCGATTTTGCTTCTATTTCCAAAGCCGCCGCCGCTGTCGTGGCCCAGGCCGGCCAGAGTGTCGTGCGCGTGGACGCCCGCCGCCGCCACCCGGCCAGCGGGATCGTCTGGTCTGCCGATGGGCTGATCCTCACCGCCCATCACGTCGTGCGCCGCGACGACGAAATCAGCGTCGGTCTGGCTGAAGGCAGCGAACTGCCCGCCACCCTCGTTGGGCGCGATCCGTCTACCGATCTGGCGCTGCTGCGTGTGGCCGCGTCCGGCCTGGCTGCTGCCCAGTGGCGCAGCGAGGAGAGTCTGGGCGTGGGTGAGCTGGCGTTGGCGCTGGGGCGGCCCGGCCAGAGTGTACAGGCTTCTTTGGGCGTGATCAGTGCGCTGGGCGGCGCGTGGCGTTCGCTGGGCGGTGGCAAAGTGAGCCACTACATCCGCCCCGATTTGGTGATGTACCCCGGCTTTTCCGGCGGCCCGCTGATTGACGGCGAGGGCAAAGTCATCGGTCTGGCCACCTCTGCCCTGACCCGTGAGGGCGGCATCGCTCTCTCGGCGACGACGGCAAAACTGGTGGTGGAGACGCTGCTGGCGCACGGACGGATGCGTCGCGGCTATCTGGGCGTGGGTGTGCAGCCCGCCAAACTGCCCGCCTCCGTGGCCGCATCTCTGGAACGGGAGACGGGTGTACTCTTCAATTCCATCGAAGCCGACAGCCCCGCCGCGGCCGCCGGTCTGCTGGTGGGGGATATTCTGGTGGCGCTGGATGGGGAAGCCGTGGAGCGTCCCGAAGACCTCACCCTGCTTTTGCAGGGCAGCCAGGTGGGGCAAGCGGTCACTGCCCAGATCGTGCGCGGCGGCACGCTGACGGAGATTTCCGTGACGGTAGGCGAGCGCTAATCTTTGTAGGGCGGACTGGCAGTCCGCCCTACAAGTGTGCCCGCCGTAGCCAGAGCAGCGCCACCCCCAACAGCCCCGCACACCCCAGCCCGATCAGCCCAATCAGCAACAGACTCTGCCGCCCGATTTCCTGTCCAAGCGCAATCAATTCATCGGTAGCGCCGCCAGTGGAGCTTCTCTGTGCGCCGTTGACCGGTCCGCTGTGCGCGGTCGCAGTAGGCCAGGGCGTCCATGTCGGTGTGATGGTAGGCGTGGGCGAAGGGGTTGCGGTCGCTGTGGCGGTCGCTGTTGCGGTCGGTATCGGCGTCTCGCTAGGGAGTGGCGTCGCTGTCGGTGTGGCGGTGGAGAGTGGGAGTGGTGTGGCGGTTGGCGCAACCGCAACTGGCGCAACCGCGGCAGCCTGGACGACGGGCGCTGTCGTGGGCGTCGGCGCGGGTAGCCCCGGCGCGCTCTCGTCGGGGTAGAGCGCAATGGCGTCCACGAAGATCACATTGTCGCCCGTGCTGCGCGGGTGATCGACCAGAAAGAAGACAGTCACAGTCTCACCCGCGGCGCGGGCCTTTACGTCAATGTTCGGTCCTTCCCCCGGCGCGTAGTTGAGAAAACGCCCGTCGCCGAAGTGGATCGGACCCCAGACAACACCCGCCCCGTTGGGATCAGTGCCGCCGCTGGGGTCAATCCCCAGTTGACGGCCAAAGTTGCCCGGATCGTTGGGTGCGCCCCAGGCAATACTGGCCCGGTAGCCGCCGCCCGGCGTTACCCGCACCTGCGTCCAGATGCCCGCCTTGAAAGTTCCGCCGCTGCTCCACATACGCAGCGAGGGCGCACCCCAGTAGGTGTCCACATCCTGCATATAGGTCAGGTCGCCGTAGATCACAAAGGGTTGCCAGCCCTGCGGAATCTGCTGGGGTGGGCTGCCGTAGAAAGTGTCAAAATCGCACACACTGCGCGGGATCACCTGCCCGTCCTTTTCGCACGGCTCCGAAGCCAGAGCGAGAGAGGGGAGTAGTCCGATCAGCAGGGCGCAGAGCGCGGCGCGTATGTAAACGGATAACTGATAACTGCTTACTGACAACTGCTCACTCCTCCGTCGGATTTGTCAGCGCACAGCGGAAGCCAAGCCAGGGGTAGCTCTCCTCGCTGTTGACCACTACCCGCTGGCTGGCCGCCAGCCCCTCGGCTTTGTCTTGAAACGAGCCGCCTTTGACCACATAACCGACCGCTGGCTGTTCGCGGGGGTTGCCGGGGGTGGTGGTCCATTCGGCCACATTGCCCGCCATATCCGCCACCTGGCTGGGGCTATCGCCGCCGGGACTGTACGTGCCTACGGGCAGGGTGTCGCCCACAGCCGTGGCCGCGCTATTGGCGCGCACACTCTCGAAATTGTCGCCCCAGGGATAGCGGAAGGCCCGTTGCAAGGTCAGCGCCGAGCTGGCCGCCACCTCCCACTCCTCCTCCAGCGGCAGCCGTTTGCCCGCCCAGCGGCAAAAGAGCGCGGCCTGGGCGTGGCTGACATTGATCATCGGGAAGCTGCCCAGCGCCGGGTTGAGAAAATAGTCAGGGCGGGTGATGCTCGTCGTGCGCACCGGCCAAGTACACGCGTCGGCCTCGAAGCAGAGACGATAGGCGTCGTTGGTCACTTCCGTGCGGTCAATGGAGAAGCCGCCCAACTCCACCCGGCGGTCCGTGCCAGCAACGGCTGGGTCGGATATGCGGTAAACAGCGGACGGAATCGAAAGCATCTCGCCGGTGGGATCAAAACTCTGCTGCAAATCCAGCCAGAAGAAGGCCAGGGCCAGCACAAGCAGCGCCAAAGCCAGCAGACCGAAGAGATTGGCGATGGCGCGCCAGATGACAGGGGGAAGCCGCATCCGCCGTCTGCGCGCTGGTCTGGTCGCTGTGGGTCTGCTCTGCGCAGCCAAAGAGACCCAGGCGCTTGGTTTGCCACGCCCAATCATGCCTTCGTGTAGATATTCCAGGGTAGCGTGGGCCAATGTGCGCCGGGGTTCCAGCGGTTGGGCCATCTCCTCGCGCAGGAGCTGGCGCAGGGCGGCCATCCACTCGGCGCTCTCGTCATCCTGGCGGGCCAGCTCGACAATTTGCGCCGGGGAGAGGGGGCGGATGGGGTGCAGCAGCATATCCCGCATCACCGACGCGGCCCGCTCCGGGTCGTTCAGGTGGTGCAGGGCGGTGCGCATCCCCTTGCCATAGAAGAGCGTGCCGCGCAGAAGCAGCGTGCGGGCTGCCTCGTCCACGCGGTGGCCCGCTTCCAGCGCCAGCAGACTGTCCCGCACCAGCCCAATCGCCGGCATCTCACCCCGCTGCCACCAGGCGTCCACGGCCTGGGCCAAACGGCGTGTCACCGACACGGCCCGGTCGGCCCCGTTCAGCCCCTCGAAGCGGCCCCCCTGTGGAGCGCGCCCGTCCCGGCCTGTCACCCGGCCTTCGATCTCTTCGCCTGTTTCCCATTCTATGCGGGTGCTGCTCATCGGCATTGCTTCTCGTGACTTTTAGTACCTAACCAGTACCTAACCAGTGAAATTCTTGTTTTTTGCGCAAGAAAAGAGAAATTTTTGTATACACGGATGGAAAAGAAGACGGATTTTTCTGATCTGTGTTCCTTTCCATCCGTGTATACAACCCTCTTTGGTTTTGGCTTTGCCAGATTAGGATTTTGTAGGTGCGGTTTTTAACCGCACGTCTGCCTGATCATTGTATCACAGAATGAAAGAAGTCCGGCTTTTCGGAAAAGGTCGGACTTCTTTCATTGGCGGGGCATACGCTATACTTCACCCAATCTACAGCGATCCCATCCACCAGAGGCGAATTTCTCATGACCACACCCTCCGCCGACGAACAGAAAAGCCGCAGCAGCACCTTCTTTCAGGACAATTTTACCGCTGGGCTGATCCACCGCACCTTCACAAAGTCTATGGGTTTTGATGACGAAGATATGCGCAAGCCGGTTATCGGCATCTGCAACACCTACAGCGAACTCAACAACTGCCACGCCCACTTCCCCCAACTGGTCGAGGCGGTCAAGCGGGGCGTCTGGCAAGCGGGCGGCTTCCCCCTGGAATTTCCCACGATCAGCGTGGGCGAGATCTACCTGACCCCTTCCTCGATGCTCTGGCGCAACCTGGCGGCCATGGACACGGAGGAGATGATGCGGGGCAACCCGATTGATGGGGTTGTGTTATTGACGGGCTGCGACAAGACCACCCCGGCCAGCCTGATGGGTGCGGCCAGTGCGGACCTGCCCAGCCTGCTCGTCTCCGGCGGGCCAATGCTCAACGGCAACTGGCGCGGGCAGACGCTGGGCGCATGTACCGATTGTCGGCGCTTGAGCGACGAGTTTCGGGCGGGTAAGCTGACTGACGGGCAGTACAAAGAGGTGGAGGACAATCTGGTGCGCAGCCACGGCCACTGTATGGTGATGGGCACCGCCTCCACGATGAACTCGCTGACCGAAGCGCTGGGTATGGCCCTGCCCGGCAACGGCGCTATCCCCGCGGTTGATTCCCGCCGTCTGCGCTTGGCTGAACAGAGCGGGCGGCGCATTGTGGGGATGGTGACGGAGGGGCTGCGTCCGTCGCGCATTCTGACGCGGCAGGCGCTGGAAAACGCCATCACCCTTCTCTGCGCCATCGGCGGCAGCACAAACGCCGTCGTTCATCTGCCCGCGCTGGCCGGGCGGCTGGGTATTCCCCTGCCCCTGGAGCTTTTCGATGCGATCAGTAGGCGCACGCCGCTGATCGCCAATCTGCGCCCCAGCGGCAAATACCAGATGGAAGACCTTTTCTATGCGGGCGGCATCCCGGCGGTATTGAAGCAACTGCTGCCTCTGCTGCACGGCGACGCGCTGACCATCACCGGGCGTTCCCTGGCCGAGAATGTGCAGGACGCCGAGATTCACAACCCGGATGTGATCCGCACGCTGGAGACAGCACTGGACAGCCAGGGCGGGCTGTCAATTGTGCGCGGCAATCTGACCCCGGACGGTGCGGTGATCAAACATTCGGCGGCCACGCCTCGTCTGCTCCAACACCGGGGACGGGCTGTCGTCTTTACCAGCATCCCCGACTTGCAGGCCCGCTACGGCGATCCCGATCTGGACGTGACCCCCGATGACGTGCTTGTGCTGCAAAACGCCGGCCCCATCGGCGGGCCGGGCATGCCGGAGGTGGGCAACTTGCCCATCCCCACCAAACTGCTCAAACAGGGCGTGCGCGATATGCTGCGCATCTCAGACGCGCGTATGAGCGGCACAGCCTACGGCACAATTGTCCTGCATGTCGCGCCGGAAGCCGCCATCGGCGGGCCGCTGGCCCTCGTGCGCGACGGGGACGAGATCGAACTGGACTTGGCCAACCGCCGCCTGCATCTGCACGTGAGCGACGACGAACTGGCGCGCCGCCGGACCGAATGGCAGCCGCCCGCGCCCCACTACAGCCGGGGCTACGGCAAGCTCTTTCTGGACTCCGTTATGCAAGCCCCAGAGGGGATGGATTTCGATTTCCTTTTGGGCGCGGATCCCGCGGTTGCCCAGCATCAGCCGAAGTTTTAGGCGTAATCAGCAATGAAAATAGGAACGCAGATTGCGCAGAAGACGCCGATTAAATCCGTGTGAATCCGTCCTATCCGTGTTTATCCGTGTCCTTATTTTCAAGTCAGGAGGTACGAGCGTGTCAATTGTCACTCTGCAATCCGATTTGGCCGAGCGGCTGGAGGAAACGGCTGCGCAAAAAGAGATTGAACCCAATGACCTATTGGACCTGGCGGTGCGCTCTTATTTACGCCAGATTGATCGGGAGACAATCAAAGCGGAAGCTGAAGCGTTTCGAGCTATGCACGGCGAACTTGTCGCTCAATATCTGGATAAGTACGTGGCGATCCACCGCAAGGAAGTTGTGGATGTAGATTGGGATTTCCAGGCGCTTCACAGCCGAATCCGCAGTCGGTTTGGTCAACTGCCTGTGCTGCTGCGTCGGGTAGAGCAAGAACCAGAGCGGGCGCTCGTTTTTCGTATGGCTGCATCTCCTGCTGGAAGGACTTTCGCTTCGCATTGATTTCCAAGAGAAATAGAGATTCTGCGGCTAATGTTGGTGACTCTTTGACAGGTTCGTTCGTATTTGCTATTATGAGCGTAACAGTCAAGAGGTCTGACCATTTCGGACCGTGAGAGCGAGGTCTCTCCTTGACTGATTTTTTTTCTATTGAATCAGAGTCATTCACGATAATGCATTTATTGTACATTGATGAGTCGGGTAGCGTAATGAACAACCACCCAATCCCGCATACGACATACAGCTACTCGTATCTGAGGGGCGGAAGACGCCCCGCTCTACCTGCGCGCGCCGATCATCCGGTCTGCTTCTAAGCAAGACCGTCTTCCCATCTTGAACGCGTGGCGCACAGCCACGCGTTTTTGTTTGGCGTGTCCAGACAAGTCCCCGGCAATTTCCTAAGTGCCGGGGACTTGAAACCCAATCACCCAATCAACCTCCAGGATCGATCCATGACAACCTTTCCTCCTGTCGAAGAACAGATGAGTATCCTCATGCGGGGCGTGGATTTTGGCGACGACCAGACCCGCGTCCACATGCAAAAAGAATTGCGGGCGCGTTTAGAAAGGGCCAGCGCCACTGGCAAACCCCTGCGCGTCTACTGTGGCTTCGACCCCACCTCGTCTGACCTGCATTTGGGCCACACCGTCCCGCTGCGCAAACTGCGCCAGTTCCAGGAATTGGGCCACGAAGTCGTCTTTCTGATCGGCACATTCACCGGCACGATCGGCGACCCCAGCGACAAAGAGAGCGCGCGCAAGCAGCAGACGCTCAACGAGGCGATGGAGAACGCGCGCACCTTCACCGAACAGGCCTTCCGCGTGCTGGACAGGCAGAAGACTCTGGTTGAGTATAACCACAAATGGCTGGGCGAACTGAGCTTTGGCGATGTGATCCAACTGGCGAGCAACTTCACTGTCCAGCAATTTCTCGTGCGCGACAACTTCAGCAAGCGCCACGCCAAAGGTGACCCCATCTGGCTGCACGAATTTTTCTACGCGTTGATGCAGGGCTACGACGCGGTGGCGCTGAATACCGACGTGCAGATCGGCGGCACAGACCAGCTCTTCAATCTGATGGCCGGGCGCAAATTGATGGAGGCCAACGGCGCTGAACCGCAGGTCGTCCTGACCTTCCCCATTCTGGTGGGCACCGATGGCACGCTGCGAATGAGCAAATCCACCGGCAATTCTATCGGTATCCACGAAGCGCCTGGTGTGATCTTTACAAAGGTGCTGAGTCTGGCTGACCACACCTTCCGCAACTTCGCCGAGCTGGTGACGCGCTGGAGTCAGGCCAAAATCGACGGGATGATCGCAGAGATCGAAGCCGGACGGCTCAACCCCCAGGCGGCCAAAGCCCAACTGGCCTGGGAGATCGTCAGCATCTTTCACGGCGACGAAGCCGCCGACCAATCCGCGGCGGATGCGCGGCGGATGTTCGAGGGCGATATTCCCAGCGACGCGCCGCAACAGGCCATCGGTGCCGCCATCGGTCTGCTCGATCTGATGAACGCAGCGGAGTTGACGCGCAGCAACGGCGAGGCGCGGCGGTTGGTGCTGCAAGGAGGAGTCCGTCTTAACGGGGAGGTGGTCGAAGATGTAGGGGTGGAGATTGCCCATACGCCGGGGAAGGATCAGGTCTTGCAGGTGGGCAAACGGCGCTACTTGCGCATCCGCTCTGTCTGAGACGCAAAGTCCCCGGCACTTTCCGAAAGTGCCGGGGACTTTGCAGGCGTATTAAATAGGAAGAACTGAATCGTCACGCTTCCCCCGATAGTGGCTTCCAACCACAACGTGACAACTCAGTTCTTCTTGGGCCAAAGTGTATCACACAATTTTTGGTTTGTAAAGTGGGAATTTGACGAGTTTTTGACCAATATCATCCAATATTATCCAAAAACAATAGATGAGTTTGTATAAAACTTACAAAATATGCCAAAAAGGCCAAAAGTTCGACTTTTTCCGAAAAATCGAACTTCTGACTGACGGCTTGCGCGGGAAGCTCAACTTGCGCTTGTCGGGCAAATGGCCCAAAATTAAGTAACTGTTGACCCTTTTCCATTTTTCATCTTGCCCCCGACAGGAGCCGCGCCTATGCCGTGGATCGAACAAATTTTGCCCGCGCAGGCCACTGGTCTGCTTAAATCCGAGTTGGACAAGGCTGTCAAGCGGGCAGGGCGCGTGTGGGGGATCGTCCAGATTATGTCCCTCAATGCCCGCACGTTGAAGGCGAGTATGGAGCTTTACGGTTCCATTATGCACGGGCGCTCCCCCCTCAGCTGCGCCCAACGGGAGATGCTGGCGACGGTGGTGGCCGCCGAGTTGGGCTGCGTCTACTGAACCCGCGCCCACGCCCACGACCTCCGTGCCGAGGTTGAGACACTTTTTGCCACGCCAGCCGAAGCCGATGCCTATGTGGAGAGTATCGCCGCAGATTGGCGCAGCGCGCCGCTCACCGCTGCTGACCGTGCCCTGTGCAGCCATGCGGTCAAGCTCACCCGCCACCAGCACGACGTGACCCCCGCGGATTTGGACATTTTGCGCGGTCACGGCTTGGATGACGTTGCCATCCACGATGCCACCCAAGTCATCGCCTACTTCAACTACATTACTCGCATCGCCGATGGCCTGGGCGTAGAGCCGGAGCTTTTTGTGCGCCCCTGGGGAAGCAGCCAATGATCGCGCATCCTCCGACCCATCTGGACAACTATCCACCGCTGCGCACAGCGCGGATGTGGCTGGTTCCCCTCAATCTGGCCCAGATGCAGATGCAGTTGGACGATTACGCCGCTTTGGAGCGTTCGCTGGGGGTGAAAGTGACGGGTAACAGCCTGGAAAGGGAGATGCGCTCGATCGTCACGCGCAGCATTGCCTATATGCGCCAGGAGCCGGAAGCCGTCATCTGGAATACCTTTTGGGCCGCCATCCTGGAGGAGGAGGATATGTTTGTGGGGGGCATCGGCTTCAAAGGGCCAGCCAACGCTGAGGGCGAGGTGGAGGTGGGCTATGGCTTTGATGCGCTCTATCGCAAGCGGGGGCTGGCAACCGAAGCGGTGACCGCGCTGACGGCCTGGGCCTTTGCGCAAGCGGGGGTGTATACGGTGACGGCGGAGACGAATTATACGAATATCGCCTCGGCCCGCGTCCTGCAAAAAGCTGGGTTTCGGCTCTACACAGCCAGCAATCACTTTTTGTATTGGCGCAAGGAAGCCCAGGAAGAGCGTCCATCGGCGGGGGAGGAAAGCAAAGGCGACGGCCACTTTGCGCTTTACGATCTGGCGGTGGTGGTGGAGACGATTGACGGCAACTGCACCTGTGCCATGCGCGTGGGGGATCGCTTTTTTCTGCGCAACAGCAGCAGTCTCTCCTTGCCGGACGGGGCGCATTTCTGTGTCTATGCGCTGCAAGCTGTGCTGCCTTTGCTGCCAGCCAAGCAGCGGCTCAACCATCCGGCGGATTGGATGGAGACAGACAGCCGCGCCGTCTGCCCGGACCCGGCCTGCAAGCTGGTGATGCGTGTGGAGCGCACTGCGCGCCGTGTTCTGCGCCACGACGATGTAAGTCCTATCCCCTGGGAATCGCTGTAGGGCGGAGTGGTATTCCGCTTGACGTAGGGCGGAATGGTATTCCGCCCTACGTGGCTGCAAATATATCAGCATTTATACGGAGATTGATCAGCACATTGTCAGTGACAGGATGAAAAATTGACCCTATACTGTAGGTACAAAGTCCTGTTTTGTCCAGGATAGCCTATTTTTTCGTTTACAGATGAGGGCACAAATCAGATGAACCTGTCACCGGCCATTTCACCTATCGCTCGTTCATTTGTGCTTGTGATGGTTCTGTTTGTTTTGATTGCTACGCCACTGGTGGCTGCCCCAGGCGGCAGTGATCTGGCAACGGCGTCGATCAGCGGCGAAGTCTATATGGACGGCAACACCAACCGTATACGCGAACCGCTGGAGGCAGGGATATCTGGAGCGCGGATCATCCTGCTTGACGCCAGCGGCGGTTATCTGGCCGAGACAACCACAGACAGCGACGGCTATTACCTCTTTGGAAATCTGGAATTCGCCACCTATCGCTTGCAGATCGTACCCCCAACCGGCCATATCGTCGTCAACAATGGCTCTGTGATCGTGACTGTTGGGGACGTGGGCACACCTCTGCTGATCTCCACCGCTTTGCGTCACGGTCTTTTTATCCCGCAAATTTCTCGGTAAGGACTCGTCATTCGGAAAGGTTCGGGTAACCACGCAAGACTAGCGCCGGTTGAGCAGGCTGGTGCTGTTTCCAGCCGTGTCGAAACCAAGCGGGTAGGAAGCCCAGACTCCTACCCGTTCGCTCGGTTTCGATACGCCTCGCAGACTCGGCTACTCAACCAGCGCTCACTGATCCCCCCTCAGAACCGTCACCCCTCTCCACTACAAAAACCATTTCGTTAGCAAAATCCAGACGGGTAATTGTCGCGTCCCATCCCTCTGTCAACTCGGCAAAGTGGGCGGCGTAGGTTGATTCCATCCCCTTTCTCCTCCCGCCCAAAGTGCGACTGGGAAACGAGACGACTAGGTGGTGCGCCTGGATTTGTCCCAGCAACTTTGCCCCCGCCTCTTTCTCTATCTGTTCCAAACAGGGAATCGTTTTGAGAATCAGGGCCAGGTCCACCGGCTCGGTTGGACAGTCGGTCAGGACGTTGCGCGTCTCGCCTCGGCCAGACACCCCGGCCAGCCGGAAAAAGTCATTGAGAAAGGCAATCTGATCGGAAAAGATGTCTACGGCCAGGTAAGACGCGTCGGCGACCAGGGGTATCCAGGGGAGGGCAAGGGGATTGAGACCGCAGGCAATGTCCAGTACCGAGCGGATCGGCGGCAGGAGAGCAAAGATACGATTGTAGAAATCGTCGAGAAAGGGCAGCCGTTCACTGGTCGAGGTGTGGGCGGTGAGCAGGCGGCGCAGCAGAGGCTGGCGGGCTGCCCCATCCGGCCACGCATCTTGCAGATCGGCCAGCCAGCGCGGGTACTCCATCCGCCCACTTTGATAGACCGCCGCACTCTGATGTAGCTGGTTTTTGGTCGCTTTTACCGCCTCTTTGGGGCTGCGCCCTTTGCCCAGCTCTGCGGCAGCAATGGCTTCGACCAGTTCCGGCGCGATGGCCTGGTATTTGCGGCTGTTCAGTACCGCGGCGGTGACGGCATAGACGGGGGAGGTCATAGGAGTTGGGGGTTTTGAGTTAGGAGTTTTGAGTTACGGCCTCCCCTTGTCACCCTGTCACCTTGTCATCTTCAATACGCCGCTTTGAGGGCGCGCTGGATATCGCGTTTGGCGTCGCGGCTGGCGATGTCCTGGCGCTTGTCGAACAGTTGCTTGCCCTGGGCCAGGGCGATCTCGATTTTGGCCCGCCCGGCCTCGTTGATGTACATACGCAGGGGCACAATCGTCCAGTTGCGTTGGGTCGCTTCGGCGTAGAGTTCGTTGATTTGCCGCCGGTGTAGCAGCAGTTTGCGCCGCCGGGTCTCCTCGTGATTCTGCTGGTTGCCCTGTTCGTAATGGGCAATGTGGACATTCATCAGCCAGGCTTCCCCATCCCGTACCAGCACAAAGCCGTCGCGCAGATTGACCTGACCCAAACGCACGGATTTGATCTCCGTGCCGGTCAGCACAATGCCCGCCTCGATTGTCTCTTCGATATGATAGTCGTGGCGCGCCTTGCGGTTGCTGGCAACTGTGCGCGGCCCATGCGCCTGTTTGTCTTTGTCGTTCTTCTTCGCCATTTATTGTCCAGTTTCCAATAGTTCAATTGCCCGCTCCAGTTGCGGGTCTTTGTCGGTTTCGCGTTCCTCGTCGGTGATCTCCACAGCGATGTCCGGGTCCAGGCCCGTGCCATCAATGGAGCGATTCGCCGGTGTATACCAGCGGGCAATCGTCACGCGCAGCATACTGCCGTCGCTGAGGGTGTGGGGCAATTGGACACTGCCTTTGCCATACGTCGTTGTGCCGATGAGAACGGCCCGGCCCGCATCCTGGAGCGCGCCGGCCACAATCTCGCTGGCGCTGGCACTGCCCTCGTCCACCAGCAGGACAATGGGTAATTTCTCATCTACTTCGGCCCGGCCTTCGGTATCGTAAAGCTGTTCTTGGCCGTCACTGAAGCGCTCGATCAACACCCGCTTGTCCTGCAGAAAGATGCTGGAAACCCGCACGGCTTCGCGCAGCAGACCGCCCGGATTGCCGCGCAGGTCAAAGATCAACCCGCGCAGATCCTTGTCCATCGCTTCTGTCACTGCATCCCGCACCCGTTGTCCGGCATCGTCGGAGAAGCGGCTAAGGCGGACATAAGCGATGTCTTCATCCTGGCCGAGCGTATCGGTGAAGACAATCGGAATCTGAATCACATCGCGCACGACTGTCACATCAAAGGTTTCGCTGCTGCTGGGGCGTTCAACCGTCAGCACTACTGACGATCCCTTTGGCCCTTTGATTTTGCTGATGGCTTCGTTCAGATCGGCCATTTCGGAGACAGGCTCGCCGTCAATCGCGGTGACCAGATCGTTGCGGCGCAGACCGGCGTTCCAGGCGGGTTGGTTCTCGAACGGCTCCACCAGACGCACCGCGCCCCCATCTTCTACCCATTCAACGGTGGCCCCAATGCCTTCAAAGCTGCCGTCCATACTTTCCAAGAAACTTTTGGCCTGGTCGGGTGGCATAAAACTGGTGTTGGGGTCGTCCAGAAGGTCCAGCACCCCCCGGATAGCGCCATAGCTCCGTTCCTTGCCAGCGGGCAGATCGCCGTAGAAGTCGCGATCCAATAGCCCCATCGCTTCCCAGAAGATATCCATATCTTCATCGCGCAGCTCCCGCTCTGGGGCAGCAGGCGCGGCATCCTCTGCTGCAGCTGTGGGGGCGGAAGCGCGCGGTTCGCTGTTGCCACCGAAGCGGCCAAAGGCAAAGCCGAGACCCGTACCCAGTGAAAAGGCAATGGCGACCACCAGCAACAGTCCGCAGCCGATGGCGAGGTAGCGTATCAACAAGCTTTTGTCTGTTGGTTGGGTGGATTTGTCTGATATGCTCATACGCTCAAGTGTCCTATATGGTTCGCTCTGGTCAGTTACGCGGAAATTGTACCACAGAGGAATGCGGAATGCGGAATATCGTAGGTTGGGTGAATGCCTTGCCACCAACACCGAACGCCCCGCCAACAACATAGACATTCACCCAACACCCGCGCCGTGACCCGTTGGGTTCTCGCCGCATACGTGACGGGGCATTCGACGATCCCCGGCGGCGAGAACCCAACCTACGAGTGTTCCCGCCATTCACCCAACACGCCCGCGCACATCCCGTTGGGTTCTCGCCGCATACGTGACGGGGCATTCAACGATCTCCGGCGGCGAGAACCCAACCTACGCAAGCGCGGCGTTGATTTCGTCCAAATGGGTGTTCCGGTGCAGATCGCGCAAAACCCAGCGCGCGTTCTGCGCGTAGACCTCTTCCCGCAGCGCGGGCGGAAATTCTTTCAGCCGCTTGTCCAGTGCCTCTGCGCTCTCGATGGCGATTTGCGCGGCCTGGCGCGGGGGCATGGCGACCCAGAAGGGCAGGAGCAGATCGTTGGCCGAGATGTCAATGGGAGGCGCAGAGACTTTGCCCTCCTGTTCGGTAGCGTCCAAAACAGCCAGCACCCGGCGATCCCAGAAGGCGATGTGCGCCAGGGCGATGGCGACTGTCCAGTGTTGGCCCACGGGACACAGCAGGTCGTCGTCGGTCAGCCGTGCGGCCAGCGCGCGGATGCGGTTGGTTGAAGCCTGATTGCGTTGGATAAAGGAAGGATCGAGAGTCATAGAAAATCTCCTTGCTGGGGGCGGATGAGGCAAAACGATGCTGTTTCATAGCAACCCCCGTTTGTATATTTTTGGACATAGGGGCTGAACGGGTTTTATTGTATGCTGCTGGGAGTCGTCTGTCAATGTGTACTCAATGTCATTAAGTTAAGGTTTTGACGAGGTTGTGAAAGCCTCGAAAATAACCGAAGATGGATATTTTGAACCAGTTTTGGGTCAATTTATCTGATAGAATGGCCTAGTTTTCGAGTAGAATGGCCTGGTTTGCGAGAACCAAATCC
>CAMDEX010000132.1 GCA_945897075.1 Litorilinea aerophila
TACTCGTCCATGGCGTCGAGCAGCGAAAGGTTGCCGGCGTTGAAATGCTGTACACCCCGGGCTGGGGGCGTGCCTGTGCTGCCCAGAACCTCCACAATGTGGCGGGCGAGGGGGCGGGAGAGGGTAGTCATTGGGTAAGACTCCTGTCGGGAAACAGATATTGGGTATTGGATATTGAGTAGTCACGTATGAGGGATGGTGGATGATGAGGTGTGGGATGATGAACGGCCTTCTTCCCATCACCTCATCGTCCCATAGCCCTGAATCGCCCCCACGAACTACCCAATACCCAATATCTTCTTTTACTCTTCAAACGTAATATCGCCGTAAAAATCCCCGCCCAGCGCCGAGGAGGGCACCCAGACGCTGCGGGCGGCACTTTCGGCCTGGCTTTTGGTGGCGACGCCCAGACGCAGACGATAGGGTTTGCCGTCTACCTGCACTGTCGCACCGGCCTCATTGGCAAGCACCAAATCGCGCACGAAGAAGGGACGTTCGTAATCCTTGAATGTGCTGCGCGCGGGTGCATTCCAGAAGCGGGCGACTTGGCGGTTGAGTACCAGTTTGGCGTAGGTTTCCACCAGATTGATGCGGTTCTGGGCTGGACGGCGGCCCGATTTCTCAGTCTTTTCCGTCATCAGATCGTTCCAGGCTTTGTAAAGATCGGCCAAGAAAACGGGTGTCTCGTCCTTGCGTTCGAGAATCGTTTTGCGCTGCTGGTCATAAGCTTTGATGATGCCATTTAACGAAAGGGGCAGAGGTGCGGTCAGCGCCTCTTTGCCGTAAAACCACTGGGCTTTGCGCGCCGAAATGTCGATTTGCAGCGCCAGCCGGTCTACGACGAGAGTGGGCGGGCGGCCTTCGACTGTCTGTCCACGCGCCTCGAAGCTCTCCTTCAGGTCACGCGCAAACTGAAAGGCCAGGCTGTCCAGCGCGGCTTGGGTGGCCGCGCCAAAGGCGGTGGTGGCGCTGTCCAGGGCCGTGTCTTCCAGGCCGGCGGCTTTGACCAGTCCCACAGCTTCCTGCAATTTTGCCAACGCCTTTTGCATAGGCAGCGCGTCCAGCTTTTCCTGGCCGGCCAGCCGGGAGGCCGCGATCAGCGCGCTGCTGGCCGCTTTCAGCGCCTTGAATTTGGGATCGGTCTCGGCTTGACCGGACTGCAATGCCTGTAGTAGTTCGTCGTTCACGCCTTCAGCCTTTCGTGGATAAGGGAATTGCAAAACCTTTCGGATAGTCCTATTTTAGGCGGTGTGGGGAAAAAAGCCAAACAGGGAGGAACGACCGAATCGCCAGGAGCGAATGGCTCTGCTGTAAGAGGGGATATTCTCCCGCAAAGGCGCGGCTGCGGCAGAGAAATAGAGGGGGAGACATCCGTTATTTAACGTAGCGATTTCGTCGCCAAGATTCCGGGAATCAGAAGGGGAATTTCTGCGAATCCGCCTTCTTCTGGCGCAGGAGTTCCGGCAGGCCGTCCGGGTAGAGGGCGATGCCCCGCGCCGCCAGATCGTCGGGGTCAATCCAGTGGGCCGGGGCGCGGTTGCCGTCGTCGTCAGCGATGACGATTTCGTCCAGAGCGTAGAAGCCCTCGTCCACAAAGCGGCATTCCCACAAAAAGACAATTTCGTGGCCGGGGTTGCCCAAATAGGTAAAGATATTTTCGGTTGTCCCCAACAGGCGCACAGGCTGCACCAGCGCGCCAAACTCCTCCATCATCTCCCGGCAGGCTGCGTCCTGGCTGCGCTCGCCGAACTCCACACCGCCGCCCGCGGGCCGGTAGAATACCTCGCCCTTACGCGCATCTTCGCCGCGCACAGCCAGCCAGCCGCCAGTGGACGGTCGGCGGATCAGCGCCAGGGAGATGACGCGAATTCTCGGCGGGGGGAAAACTTCCGCAATGCTGTTGACTGGTTCAACCATTCAAAACCTCCCCAATCGCATTGACCAGCAGTTGGTTTTCTGTCTCAGTGTTGTAAAAATAGGGGCTGAGGCGCAGCGCGCCGGGGCGATAGTCGATGATAATCCCCCGCTCTTTCAGCGCTTTCACCGCCGCAGAGGGGTTCTCCACCGGCAGCATCACAATTCCCGCGTGGCGGGCCATCTGCGCGGGGAGACGCGGCTGCAATCCGGCGGCAGCCAGACGGCGGATCAGATCGGCGTCCAGTTCGGCGGTGCGGGCGCGAATGGCCGCCACGCCGATCTCCTCGATGATCGACAGCCCCGAGTTGGCGGCGTAGACCGCGGCCACAGCGGGCGTGCCCGGCTCGAAACGGCGGGCGTCCTCGGCCATCTCAAAGCGTTCCGGGTTGAATTTGAACATATCTTTGGCGGCAAACCAGCCGGTCGTCGTCGGGTGCAGTTGGGGAATCAGTTCTTCGCGCACATACATAAAGACGATCCCCGGCCCGCCCAGCAGCCACTTCAGTCCGCCGCTGATGTAAACGTCCACATCCGCGGCCTTCACATCTACCAGAATCTGCCCGGCGGCCTGGTAGCCGTCCACCAGACAGAGCGCGCCGGCGGTGTGGGCCAGGGCGCTGATAGCCGCGATATCCTGCACCCAGCCGCTGGTGAAGAAGACGTGGGTGGTGGCGACCAGCGCGGTGCGCGGGCCGATGGCCTGGGCGAAACTTTCTAACGGCACCTGCACCCGGTCTGGCGAGGGAAGCAGACGCAGTTGCGCGCCCTCCTCGCGCCGCGCCATCCACTGGTAGGGGATCGTCGGGAAGTCCATTTCGGTGACGACGACTTCCGGGCGGGCGGAGAAGTCCAGGCTGCTGCCGATGACGCTGAGCGCCACCCCCACACTGGGCAAAATGGCGATTTCGTGGGGTTGGGCGTTGACGAGGCGGGCAAAGCGGGCGCGGGCATCGGTCATCTCGCCCAGCCAGAGTTCGTACCAGGCGCTGGCCCCGTAACTCAGCCACTGCTCCTGAAAGCGCTGCATCCCGTCCATACTGCGCCGGCTGAGCTGGCCCAGCGAGCAGGTGTTCATGTAGACGCTGCGTTCCAGGCCGGGGAATTCAGGCCGCCAGCGGGCGGTGAGGGGATCGAGTGTGGGTTGTGGCATAGCAGGACTCACAGGGTGGATGAATGATGCAGAAAGGTCAGGGTTCGTTCCCAGGCCAGACTGGCCGCTGCTGGATTGTAGGCTTGCGAGACATCGGGTTCAAAGAACCAGTGTCCCGTGTCCGGGTAGCTGTGGAAAGTCACTGGGCGGCCCGCACGGCCCAGGGCTTCCGCCAAAAGGTCCACATTCGATTGGGGTTCGTACTCGTCGTTTTCGGCAAAGTGGCCGAGATAGTCTGCTCTGGAATTGCTGAAATCGCTGCCCATTGTCCCCTCGCTGCCGTAGAAGAGGACGACGGAACGGATGCGTTCGGGGTCCGCGGCGGCCAGGGACAGGGCAAAGAAAGCGCCCAGGGAGAAGCCGATTACAGCCACTCCCCGGTCGGAGGGGGCCGTCTGTTCGTGGAGGAACTGCGCCGCCTCGGCGACTTCGGCTTTGACCTGAAGGTAGTTGGCATCTACCGTGCGGCCCAGAACTTCAGCCTCGGCAATCGTTGCTGCCACTTTGCCGTGGTAAAGGTCCGGTGCAAAGGCGACGAAACCGGCATCGGCCAGCCGGGTGCAGACGGCTTTGATTGTGTCGTTGAGTCCCCACCAGGCGTGGAGAACCAATACACCGGGGCCTGTGCCGGTGGCGGGAAGGGTGAGAAAGCCGTCGGGTTGGGGATGGGGCATGGGGTCTCCTTGCAATTCGTCAGCGTTCATCAGTGGCTCCAATGGCCTTTGCAGCAGAGTCATCTGCTATATTGGTTGGGCGGAATCCTGTAGCTGCTCCAGCTCAATCACCGTATCGAGTGCATCCGGCAGGGTGAAAGTGGGAAATCGTTGAAGGCATCCGTGGAGTAGTCGGTGGTGTAGTTCACTGTCTGGGAACAAAATCGCTGGCTTGACAGGTATCCATTTGCGGGCGGATTCCTGCACGGCCAGGGGCACGACCAGGGATTTCGTGGCATCCTCGGCGTCTATCAGGCGCGTCTCTTCCCCGCGGATTACCGGGCATTAGGGCGCAAACCGTTTCCAGTGGCCTTCCGAGACAACCTCAATCGCTCCGTCGGCCACTTTGATGGCGGTCTGATCGTCAATGGCGTAGGCCAGCACCGGCATGCGGGCGGCCCATCTTTCTGCATCAGCCATCGTGTTTTCCGGTAGCATCTCGTGATCCAGGTGCGGAAAGATCGCAAAATCAACCAGGCCCAGCGTTTCATCGCCATCGCTGGGCGGCTTCCAGCCGACAAACTCCTTCCCGATGCGAGGGGTCATCACCATACTCCCGGCGCTCAGCCCCACCCAGACCGCGGCCAGGGACGGCAAGAGGTCTGCCAGCCCGGACTGGCGCATCCAGTAGCACAGATACAACGGGTCGCCGCCATTCACCAGCAGCACGTCTGTCTCTCGGACCCAGGAGACCCAGCGTTCTTTGTTGATGCTGGGCAGTGCGGTGAGCTCCAGTACACCCAGAGACTTCCAACCCAACTCGCACATGGGGGTTTCGGGTTCTTGTCCGCTGATGAAGCGCCACGCCGCGCCAGGACCGGCCATCGGGTGTGCGTAGGCTGCGGTGGGAATGCAGAGGGCACTGGCCTCGGCAATCGGTTTGCCCAGCAGACCAACCAGGGCGTTACGAATGCTGTCGTTGGTAATGCCAGCAGAAGTGAGCAGAAGTTTCATAATTCCTCTTATTGGCGTAGATTATTGGCGCAGAATCTTCTCCATCGCCTTTCCTCTGGCGAGTTCATCAATCAGCTTGTCCAAATGGCGTATCTGTTGCATCAACGGATCTTCGATTTCTTCCACGCGCACACCACACACCACGCCTTTGATAAGCGAACTGTTGGGATGGATGGCTGGCGCTTGGGCAAAAAAGGTTGCAAAATCGTGTTCCTCTTCGATCTGCTCCTGCAAGCCCGTTTGGCTATAGCCAGTCAGCCAACAGATGATCTGGTCTACTTCCTCTTTCGTGCGATTCTTGCGTTCTGCCTTGTGAACGTATAGTGGGTATACACCTGCAAATTTCATTGCAAAAACCCGACCATAGGATTTGCTATTCATTGCCAAACGCTCCTCATTACTTTTGCATTGTAAGCAAACGCTTCTGTACCCATTGCAAGCGTGGGCAGCGCTACATTCCCCACATACACCACCGCGCCGATCTCCTCTTCACCCCCCACCCACCAGCGCCGGCTGGACCGGCAGCTCTATATGGGCGGACTTCTGTACGGCCAGGGCCACGGCCAGGGATTTCGTGGCGTCCTCGGCGTCTATCAGGGGCGTCTCTTCCCCCCGGATCACCCGGCAGAAGTGGGTCAGTTGCCGGGTCAGGGGATCCGCCCCGGCCACCTCCACAGCCAAGCGCTCCATCGGCTCTTTCCAGCCCTGGCGGCTACCGTCGGCATAGCGCCAAAGTTCCATGCGGGGGAAGGCCAGGGAAGCCGCCGTGCCCAGGAAAGTGTAGCAATTTTCGTGGGTGCGAAAGTAGGCTGGATTTTCGCCAGTGGTCGCCTCGTAGGACCAGGGCGCGGGCGTCGCGTCCGAGGCCAGGAGTGTGCCCAGTGCGCCGCTGGCAAAGTGCAGGGCGATGCTCACCGAATCCTCCACCGCAAAGCCGCGCACAGCCGAGCTTGTGCGGGCGTAGACTTCTGTGATCTCCCCGCAGAGGAAGCGCAGGCTGTCCAGTTCGTGGATCAGATTGATCAGCACCGGGCCGCCGCCAGGCTGCTCCCGCCGCCAGCCCACGTCGAAATAGTCGTCCGGTTTCAGCAGCGCCCAGAGGATAGAGACCCCAATCAGTCGGCCCAGCGCGCCGTCAGCGAGCAGTTCCCGCGTCTTCTGTATCAGCGGGTTGTGGCGGCGGTGATGGCCGACCAGCACCTGAATTCCAGATTCTTGCGCCGTGTCTACAATTCTGTGCGCCTGCTCCAATGTGCTGGCAATGGGTTTTTCGATCAGCACATCCACCGACCGCCGCGCACAAATCTCGGCCACAGCCGCGTGGGTGTCGTTGGAGGTGGCGATGACGACGCCCGCAGGCCGTTCCCGCTCGATCAGCTCTGCGACGGAGGAGTAGAAGGGCACGCCGAAGCTGTCGGCCACGGCCCGCCGGCTGGGATCCACATCACAGAGGCCGACGAGGGCGCACCCTTCGTGGCTGCGCATCAGCTCTGCGTGCCTGACGCCGATCAGTCCTACGCCGACGACGGCCAATCGTACCGGTTGCATTTTCCCCCTCGCACTGGCCGGGTCGTCACCCTACCCGGCCAGCAGGTAATAGACATCTGTAACAATTTGGGATGGATCGCTGTTCCACGCATCTTGCCAGTGGCCACATTGTGACTGGCCCCGGCGATCTGTTGAGAGCGGATGACACTCCACACCGCGCCATAGCCGTCCGGGACGACTTGGGAGAGTTGCTGTGCGCTCCATAAGTAGCACAGAGATTCGGGCAGGGACTGGCTGTCCAATCTCCAATCTCCAACCCCTACTCCCCAATCGCCGCCATCATCACATCCGGCACATCGGACATAATCACATCCACGCCCAGCCCGGCCAATCGGCGCGCCTCGTCCGGGTCGTTGACCGTCCAGGTGTTGACGTAATGGCCCTGGCTGCGCGCCCAGCGCATGTATTCCTCATCGATCATTTTGTGGTGCGGGTGCAGCGCTTCCGGCGCGATCAGCGGCCCCAGCCAGGCCCGGCGCAGAAAGAGCGGTAGCTCCTCGGAGGAGAGCAGTCCCAGCGCGATGGAGGGATCGGCCCAGCGCATTTTCAGCAGGGCGATGGGGTTGAAGCTGGAGACGATCACCTGCTCGTGGAGTTTGCGCCGTTGGATCAGCGGGACGAGCAGGTCTACCTCCGGCCCGCCGTCCCAGTCCATATTTTTGATCTCCACATTCACCCGGCAGCGGTCGCCCACCGTATCGAAAAGCTGTTCCAGGGTGGGGATGAGCGTCCCAGCGAAGGCTGGATGGAAGCGGATGCCGGCGTCCACCCCCTGCAACTGGGCCAGTGTCTGCTCGCGCAGCAGACCGCTGCCGGTGGTGGTGCGTTCCAGGCGAAAGTCGTGCAGGACGACCAGATGGCTGTCGGCGGTGGCCTGGGTGTCCAGTTCGATGCCGGCCGCGCCCATCTCGATGGCCTTCTGGAAGGCGGGCAGGGTATTTTCCGGTGCCACTGTTTTGGCCCCCCGGTGGGCGAAGACTTGTGTGCGATTGGGCATGGTAGAGTTCTTTTCAGCCTCCATAAATGGACTTGACAGGGTGACAAGGTGAATGGGTGACACAGTGCATAGCGCCGTCTGCGGTCGTTTGTCTGCGGTCATCTGTCTGCGGTCATCTGTCTGCCGTCTATCCCCCAAAGATGCGGGACAGGAGTCCCTTTTTCTTTTTAACCGGCGGGGGCGGGGGCGGCAATTCGATCACAAACTGCGGCTCTTCCACGCCGATGCCTAGCTGGGCCTTCAGCGCCGGGGTCATCATCTCCGGTGTCCACATCGGCTCCCAGATGATATTGACGTCCACCGAGGCCGCGCCCTCGGCCTTGATCACCTTTTGCACGTTCTCAATGATTTCTGGCCCCATCGGGCAGTGGGGTGTGGTGAGGGTCATCGTCACCCGCGCCTGTGCTTCGGGCAGCACTTCGATGCCATAGACCAGCCCCAAATCAACGATATTCTCAAAAATTTCCGGGTCAATCACCTGTTTCAGCGCTTCACGGAGTCTGTCGGGCTGCAATGCTTCACTCATTGTGGCTGCTTTCGTCGGTTGCGTGCGCGGCACGGTTCTGCGTACAAGAAGTCAGGACTTACGCAGTCGGGAACAGCGCCAGGAGTAACTGCGTAAATCCTGGCGGTTCGACTTTTTCCGCAAAGTCGAACCTCTGCCATTTTACCCCAGAAGGAGAAGGCCGGGAAACCGCGAGCTTCGCCCCAATTGACTTCTCGAATCGGCGGGGCTATCATATCCCCTGGAATCTGCGCCGATCCATCCCGATCAGAGTAGTTCCAAGAAAGTTTTGGGGTGCATTCAAAATTAGTTACAAGACGGGTGTTACAGCCGCGGATAGTGGGTAGCGCGGATTTGTCTCGTCTCACACAGACCCATCCGCGCTGCCCAGTATCCGCGGCTATAGAGTCCTTAACTGATTTTGAATACACCCGAAAGTTTTTGGACGCAGATGAACGCAGATTACGCAGAGCAAATCCGTCAATTCTGCAATCCGTGTTCTAAGATGAACGTTGATTACGCAGAGCAAATCCGTCAATTCTGCAATCCGTGTTCTAAAAGAAAAATCTGCGCCCCTCTTTTCTCGGAGTAGACAGATGCCCCCGTTTTCGATTCGTACCGTCCAGGCCGAGCGCTACGTCACGCCCCTGCGTCAGGGCGGCTCTCTGCCCGCCGTTGTCGAAGCGGACGATGGAGAGCAGTATGTGATGAAATTCGCCGGTGCGGGCCAGGGACGCAAAGCCCTCATCGCCGAGCTACTGGCTGGCGAGATTGGCCGTGCCCTGGGCTTGACAGTCCCAGAGATCGTCCTGATCCGCATGGATGAACATTTTGGCCGTTCGGAGCCAGACCCGGAGATTCAGGATTTGTTGCGGGGCAGCGTGGGGCTGAATCTGGGCATGGCCTATCTGCCCGGTGCGCTGGAATACAGCGCGCTGCTCAAATTTCCCCTTTCGCCAGAGCAAGCGGCCCAAATTGTCTGGTTCGACGCGCTGGTGACGAATGTGGATCGTACCCCGCGCAACGTCAATCTGCTCATCTGGGAGCAGCAGCTTTGGCTGATCGATCACGGCGCGTCCCTCTATTTTCACCACAACTGGCCGGGCTACGTCGAACGCGCAGCCAACCCCTTCCCGATGAGCCGCCAGCACGTCCTGCTCCCCCGCGCCGGTGATCTGCTGGTTGCGGACCAGCAGGCCAAAGCGACCCTCGCCGGGCTGGATTGGGCCGGGCTGGTGGCTGCCATCCCCGACGCATGGCTGGGGGGCGAGGCGATTTTCGCCGATATCGCGGCCCAGCGCCAGGGCTATGTGGGCTATCTGACGGCCCGGCTGGCTGCGTCGGCTGTTTTTGCCCAAGAAGCGGAGAAGGGCCGCAAAGCCAATGGCTGACGGGATCGCCACCTACGATTACGCAGTGCTGCGCGTTGTGCCCCGTGTGGAACGTTGTGAATTCCTCAACGCCGGGGTCATCCTCTTTTGCCGCACACAACGCTTTTTGGCCGCGGCCACCGCGCTGGATCAGGCATTGCTGGCCGCGCTGGCCCCCCCCGGCTTTGACGTAGAGGGCGCGTGCGCCGCCCTGGCAACCATCCCCGCCATCTGCGCCGGGGAAGGAGCCATCGGCGCATTGCCGCAGGCCGACCGCTTCCACTGGATTTGCGCGCCCCACAGCACAATCATCCAGACATCCCCGGTTCACTGCGGGCGCTGCATCAACCCCGCCGCCGCGCTGGAACATTTGTTGGATAGGATGGTGAGGAGGTAGCAGGTGGCAGATCGTCACTGTCGCTCATTCACCATTCACAATTCACCATTCACAATTCACCATTCATTATTCTCCCCCATTCCGCACGCAGGAGGTTCTCCAATGAATGACCGCCAACGTTTTTCCGCCACAATGCGTTATCAGCCGCGTGACCGTTCCCCGATAATGGACTTCGGCTTTTGGGACGAAACCCTGCCCATCTGGCAGGAACAGGGGCTGCCCGCATCGGTGAACCGGCTGACCAGCGACGACTTTTTTGGGATGGATTCCGGCATCGAAGCGGGCCAGCGGGCCGTGGGTGTCACCAGCGGCCTGGCCCCCGGCTTTGAGGAGATAATTTTGGAGGATCGGGGCGAGTACGAATTGCGCCAGCAGGCTGACGGTGTGCAGGTCTTGCGCCGCAAGTTTCTCAGCTCGATTCCCCTGCCCGTCAGCCACAAACTGACGGATCGGGCGAGTTGGAAGGAACATTTCGCGCCCCGGCTGGACCCGACCAACCCGGCCCGCTACCCCGACGACTGGGACGAACGGGTCAAAGTCTGGCGCGACCCGAGCCGGGAGACGTTGGCTGTGCTGCCTGGCGGCAGTCTCTACGGCTGGCTGCGCAATTGGATGGGTGTGGAGAATCTTTCGCTGGTGGTCTATGACGACCCGGCCTGGTTCGAGGAGATGATCGAAACGGAAGCCGACTGTATCATCGGCACCCTCACCCGCATTCTGGAGACGGGCGGCCACTTTGACGCCTGCGGGATGTGGGAGGATATGGCTTACAACGCTGGTCCGCTGCTTAGCCCCCAGCATTTCAAGAAATATATGGTGCCCCACTACCGGCGCATCACCGACCTGCTCCATCGCTACGGCGTCGATCTGGTCTGGGTGGATTGCGACGGCAAGATCGATCTGCTCATCCCGCACTGGCTGGACGCCGGCGTGAACTGTATGTTTCCGCTGGAAGTGGGCACGTGGGGCGGCGATCCCGTCAAATTCCGCGCCCAATACGGCAAAGATTTGCTGCTGATGGGCGGTTTTGACAAGCACATCCTGGCCCAGTCAAAGGAGAATATCCAGCGGGAGGTACACCGTCTGCTGCCGCTGGTGGAGGAGGGCGGCTTCGTCGGTTTCTGCGATCACCGGGTGCCGCCCGATGTCTCCCTGGACAACTATCTCTTCTATCTGGACACTGTGCGCGAAGTCTGGGGAGAGGGGATCAATCTGAAACCGGTAGGGGAAGTACGGAAGTGAACAGTGAACAGTAATCAGTGGCGATGCACGCCTACTGCTCACTGATTACTGTTCACTGAATGCAAACGGCGGGCCGCTGCCAAAAGATCGGTCACGTCCGTCTTGCGTCCGGGCGGAGGACCAAAGGGATCGCTGATGCCCGCCAGGTCGGCGCTGAGAGTGCGCAGGGTGGTCAGGACGCAGTGGGGCAACACGTCCAGGTTGTAGCCCCCTTCCAACACGCCCACCAGTTTCCCTGCGCATAGTTCATCGGCCAGCGCCATCAATTCACCGACCAGCGCCGCGTAGCCTGTCACGCTCAGCCGCTCTTCCGCCAGCGGATCCATCCAGTGCGCGTCGTAGCCAGCCGAGAGCAGAATCAGATCAGGCTGGAATCGGCGGGCAATGGGGGTCAACACCTGCTGGAACGCGGCCAGATAGCCCGCATCGCCCACACCGGGCGGCAGGGGCAGGTTGACGGTATAACCCTCACCCGCTCCAACGCCCGTCTCGTCCAGATCGCCGCTGCCGGGATAGTAGGGGAACTGGTGGGTGTTGAAGACCAGCACTGACGGTTCGTCCCAGAACATCTCTTGGGTGCCGTTGCCGTGATGCACGTCAAAGTCCACAATTAGCACCCGGCCCGCGCCGTGGACTTTCTGGGCGTGGCGGGCGGCAATCGCCACATTGCCAAAGAGACAGAAACCCATCCCCGTGTGCGGGCGGGCGTGGTGGCCGGGCGGACGCACCAGCGCAAAGCCGTTGTCGGCCTGCCCGCTCAGCACCGCATCGGTCACAGCCAATAGCCCACCCGCGGCCAACAGACTGGCCTGCCAGGTCGCCCCCACCACGTATGTATCCGGGTCCACTTTGCCCCCGCCCCGGGCCGCCATCTTTTCCAACTGTTCCACATAGTGGGCTGTATGCACGGCTGTGATGGCCTCAATGGGTGCGGCGCGGCTCTCCACGCGCAGCAGCCGCGCCAGAATGCCGTCGGCTTCCAGCAAACGCCACGTCCCCTCCAACCGCCCCGAATGTTCCGGGTGGCGGGGGAAGGTGTGCTGCAAATTGAAAGGGTCGTAGACAAGGGCGGTGGTCATAGGCTTGCTCATTCTTTCAGTGCATATTTTCCCAGATCGGTTCGGAAACTGTGATCTGATTGTCAGCATACGATGAAAATGGAATCCTGTCAATCGAAGTTTCTCTTGACATTTTCCTCTTTTGTGGGTACTGTGCTGGCGGCACTCTTCACCCGCTGTTGGTGGGCCGCTGTCGGTGCGCCCGCGGCCGTGCTGGTCGGCAACGAGAATGGAGATTTTTCTGCACAGCATTTTGTGAGAAAGGTAGAAGACGGATGACAGCATTTGCGGATCGAAAGTCTGTGGTGGTGGAGAAAATAGGGAGGCAACGCCGCGCAATGCAGGAGAAAATCTGCGCCCTTTCTCCGCGCTGCCTCCGCTCCCTGCGCGCCTCTGCGCTGGACTTCTTATGACATCTCTGCGTCCCCTCCTGCGCCTGGCCTGGCGACACGCCTGGCGACGCCCCCTGCAGTCCGCCTTCCTCGTCATCGGCGTGGCAATCGGTGTGGCGATGATTGTCGCCATTGACCTGGCCAACAGTTCGGCGCAGCGCGCCTTTGCCCTGGGCACGGAAACGATCACCGGCAAAGCCACCCACCAGATCGTCGGCGGGCCGGCCGGTATAGACGAACAGGTCTATGTGGATCTGCGCCGCGACCTGCGCTACCGGCTCAGCGCACCGCTGGTGGAGGAGTACGTGGCCGCGCCAGCCCTGGACGCCCAGCCGATGCGTCTGCTGGGCGTGGACCCCTTCGCCGAGCCGCCCTTCCGTAGCTATCTGGGCGGCGAGACGCGCATAGACACGGGCGGCGGCTTCCTGAGCGCGCTGCTCGTCCAGCCGGGCACAGTGCTGCTCAGCGCAGAGACGGCGGCCCGCTACGGCCTGCGTCCGGGTGACAGCCTGCGTATTCAGATCGGTGTGGCCGCCCACGACCTGACGATTGCCGGTCTGCTGCAACCCGCCGACGACCTGAGCAGACGGGCGCTGGACGGGCTGTTCATCGCCGACATTGCCACGGCCCAGGAGGTGCTGGGCAAAGTGGGGCGGCTGGATCGCATCGATCTGATCGTCCCCGATGGCGCGGCCGGCGCGACGATTCTGGCCTCCATCCGCGCCCTGTTGCCGCCGGACGCCCGTCTGATCTCCTCGGCGGCGCGGGACGGCACAGTGGCCGAAATGACCGCCGCCTTCAGCCTCAACCTGACCGCGCTCAGCCTGCTGGCCCTGCTGGTGGGGATGTTTCTCATCTACAATACCGTCACTTTCAGCGTCGTCCAGCGCCGCCCAGTCATCGGCAGCCTGCGCGCCCTGGGCATGACCCAGCGCGAAATTTTCGGGATGATTCTGCTGGAAGCCGGGCTGCTCGGTCTGCTGGGGACGGGGCTGGGGCTGGCGCTGGGCGTCTTCCTGGGCCGGGGCGCGGTCAGCGCGGTGACCCAAACCGTCAACGATCTCTTCTTTGTGGTGGCCGTGCGCGATATTTCGATTCCCATCTGGACGCTCGTCAAAGGTGGGGTGAGCGGGATGGCCGCCGCGCTGCTGGCCGCCGCCATCCCCGCCTGGGAGGCCACCGGCGTACCGCCCGCCGGCGCGCTCAAACGCTCGGATGTGGAGCAGCGTGCGCTGACCGTCCTGCCCTGGGTGAGCGGGGCGGGCGGTCTGCTGGTCATTGTGGGCGGGTTGCTGCTCATCCCGGCCGGCAATCTGGTGCTCTCCTTTGCGGGTCTCTTCGGGCTGATTATCGGTATTGCCCTGCTCACGCCGGGCACGACGCTCTGGCTGATGGCTGGGTTGCAACGGTTGATCGGCCAACGGCTGGGGATTGTCGTCCGGATGGCCCCGCGCGATATCGTGCGCTCACTCAGCCGCACATCCGTCGCCATCGCCGCGCTGATGATTTCGGTGAGCGTCATCATCGGCGTCAGTGTGATGATTGGCAGTTTTCGCCTGACGGTGGAGCAGTGGCTGGACGATGTGCTGCAAGCCGACATTTTTGTCTCTGCGCCGACGCTGGGGGCCAACCGCACCACTGCCGTCCTGGACGCGGCACTGGCCGGAGAGTTGATGGCCTTTGCCGGGGTGATTGACGCCTCCACCAGCCGGGAGGTGGCGGTGGCGGCCCGGCTACCCGACGGCACAGAGTTGGACGTGCGGGTGGCGGGCATCCTCAAAGACCTGGCCGGGGAGGATCGCCGTTACAAGACGGCGGTAGGGGATACAACTGTCACCTGGCAAGCGGTGGAGGCGGGCGGGGTTGTCGTCAACGAGCCGATGGCGAACCGTTACGGGCTGCAACTGGGCGAAGCGGTGACGCTCTACACCGACGCGGGAGCGCTGCCCTTTCCGGTGGTGGGCGTAGCCTACGACTTTGACGTGCAGCCCGCTCTGCTGATGGCGGATGCCGTTTACCGGGCCAACTGGGAAGATACGACTGTCTCGGCTGTGGCGCTCTTTGTGGAGCCGGGCGCGGATGTGGACGGCAAAGTGGCCGAGCTGCGCACCGCCTTTGCAGGCCGGGCTGAACTGGTCATCCGCAGCAACCGGGGCACCCGCCAGAGCGCGCTGGATGTCTTTGACCGCACCTTTGCCATTACCTTCGCCCTGCGTCTGTTGGCAACGCTGGTGGCTTTCATCGGCATCCTTTCTACGCTGATGAGTCTGCAATTGGAGCGCAGCCGGGAGATCGGCGTCCTGCGCGCCACCGGCATGACCCGCCGTCAACTCTGGCGGCTGACGCTGCTGGAGACCGGTCTGCTGGGCGGTGTGGCTGGGTTGATCGCCATGCCCACCGGCTTTCTGCTTTCACTGGTATTAATCTACATTATCAATCTGCGCTCCTTTGGCTGGACGCTTTCCATGCAACTCCAGGCGGGCGACTTTGTAAACGCCTTTGGGATTGCGCTGTTCGCGGCGCTGTTGGCCGGTCTCTACCCGGCCTGGCGGATGGGGCGGACGCAGCCGGCGGACGCGCTGCGTATGGAGTAGCAGGAGGAAATTTTGTGATGTCCAGCGAACCGACGCAAACCGTCCCACCCCAGCCGCTCCCCCGCGAAGAACTGCGCGATGTGATCGATCTGGCCCTCTGGGCTGGACAATTGCTGTTGCAATACGGCGCGGAGGCCCAACGGGTGGAGGAGACTGTACACCGGCTGGGCACGGCCCTGGGCTGCAATTGGATGGACATTGTGGTCTCGCCCAATGGGTTGTTCGTCTCCACCATCAGCGGGGAGGAGTTTCGCACAAAAGTGCGCCGGGTCGTCCATCTGGGCGTGGATATGACCAAAGTTTCCGCAATAGACCGGCTCACTCGGCGTGTGGTGGCCGGGGAGTTGGCGCGGGTGCAGGTGCGTTCTGAATTGGAGCGCATTGTGGGTACGCCGCCCCACTATCCCCGCTGGCTGGTGGTGGCAATGGTTGGGCTGGCCTGTGCGGCTTTCAGCCGGCTGCTGGGCGGCGATTGGCCGGTCTTTGGCGCGACCTTTGTGGCCGCGGGCAGCGCTATGGCGGTGCGCCAGCAGTTGTCCAGACACCATTTCAATCCGCTTGTGATTGTGATTGCCACCGCGCTGGTCGCTGGTTCCCTGGCCGCTCTTTTTGTGCGCTACGGCAGCGGTGACGGACGGCAGATTGCGCTGGCTGCGTCGGTCCTTTTGCTGGTGCCGGGGGTGCCCCTCATCAACGCGGCCGAGGATCTGATCCAGGGCCACGTACTGATCGGTCTGGCGCGCGGCGTGACCGGTGCGCTGATCTCGCTGGGCATTGCCCTGGGCCTCTGGCTGGCTATGCGTTTGGTGGGGGTGACTGGGCTGTGACAGTCGATCTTGCACTGCTCTGGTTACTGGGCCGGGATGCTCTGTGGGCAGGGGTGGCGGCTTTGGGCTTTGCCATTCTTTTCAACGTGCCTGTGCGTACACTGGCCGCCTGTTTTGTCAACGGCGCATTGGGCCACGCTCTGCGCACGCTGCTGATGCGCTACGGGCTTGGCATCGAGGCCGCTACCCTGGCCGGGGCTGTGCTGATCGGCTTTTTGGGTGTTGGCTGCGCCCGCCTCTGGAAGGCCCCCACCCCTGTTTTTACTGTTCCCGGCGCGATTGCGCTGGTGCCGGGCACTTTCGCCTTTCGCACAATGTTGGGTCTGCTGCAATTGGCCGCGGCCAGCAACAGCGATGCTGGCGGCGCTATTTTGTGGAACATCAGCTTCAACGCCACCAAAACCGCGCTGATTTTGGCGGCGATTGGGGTGGGGATTGCGACGCCCACCCTCCTCTTTGGCCGCAGAAAACCGGTGGTGTGAAAAATGGATATCCAACTTCTACGCACAATCTGGCTGTTGCGCCACGGCCAGGAAGCGCCCGAGCGCCCGCGTCCGCTGGGTGGGCACTTGACGGAACTGGGCCGCCAGCAGGCGGAATTGGTCGCACAACGG
Organism: Litorilinea aerophila; assembly: GCA_945897075.1. Lineage (GTDB taxonomy): Bacteria > Chloroflexota > Anaerolineae > Caldilineales > Caldilineaceae > JACQGT01. The sequence goes on from CAMDEX010000132.1 coordinate 16,279, forward strand.
CTGGCGGACTATCCCATCACCCGCATCGTTGCCAGCACATTGCACCGGGCGGCAGAGACGGCGCAGATTGTCGCTACCCGTCATCCCAGTCTCACCATCGAATACACCGAAGATCTGTGGGAATGTACCCCCGCCATCCCGCCCCATCTGGCCGAACACTTTGCCCACTTGACGCCAGAAGCGGTTGCAGCCAGCCGCGCCCGGCTGGACAGCGCGTACCAGCGCTACTTTGTGGACGACACGCAGGAGGGCATGACGCTGCTCGTCTGCCACGGCAACGTCATCCGCTATCTGCTCTGCCGGGCGCTGGACTTGGCGGGCGAGGAGTTTGCCCGCTTTGACATCTTCAATTGTGGGCTGTGCCGGGTGGATTGGAAGACGGTTCTGGGCCGACAGGTGACCGGTCTAAACGACGCCGGCCACTTGCCGTTAGGGATGCAGACGTATGGGTAGAAAGAAGGGGGTGGGATTGATGGCTTACGCCAGCGTGAGATTTTCAAAATGGGGGCGCAGCGCCTCTGCCGGGTACGCTTCGCCCCATTCCCATTGTGAACGATCCCCTGCGCGTAAGGTATCGGTCGCGATATTGTAGAGATATTCAGGGGCAATATCAATCTCGCCTTCCCAGATGATTGTGCCGAGATCGATCTGGAAGTGGCGAATACGCCCGTACTCTTTTAACGGCGCGAGATGCGGTTTGTATAGATAACCGCTCAAATCAATCATCTTGACGGCGCCGTCATTGAACCAGACAAGCAAGCGATATCCTTCGAGATACTCTGCTTTTGTTACTTCCAAAAGAGTGCTCATCTCTTGGCATCTCCTCCTCCGATTGTGTTTATTGCAACAACCGTTACGAGTTTAGCATTGGACTTTTGACAATTTGAAGAGACCTCATTTAAGGATGAGGTGAAGAAGAAGGGTAATAGATGACCAATGGAGCCGAAATCAGGCTGCTTTGGTGGTTTTTTTGCCCTTGACGACCACTTTTTGACGTGGGCGCTTAGGGAATGT